>CANFKD010000001.1 GCA_947447115.1 Caulobacteraceae bacterium
ACCACGCCTCGGCGGGCAAAGGCCGTGACCAAGGCCTCAATCGGGGCCCGGCAACCAAAGTCGACCATGGTCCCGGCCCAGTCAAAGATCACCAGATCAAAGTCGTTCAAACCTTGCGGGCTCATGGGGCCTTATCCTTGCCAAATAATTCATTGACCACCTCTTCGCCCAAGGCAAAGCCGGTGGAAGCCCCCGCCCCGGTCGTGACCATGACGAGACGTACATCTTGGCACGGCTGGTCAATCAGCACGGTGCGGTCCGATGCCGACGCGTAGGTTCCCGTCCAGCGCTCCTGAACAGGCGGTGCGCTAAGACCAAACACAGCCTCATATTCATCAAGGATCAACTGATCGACGGCCTCAGAGGCGAAGGGATCTGGCGTTGGGCCATAGTGGTGGCTGTCACCGACAACCAAACTGCCATCGGCGCTCTGCACCACGATTAGGTGAATACCATTGGCCAAATGGGCGGCCTGCTCGGCCTCAAGCCTAGCGCGCACAGCGTGAGCCAGAGGCAAGGCACCGTAGCCCGCATAACGCACAAGGCCCAAATCGGACATGACCGCGCCCCAGAGCCGAAAGCCGGGATCTGCCAGTCGAAGCATCTGGAGTTTGCATCGGGTAACCCCGTAGGCTGCAACCTGCTCTGGAAAGAGACTGATCAAATCGTCGCCAGGACAGACCGCCACGCAATCGGCCTCAATCACCCCTTTGGTCGTGACGACCTTGCCGGTTTCAACGCCCACCACAGCGGTTTGGCGCATGAAGGTGACGCCGTGATGGTCAGCGAGCCATGCGGCGACGGCGGGAATGGCTTGGCGCGATTCGACCCGCACCTCATGGGGACTCCAAAGTCCGCCCAGAAGCTCGGACCCGGCCAGATAGCCATGATTGGCCTTGAGCGCTTTTGCGTCCAAGATCTCACAGCCCTCACCCATTTCGGTCTCAAGAAAGGCATCAAGCAGGTCCATGCTTTCAGGACGACGGACCGCCATGACCAGACCGCGATGGATCAGGTCAATCCCAGCGGCCTCAGCCACCTCGACCCAAACATCGCGGGAGCGTTTGGCCCGAGCCCACATATCGCCGCGTTCCTGTCCGGTTATGGTGATGAACCCAAAATTTCGGACAGAGGCCCCATTGGCCTGGGCATCGCGATCAATGACAACGACCCGTTTTCCGCGCCTTGCCGCCGCTAAGGCCGTGGCCAATCCAACAATGCCTGCGCCCACCACTGCAAGATCATAGGAACGCGGCATAGGGATGGATTTCCAAACGAAAGGATGGGACGATTCTTAAGGCGATGTTTTTAGCTTAGATCTGTGACAAACCTAATCCTACTGCCGCGCGCCTGTCATGGAATCAAAACAAAAGGGTTGCGCAAGCCCATCGGTTCAAGCTGCTAGCCCAAGACTTTGCCGGAGACCTCGCCTTGACCACCCTCACCTTGAACGACAAGATTAGGCGCAGCCTGGTTCGAGCCAATCCTATTGTCTTTACCCTCATTGCCGGGCTGGCAGGCTTTTGCGCCTATTTTTCCATGTATGCCTTTCGCAAGCCCTTCTCGGCCGCAACATTCGAGGCGGTTGACGGCTGGACCTTCGTTCTCGATTACAAGATCGCGCTGGTCTTGGCGCAGGTGGCCGGTTACGCCCTATCCAAATTGATCGGTATCAAGGTCATTGCAGAGATGGACCCCTTGCGCCGCGCGGGTGCAATCTTGGTCCTGATTGGGCTGTCATGGCTGGCCTTGGTGGCCTTTGCCCTCGTCCCCGCGCCGTGGAACGTGGCTGCCCTGTTCTTCAATGGCTTGCCGCTTGGGATGATCTTCGGCTTGGTCTTTGGGTTCATGGAAGGTCGTCGTGTCTCAGAAGTCCTAGGCGCGATGCTCTGTTCCAGCTTCATCCTGTCCTCGGGCGTCGTCAAATCCATCGGCGTGCTGATGATGACCTCAGGCCATGTCAGCGCCTTTTGGATGCCAGCCGCCGTGGGCTTGGTGTTCATGCCGCTTTTAGCCGTATCGGTCTGGATCTTAAGCTTGCTACCGCCGCCGTCTGCGGAAGACGAGGCCCAGCGCACGACCCGCGCGCCGATGAACGGGGCAGAACGGTCAGCCTTTCTCAGGCGATATGCACCCGGCCTCATCTTGCTCGTCCTGGCCTATGTGATGCTGACGGCCTTTCGCGATTTTAGAGATAATTTCGCGGCTGAAATCTGGACGGCGCTGGGCTTTGGCAAGACCGCCAGCGTCTTTACCGCCAGCGAGGTGCCCGTCGCTGTGATCTCACTCGCGGCCTTGGCGGCGGTCATGACGGTGCGCGATAATCTAAAGGCGCTTTTGGTCATCCACGGCGTTGTTGTGGGAGGCTTTCTCCTGCTAGGCCTGTCGACCTTGGCCTTCCAATCGGGACTTCTGTCCCCGCTCACCTGGATGATCCTCGCCGGAGCGGGGCTCTATATGAGCTATACGCCGTTCAACGCCATGCTGTTCGACCGTCTGGTGGCGGTGAGCGGACAGGTCGGAACGGCGGGATTTTTGATCTATGTGGCCGACTCATCGGGCTATGCCGGAAGCGTTGCGCTCCTGCTCTGGCGCAATTTTGGGGGCGTCACGCTCGACTGGCTGCAGTTCTTTATTCAAGCGGCCTATGGCACCAGCATCATCGGGGCAATCCTCGTCACAGCGGCGGGGTTCTATTTTCATCATCGTCAAAAAGCGCTGATAAAATAGCCTCAGTCTGCTCCCCCAAGGTCGGGGCCCGGTGGCCAGCCATCCTTTGGCCGTTGATCATTACTGGACTGGCCAACATGTGCAGGCCCTCCGGCTTGGCGGGGTGGGCGACAATGTCTCTCATACCCACCTCAGCCACAAAGGGGTTTTCCAAGGCCGATTTGAGGTCCTTGACCGGTGCAAAAGGCACCTGACCGGCAAAGAGATCGCTCCAGTCCTGAGCCTTTCGGGTCATAAAGATCTCGTCTAGGGCATTGGTCAGGTCAGCCAAGTGGGCGCGGCGAGCCGGAATGTCGGCAAATCGTGGATCCGCGGCCAGATCCATCCGTCCCGTTAGCGTGCAGAACAGGTCCCAAAATTTTGGTGTTTGGCACATTAATAGACCCCAGCCATCGGCAGTCTTGACCAGTTGTGACGGCGCTATGGATGGGTGAGCGCCGCGCGGCAGGCGCTCGGGCTCATAGCCCTCATTCATCGCCCAAACGGCCGGATAGGATGTCTGGTGAAGGGCAACATCGAACAGGGATACATCAACATCACAGCCTTCACCCGTGCTGCGTGCGCTCAAGATCGCCGAAACAATGCCAAGGGCAAAGACCGATCCCGTCATGAAATCGACCATCGATAGGCCAAGCCGGGTTGGCGGCGCATCCGGCTCGCCGGTCAAGCTCATCATCCCGCTTTCAGCCTGCATCAGATAGTCATAGCCCGGCCAATTCGCCCGGCTATTGTTGCGGCCATAGGCCGACAGATGGGCACAAACGATCGACGGCTTGATCGTCTTTAGATCATCGTAGGTCAGACCGAGCTTGCCCGGCTTATCGCCGCGCAGATTATTGACGACGGCATCGGCGCCCGCGACGAGCTTTTCAAAGATCGCCCGGCCCTCTGGGGTCTTGAGCTCTAGCGCAAGAGAAGACTTTGACCGTGAGAAGGTTTGAAAGAAGGCCGTGTCGCCCTCGCCCAGAAAATAGGGTCCAACAGAGCGGCTCACATCTCCGCCCATCGAAGGGGCCTCGATCTTAACGACCTCAGCGCCAAGCTCAGCCAGCAATTGCGTGCCATAGGGCCCCGCCCCATAGAGCTCAACGGCGAGGATACGGACACCGGCTAAGGGGCGTTTCATAGATAGGTCCTTGATGCTTGAACCGGTGACCTCGGTCATGGGCCAAAGCAGCTATAGGATAGGCCAGCCTCAATGGCCAATGGTGTGGCGGCGGCGCATCCTTGGAATGGGTGATGCAAGCCGCCGATTTTTGAAGGCGCTGATGGCTAGACGAGGCCGGATGGCAAAGAGGCCCAGCCAAACCAGCAACACCACCCCATAACGCAAAACACGATAGAGGGCGCCGCTAAGGCCCAAAAGGTCGGACGAAAGGCTGGGACGGTTAAGGGTAAGGTCGAACATGATCGGGTCTCCGTGTGAACGAATTCCCTTTTGAAGGTACCTTACGTCAATTTCGGACGCCCCCGTCCGGCGTCAAGGCGAGCGCCGCCAATTTCAGCTGCTCGGCCAGAACCGATCTTAGACGGTCGGGCGCAAGGATCCGGATCTTGTCGCCCCAGCTGAACAGGTGCCAAGACAGTTCGGTCATACCGCTGGCCCGAAAGGCGATGGTCACCGAACCATCAGGATTCTGGGTCACGCTCTGGTGGCTATGAAAGCGCCAACGCAACGCATCCTCAGCGCCATGGGGCAGGATCTTGAGAACCACATCCTCCACATCATCCTGATAGATGCCAAAGCTCTGATCGGCATAGTCCTGCAACGAAAAGTCTTCGGGCGGGCTGGCGGGAACATCAAGGACCTCGATCTGACCCATGCGGTCGAGCCGCCAATTGCGCGGCAGCCCGACGGCTTGACCCGGGACCAACTCAGCGGCAACCAGATAGTTGCTGCGGCCAAACAAAAGACCAAAAGGTACCACATCGCGCATTCGCCCCGGCGTGCTGCCGCCATCATATCGAAGCCGAAGGGCGCGCATGGACTTGATGGCCTCGCGCACCCTCGCCAGAACATCATCCTCTTCAAAGGGTCGCGGACCAGCCTGCACCGCGATGGTTTCGGCCTGAAGCAGGGCTTCAACATCGGGCGCTAGACGACGGCGTACACCGGGGCGCATCGACGCCATCAGTTTGGCTTCCAACGTGTTCAGGGCACCAGCACGATTTTGAGCGCCAGAACTGCTGAGCGCTTCCGAAGCGGTCCTAAGGGCCGCCAGCTCTTCGGCTGTCGGGGCTTGAAAAAGACCGTCTAGGCCAGAGGGAATGCGAAAGCGGCGGGTTGGTGGGTCGTCAATATCTTCCATCTGCGGGAACACTTCGCGCACGGCATCACGCATACGTTCCACCGTGCGCCGCCCGACCTCTAACCGGGAGGCCATCTCATCAAGGGTCAAGCCTTCGGCGGTTCCAGCCAGCATTCGGGCGAGGGTCAAGAGCCTCTGGGCCTTATCGTGTCGCATGGGGAACTCCAGATGATACGTCCGAATTTGACGCATATAACGGCCATAAGGTCAATACCGAACCTCGTGACCTCAAGAAAGCTCCCCATGGCCCCCTATAAGCGCTTCGCCTCGACCTACCGCCCCGCCAAGGCGGCTACCTCCGTCAGGGCTCCCCTAACCGGCGCGATCATTGACGCGGTCTTGCGCCATGCCGATCTTCATGAAGATCTGGGCTGTGGGCGCACGCTCATGCGGATCAGTCCCAAGCGGCTTGGCGATATTCAGGTCCGATCGGCGCTCGGCAACCAGTTGGACCGCGCCCTAGGGGTCAGCATCATCTGGAATGAACGCGAAGGCGAAATCCTGCGGGTTCTTGACCGGCCCGCAGGTCAATATGCGGCCTAACCCTAGCCCTGGGCATCCAAGGCGGCGATGAGGGCCCGCAAGGCTTCTTCGGCAAAGGCCTGCATATTAGCGCGCCGATCTGGGCTTGCGGTCTCAAGAGTTAAGACCCGCTCTATTGGTCCGCTAACCGCGATACAGCTATGGCCCGCCGCATCACCGTAAGGGTTTCCGGTTGGACCGGCCGCCCCTGTTTCTGACAGACCCCAATCGGTACGAAACCGCTCCTTAGCGGTTCGAGCCAGCAATAGGGCATAGGGCTCACTGGACGAGCGCATCCCTTCCACCGCATCGGCTTCGAGGGCCATCAGCTTGCGCCGCGCGCGGCCGGTATAGACCACGGCGCCGCTGAGGAAATAGGCCGAAGCGCCTGGAACCGCCAATAGGGCTGCCGATAGGAGACCGCCCGAAGAGGATTCGGCGACCGCAATGGTTTGTTTGCGATCCTTAAGCCGCTGACCGGCCTCTTCTCCCAAGCGCCAAAGCTCTTCCATCGTCATAATCTCCCGTCGGTAACGCCACTATTGACCCGTTCAAGGGTTTTTACATGATTTACGCTAAGCTGCGCGAAAGCTGACAGGAGAGCAATAGGATGACCTTCGATGAGTCGACCACGCGCCGGGTGGCGCAAAACGTCCGGCTTCTCGAGCGCCTGTTCAATGAGGCCCTCGCCTATCTGGACGGCGACGCCCGTCAGCAGGGTGTCCAAAAGGCAAGGGATGCCGACAACCAGGCCGGTGACCTGTCGAGCCTTTCGGCAGATGAAGCCGTCTATCTTGTTCGGGCCTTGGCCTGCCTATCGACCCTGACCAATATTGCCGAAGATGTGGCAGGGCGTCGCCAATTGGATGATGGGCAGTCGGGCGGCCTTCCTGCCACCTTAACCGGGGCCATAGCCCTTAAAGAGCGTGAAGGCGTATCGGAAGCCGACATCCAGTCGGTGTTGGACGAGATGCGCCTAACCCCCGTCCTGACCGCCCATCCCACAGAGATGCGCCGCGCTTCCGTGGTCGACCGCGAGTTTGAGGTCGCCCGGATCTTGGCCCTGCGCCGCCATAGCCTGCCGCGCACGCTGGATCTTTGGACGCAGGATGAACTTTTCCGCGCCGTCGCCCTGCTTTGGAAGACGCGGCTCCATCGCCCTGACCGGATTACGGTCAGTGATGAGATCGATAATACGTTGGGCTTTGTTCGGCGGGCGATTTTGCCGGCACTGGTTCGGCTCTATGGCGATTGGGACCGCGACTTGCCGGAGCAGGCGCCCTTCCCTCTCGTGGTTGGCTTGGGGTCTTGGATTGGCGGCGACCGCGATGGCCATCCCCATGTCGACGATGTGACCTTAAAGCTGGCTCTGGCCGAACAGGGCCAAGTCATCTTCGCCTGGTATCTTGATCAGTTAGATCAGCTCGAATCAGAGCTGACCCTGTCGGTCACCTTGGCTCCGGTCTCGGACGAGGTCATGGAATTGGCAAGGCGATCGGCACAACATTCGGTTCACCGCGCCGACGAGCCCTATCGCCGGGCCCTGACCTATATTCACGACCGAGTTCTGGCCACCGCTGAGCGACTAAAGGCCTCTCCTGTCGGTGCTCCCAAAGCCGCCGCCCAGGCTCAAGCCTACGGCGCCGTTTCCGAACTGGTCCATGATCTGTCGGTCATTCGTGACAGCCTGATTGCCCATGGCGGTGAGCGGTTGGTGGGAACCACCCTGAAGGTCTTGCTGCAGATTGTGCGTTGCTGCGGCTTTCACCTCCTGTCGCTCGATCTTCGCCAAAATTCCGATGTCCATGAACGGGTGATGGCTGATCTCTTTGCCCAATCCCCAACACCGATCGACTATCTTGGGCTTTCAGAGGATCAAAGGATCGAGCTTCTGATTGAACAGCTCTCGGACGAGCGCGTCCTGCGCTGGCCCTTTGCGTCCTATTCAGCCGAAACCAAGCGTGAGCTTCGGATATTGGACGCAGCGGCCGAGACCGTGTCCGCCTATGGTCCAGAGGCCATCGGTGCCTATGTGGTGTCTAAGGCCGCATCCGTTTCCGACATCCTTGAACCCTTGGTCCTGCTCAAACAGGCGGGCCTTGTCTTTGGCGGTGCCGCGCCAAGGTCAATGCTTGGCGTCGCGCCCCTCTTTGAAACCATTGGCGACCTCGAAGCGGCCCCCGCTATCATTGAGCGCTGGCTCAAACTGCCCATTACGCGGTCCCTCCTTGGACCAAAAGCGACCCAAGAGGTGATGTTGGGCTATTCGGACAGCAATAAGGACGGGGGCTACACCGCCTCGCGTTGGTCGCTGCATCGGTCATCGTCCGACATTCTCAAGGTCTGCGACCAGCAGGGCGTGGGTCTGCAGCTGTTTCACGGCCGGGGCGGATCGGTCGGACGCGGCGGCGGCTCGAGCTTTGCCGCCATCCTTGCCCAGCCCGCCGGAACGGTGCGCGGGCGCATGCGGGTCACCGAACAGGGTGAGATGATCGCGCGCAAATTTGGTGATGAGGTTTCGGCGCGCAAATCCTTGGACAGTGCCTGCGCCGCCGTCTTCCTCGCCACCTTGCGCCAAGAGGGCGACACGACCTCTAAAGCACTGGATGCAAGGTTTGGCCCGGCCATGAGCGCCATTACCGATGCCTCCTGCGAAGCCTATCAGGATCTGGTCTATCGCGATCCGGCCTTTGCAGGCTTTTTCCGTACAGCCACGCCGATTTCCGAAATCATTGACCTAAAGATCGGCAGTCGGCCCGCCTCACGCACCAAATCGGGCCGGATTGAAGACCTGCGCGCCATTCCCTGGGTCTTTAGCTGGTCCCAGTCTCGGTTCATGCTGCCGGGATGGTACGGCTTTACCTCGGGGGTCAGGGCCGCCAACATCAGCATCAGCCAACTGAGCGAAATGGCTCAGGGCTGGGGGTTTTTGGACACTTTTCTGGCCAATATGGAAATCGCCTTAGCCCAAAGTGATATGGCCATGGCCAGCGCCTATGCCGGTCTTGCCCCAGATCGCGCCCATGCCGAACGGATCTATGAGACGATCCATAGGGAATGGAAGGCGACAGAGGATCTGATCCTCAAGGTTCGAGGCACGACAAGCCTGTTGCAAAGCCAGCCGGACCTTGCTGCCTCTATTGCCCTGTCAAAGCCCTGCCTTGATCCGCTTAACCGATTGCAGATCGAGCTCTTGTCTCGGCGTCGGCGAGGCGAAAACAGCGAGGCCGTTCAGCTTGGCATTCAATTAACTCTCAATGGCATTGCGGCGGCCTTGCGCAACACAGGTTAAGGTGACGCAGTTCAAGTGGGGCTCGCGGTTTGCGAAAGCCGCGACCTTGGGTTAGGCTGACGGTTGAAACCCATAAAGTGTCATGAAACCCAAATCAAAACAGCGAAAGTCTGCCCCCGCGACCGCGCGCGGAGTCGCGTCTATTGAAGAGGCAACCCAATGGTTTGCCCGTCAAAATATCGAAGAGATCGAATGTTTCGTGCCTGACCTAGCCGGTGTGGCGCGCGGCAAGATCATGCCGGTGCGTAAGTTCCTCAATGGCGGCACCATGAACCTGCCGATGTCGGTCTTCTATCAGACCATCACCGGCGATTTTCCAGACCTTGAAGGTCTGATTGGCGCGGTTCAGGCCGATACGGATATTTTCCTTGTCCCCGACTTTGCGACCCTCGCCAGCGTGCCTTGGGCGCAAGACCCAACGGCGCAGGTCATTCATGACGCCTTTCATCCTGATGGTCGTCCCGTCGATGAGAGCCCGCGCCAAGTCTTGCGCCGGGTGCTGTCGCTCTACCGCGCCAAAGGATGGGAGCCGGTTGTCGCGCCAGAGCTTGAATTTTATCTGGTCGAAAAGAATGTCGACCCCGACTATCCGCTCAAACCGCCAACGGGCCGATCTGGACGCCCTGAGACGGGACGTCAGGGCTATTCGATCTCAGCGGTCAATGAGTTCGATGCCCTGTTCGAGGACATGTACGAATATTCCGAACGCCAAGGCCTAGAGATCGACACCCTGATCCACGAGAGCGGTGTTGCCCAGATGGAGATCAATCTGCGGCACGGCAACGCGTTGGAATTGGCCGATCAGGTTTTCATGTTCAAACGCACCATCCGTGAAGCGGCGATGGAGCACGAGATCTATGCCACCTTCATGGCCAAACCGATGGCCTCTGAGCCCGGCTCGGCGATGCATATTCACCAGTCGATCATTGATCCCATCACGGGCCAGAACCTCTTTTCTGACCCCGGCACAGATGGACCAACGGAGCTATTCTATAGTTTCATCGCCGGTCAGCAGCGCTACATGCCTGCAATCATGGCCATCTTGGCACCCTATGTGAATTCCTACCGCCGGATCAGCAAAGAATCCGGCGCGCCGGTTAATACCCAATGGGGCTATGATAACCGCACGGCGGGCCTTCGCATTCCGCCATCGGACGCCGCCAACCGGCGGGTCGAAAACCGGGTCCCCTCCTCCGATGCCAATCCCTATCTGGCCATAGCGGCCGTTCTGGGCGCGGGCTATTTGGGCATGGTCTCAGCCCTCAAGCCTGAGCCGCCGGTGGATACAGACGCCAATCTTCGCGGCGTTGAACTGCCGCGCAGCCTGATTGAGTCGGTGGAATTTCTAAGCTCCTGCGTTCCGCTGCGCGAGATTCTGGGCGGCAGCTTCATTGACGCCTATTCGCGGGTCAAGCTCGCCGAATATGACGCCTTCATGCGCACCGTTAGTCCTTGGGAGCGGGAATTCCTGCTGCTCAACGTCTAGTCGCTATGGCAGCGCGCAACCAAGGCCATCCGACGACCTCTTGGTACGCTCAAACGGCAAACCCCTTCCCGGACCTTGCGTCCTTGAAAGGCGAACACCGCACAGAGGTCTGCATCATCGGTGCGGGCTATACCGGACTGGGCGCAGCCCTACGTCTGGCCGAACAAGGGGTTCCCACGATTGTCTTGGAGGAGGCGCAGGTCGGTTCCGGCGCGTCGGGTCGCAATGGTGGCCAGATCCATACGGGTCAAAGGCGTGATCAATATTGGCTTGAAAAAACGGTCGGACCTGATGATGCCATGGCCTTATGGACCCTTGCGCAGGACGCCAAGGCCCATCTGCATGGGCTGATTGCGCAATATGCCATCGCCTGTGATCTCAAGCCCGGACTGATCGAAGCGCGCCATAGACCGATCGGCGAGGACCACGACCGCGCTTGGCGTGACCATATGGCGAGCCGCTACGGCTACGACCAGATCCGCCTGATCAATAGGGACGCACTGGCCCACGAGCTGGGTTGCGAGACCTATTTTGGGGGAACAATCGATGAAGGCGGCGGACATCTTCATCCGCTCAACTTCGCCCTTGGATTAGGGCGTGCCGCTTTAATTAGCGGCGCGCAGATTTTCGAACGCTCGCGGGCCCTGTCTTGGCGCAAGACCGCTCGAGGTATGGAGGTCAGCACCCAGCAAGGCACGGTGATTTGCCAAAGGCTGATCTTGACCGGTGACGGCTATATTGATGGGCTATCCCCCTCCATCGATGCCCGGGTCATGCCAATCAACAACTTCATCTTGGCAACCGCGCCCTTGGGCGAGCTTGCCGACGAGATCATTCGTAGCGACGCGGCCGTTGCCGACAGCCGCTTTGTCGTAAACTATTTTCGCAAATCCCCCGATGGGCGGTTGCTGTTCGGTGGCGGCGAGAACTATTTGCCCGGATTTCCCTCAGACCTTGCGAGATTTGTGCGCCAGCACATGTTGAAGGTCTATCCAAGGCTCGCCGGCGTGCCAATCACCCATGCTTGGGGCGGCAGCCTCGGTATCACCCTGAACCGAACGCCCTATGTCAGGGCCCTCGCGCCCGGTGTGGTCACCGCTGCGGGCTATAGTGGCCAGGGCGTGATGCTCGCGCCCTATTTTGGCAAGCTATTGGCCGAAACGAGCCTTGGCGAGATGTCCGGTCTTGATCTGCTATCGCGCATGCCCACCCCACCCTTTCCAGGAGGGAAATTCTTGCGTTGGCCCGCGCTGGTCGCAGGCTTGAGCTGGTATGCGCTGCGTGATCGGCTTTAGTCTTTAGGATCAGTGTCCGCAAAAAAGGCTGCGATCAAACTTGAGATCATCTGAGGATTACGCACAGCGATGATCCCTGCAACCGCTGCAACGGCTGCGCTGACCAAGGGCTTATCGCGCACGACGGCCATTAGGGTTGCCAAGATGGGCGAAGTTTCTGGCAAGGCCTGAACCGGGCGTTTCTCGGCCGCCGCAGGTCGACTGGCCACAAGTGCAACGATAAGCGCCACCAGCGCAAACAGACACGCAACGATGGCATAGGCCATGACCTCACCGCAAAGGCTGCGTAACAGCACAAAGAGACCAAAAGCGGCCGCCACGAGGCTGATGCCCGCGCAGACGGCGACGACTGTGGCGGTTGTGAGGGTCTGAATGACCGTCTTTCGGATCATCTGCGCCGTCCAGTGCTCAAGAGCAGGCCAATGACGACACCGACCCCTAAGGCCATCGCCGTCGCGGTCAGGGGTCGATTTCGAACCTGATCTGAAACAGCCTTCTGAGCCGCTTCGAGTTGGTCCTCGGCATTGTCGATCAGGGGCTTGGACTGCGCCCCAAGCGCCTTCAAGCCCTCACGAAACACGGCTTCAACCCGGTTGATCAGGTCTGCGACAGCCGCCTCAGTAACAGGCCCGGTTGAAGCGTCAGCCTTGTGGGCACCCTTTGGCGCGCTGGATGGCGGTATTGTGGCATCTGGTTCAGCGGACATGTCGACCCTCATTTAAAATGCCAAGCCGCAAGGCAAGGCGCATGATGCCAATATCGGGTACACCACTCTTCAAGAAATATAGGGACACCCTATTACCCGTTCTAGGGCTGTGCCAAGCGATCACCGCCATCTAGACTTGCGGCAAATAGCGCATGGCACACACCAGATCAGTCCGATTTGCTCACAGAAGTAAGATTATCGTCCGCATTTCGATCGATCAGCTTGGCGTAAGGGTCGACGCCGGCGAATTTTGGCAAGCTCGGAACCGTTAGGACTATGGTCTGAACGCCCGACCGCAAGGGGATGGACTTAAAGGCCAGTACTTTTGATCGATCAAAATCCTTGTCCTCTGGCTTGACCATAAAGAGCCCGACATCCACCGCTTCGGCCATAGGAACCGCTGTTTCCTTGCCCTGCCCATCGGCATTGAACTTTTTAGCGTCGACGGTAAGGGCGAGATCATATTGACCGTCCTTGCGCTTTGCGGCGACGGCCTTTGTGGTCTTGACGTCAAAGACGGTGATCTTCTCAAACAGGTCCGTGATTAGATCCTGTTTATCTGCTGGAACCTCGGCCCGCACGGCCGCCACAAGATCAAGCGACGTCGGATAGGGCGCGGCCTTAAAGGCATATTTGGACAGAATTGAGCGAAGGGCGCGGTTGATGGCTGCCTCCCCGATCTCGTCCTTCAGGCGGTACATGACCAGAGCGCCCTTGCGATAGTGGATATAGGGCTGGTTTTCCACGCGGATCAAAGGCAGTTCTTCGATGGCCTCTGCGCCGCGGCTGCGCAGATAGTTATCGAGTTCATATTTGAGGAACTTGCGAATTTTCTCCGGGCCATAGAGCTTTTCCATAACCATGAGGGCCGAATATTGCGCCAAGGTTTCGGACAGAACCGTGGAGCCCTGTTGATCCGCTCCAATGATCTGGTGGGCCCACCATTGGTGCGCTAACTCGTGGGCCGTCACATAGGTGACGAGGTCAATCTTTTCGGGGTCCTTATAGTTGGCAATGAAGCCTAGGCCTTCGGAATAGGGGATCGTGTTGGCAAAGGACTGCGCAAATTGCGCATAGTCCGGAAATTCTAGGATCCGCGCCTGTCTAAACTGATAGGGACCAAATTGGGCCTGATAATAGTCCAGCGAGAGCGTCATGGCTCGCATCATCCGGTCAATGTTCCAGGGATGTTGCGCATCATAATAGATCGCCAGATCGACGCCCCGATAGGTTTGCGACTTGACCTGATAACGGGCCGATTGGATCGAGAAAAATTGCAAGATGGGGGCTTCGGTCTTAAACCGAACCGTGCGCCGACCCTCAGATAGCTTTTCCGACACCCGATAGCCGGGCGCGATAGGGGTTTGGTCAGCATCGGTCGTGACCGTGATGTCGGCTTGGACCCAATCAGAATCATGGCGCAGATAGTGATAACCCCGCGACGCGGCATCGCCGAGTTTGGCCATCCGCAACTCAGAGGGCAGACCATATTTTCGCCGTTTGCTGCGATCGGTCAGGAGTGGCGCTCGGCTGACCCCGAATCCAGGCGCTATTTCCTGATCATTAATGAAGGTGCCATTGTCGACAAGGCTGGTCTCCACACCGCTATTTTTAAAACCCTTTTGCTCCAAGGTGGTTGTGAAGGACAGGCTACGTCTTTCACCCGGTTGAAGGGGCGTGTCGAAACTGAAAATCCGATAATTGTACTGATCGTAGGTCTTTTTGGGCCGAGCGCCCTCAATGGCGAGCGCATCGACCTTAAGGTCGCGAATAAACTGCACATGCATTTCACGCAAAGGCGCATTTGTGCGGTTTTCGAACCGATAGACGCCATTGGTCACCAAGCGATTCTGATGGGGGTGAATATCCACATCGAGGGTCACATCAAAGATCCGCGGCTGCGCGACCTTTTCAAACGGCAGTAGGTCCTTTTCGTAAGCGGCCTGCCACTTTTCATCGTCTAGGTGCGTGCGGTAGCTGTTCCAGATGTTCGTATTGGTAAAAATATAGCTTCCCGTCGCGACAAACACCGTCAAAGCGGTGCCCAGAATAATCCCGGGAGCCCCCTTCAGGCGCGCGCCAAGACGCCGAAGCCTCGGCACGAGACGTGTATCCACCCCCCGCCGCCACAGGGTATGGGACAGCACACAAAGAACGAGAGCAAAGGCGGTCCAGTAGAGGCGCAGCCAGGCATTGGCGATCCAGAACTGGCCTTGTCCATTCATATCCGACAGGGGCACGTAAGGTGCGGCCCCATAGCGATAGAGCAGATGCTCCCAACCCAAACTGCCCATGACCTGTCTGGAGATCAAATAGAGCACCATCAGGCCCCAGCCGACAAACTTCTGGGGCGATAGGGTCTGCAAAAAGACCGCTAGAATTGCGATCAGAAGGAAACTCACCGCGTCTGGAAGAACCAGCCACAGCAGATATTTCCCAACCTCAAAACTGAAATAGCCCTTGATTGCCTGCAAGGCGACGGCGGTCATTACGCCAACAGCTAAGGTCGATATCAGCACTAGGGTTATGGCGAGGGTCTTGGGGACAAAGAAGGCCCAGTCCGGGATCGGCGTGGCGTCAATAATCTCATGGGTGCGCCGGTCGCGTTCGCGCCAGACCAGCTCGCCCGCATAATAGATCGCGACAATGATTGGGATGATGCTGAAGGCGTTTTCGAGTGTTGAGATCATCACCCGTGTGACGGGATAGATGGTCCCGCCATAGAGGTCATTGGCATACCAAAGTGACGCCCCGGCATTGACCACGCCGAGCGCCAAAAGCACGATATAGGCCGGGCTTAGAAAGACTTGGCTGAGTTCCAAGCGGGTTCGAACCAAGAGCAGGGTCCAGCGTGACTGAGCATCATATTTTGGGACTGGTAGCGCGCCGCTGCGAGCCGGTGGGGCCGGATCGTTGGCCCTCTCCGCTTGCCCCCCTTTCGGCCGCCGAGCAGCGGGGGCTTCAAACCGAAAAAGACTATAGGCTAGGGCCAAAAAGCCTGCCGATAGGGCAAGGCTAAAGAGCCTGTTCCACATTAAGAGTCCGCTGAAGGCCGGGGTTAAGAGATTGCGGTCCGCCGCGGTCCAATATTTGGTCGCAAGCCCATAGGCCGCCAATCCAAAGGGCTCAAACAGGGCTGAACCCTGCTCGAACTGCGGCTTGTCCAGCAAGGTCATGGACGTCAAATAGATAACGAAGAACGCGACAACACCGACATAGGTCGCCATCATCGACCGCGTGATGGTCGCGACAGAAAAGAACACAGCACTGGTTAAAAGGAGCGCGGGAAGGGCCAAGACCCCATAGGCAAAGCCATAGTCCTGTAACCGGTTGGGTCCCAAGGTTTCCCCGTCTACCCAAGGCATTAATGAGCCCAGGAAGAAAGCCAGTGGAACGCTTAGATAGGCCACTGCGGCGGCGGCGACGCCTCCACTAAACCGGCCGAAGAGATAGTTGGCTTTGGTGACCCTCGTCGACCGGATGATGGGGCCAAATCCGGTTTCGTCATCGCGAACAACCACATTGGCCACAAAGGCTGCTGTCACGAACATGTAGAACAGCGACAAGATTAGGTGGGTCTGGGCAATTGCGAACGGCGAATTGCGATGAACATTTCCTCCAGACCCGATTTGGATCTGGTCGATCGTGACCGAGCCAAAGGTTAGAAGGAAAAAGAATATGAACACCACCCAGAACAGAGGCTGTCTAAGCTGGTAGCGAAACTCAAAGGTCGCAATCTTGCCGAACATCGATCAGACCCCCGGTTCAAGCCACGCGGCGCGAAGCAGATAGGACGGAGAAGTAAACATCCTCCAACCCACCCAAGACCGGTTCAAAACCGTCTCCTGGCGGGGTATCGGCTAGGACGTGCACGACCGTCGCCCCCGCAAAAAGCCGTGTTGAGATCACCTCATGATCCTTTCGGACCGCCTCAAGGTTTTGGCGATTGATGGTCTTTTTCCAAACCCGCCCCTTGAGGCTCTCAATCAGACCAAGGGGCGCGCCTTGGCTTAGGATCCGGCCTTCAGCCAAAATAGCCATCGACGGGCAAAGGTCGGCAACATCTTCAACAATATGGGTCGACAGGATGACCACGACATTTTCGCCGATCTCGGCCAAGAGGTTCAGGAACCGATTTCGTTCTTCCGGATCAAGGCCTGCCGTAGGCTCATCGACAATGATCAGGCGTGGATCACCGATCAGGGCCTGAGCAATACCAAAGCGCTGGCGCATACCCCCTGAAAATCCCGCCAAGGCCTTGTGACGCACGGTCCAAAGATTGACCTGATTGAGAAGGGCCTCAACCGTCTCCTTACGCGCGGCCGGTTGAGCAACACCTTTAAGAACTGCCATTTGGTCAAGCATGTCATAGGCCGACACGCGGGGATAAACGCCGAAGTCTTGGGGCAGGTACCCCAGTTGACGGCGCAGAGCCTCTGGATCGGCCAGAACATCGATCTCATCAAAGCGCAAATGGCCAGATGTGGGGGTCTGTAAGGTCGCAATGGTCCGCATCAAGGTCGACTTGCCCGCGCCATTGGGGCCAAGCAGGCCAAACATGCCGTTAGGAATAACCAGATCGATACCGCGCAGCGCATGGGCACCATTGGGATAGACGTGGTTCAAATTCTCGATGATCAACATGGTCAAGGGTCCTGTCGGCCGGTCCCGACCTATCGCAGTCAAGACATTCGCGCCACCTTAGGTGTTATTTAGGGCGCGGCCTGTGAGGAAAATCAAGTTAAACAACCGTAACCCTTGTCTCTTGAGACTTTACCGGGCGTCGGAAGTCCCTAATCTGCAGCCATGTCCAGCTTTACATTCCCCCCACCCGCTCGCCCTGCCGTTCCCGTTGAAGGAACCTCAGCGCTTTTCCCGGTCCGCCGCATCCTGTGCGTTGGACGCAACTATGCGGCCCATGCCCGGGAAATGGGCGCCGATGAACGCGATCTACCGTTCTTCTTTTCCAAGCCTGCCGATGCGGTTGTGATCTGTCCGCCGGGGCAATCTGTGACACTCCCCTACCCTTCGGCAACATCGGATCTGCATCATGAGGTCGAACTGGTGGCTGCCCTTTCAAGCGGGGGCTCAAACCTTACCCCCGAGCAGGGTCTTGCGGCGGTCTATGGCTATGCGGTTGGCGTGGACCTGACGCGCCGCGATCTTCAAAACGGCTTTAAGGCCAAGGGACAGCCTTGGGATGCGGCCAAGGGCTTTGATCTTTCCGCGCCCATCAGTCCTATTCGCCGCAAAGCCAACTGTCCCTTACCTCAAGACGGTATAGGCCAGGGCCAAGGGAAAATATGGCTGAGCGTGGACGGGCAGACACGGCAAGATGGCCGGCTCGAAGATATGATTTGGTCCGTTGGAGAAACCATTGCCCAAGCCTCGCGGCTTTGGACCTTGGCGGCAGGTGATTTGATATTTACGGGAACACCAGAGGGGGTCGGCCCCATTAAGGTCAATGAATCCGTAATGGCTGGAATCGAAGGTGTTGGAGAAATATTGTTTAAACTACTGTAAAGACTAGACGCGGTGGCAACAATAGTTATGATTATAATCAATATAGTGTAAACATATTTATCCCACACCCTGCTTGATTGATCTATTTACCAAAGATCAACTTGCAGGAGCCACCTTTGGATCGCCGAGGCCGAATCCTTGAAAGCCCATTTGGGGGTCGCAGGATTCGGACTGTACTGATCTGGGCCGGTGCTTTGTCGGTGATACCCCTAAGTTTTGCGTTCGGGAGTTACCTTCAGTTTCAAAAATATGATGAAGCGCGCGGGACACTGCAAACCATCTCCGATCGGGCAGCCATCGAAGGGGCCTTCGTCTATTTTACCAATCGAAACATCACCGAGATTGACCGCAAAATTGCCAGTGAGGAACAGGTCGGCAAAATTCTTATCCAATGGGAACGCACTCAGCGTAGCGTTAAAAATATTACGTGGAAGGTAAATGCAGACCCTATTCAAAAGCGATTTGATCTGGATGTTATGGCCGACAGCGCCACAACGCTCAGCGCTTTGCCCTTTATCCAGCGCGTCCCCATAAAGGTTTCGACCTCCGTCGATCCGTCCAGTCATTCCCTCGAGGTGGCGCTGATCGTCGATAGTTCCAGCTCGTTAAACGACTTAGATCAGTTCACAGTCATGAGGCGTGCGGCAAAGGATTATGTCAACGATCTCATGGACGTGGCGGGGTCGAGCGTAAAGGTTTCGGTCATTCCCTGGGCCGCGCTAGTCAATATTAATTCAGAAGCCATTGCGTTTGGAGATCCTTCGGCGGTTCGCGATATCGACTATTTGACCACAGGCTCCCGGCGCGCGCCCCCCGAACCCTCAAAAACGAGGCTCGCTGTACTAGCTGAGCCGCAAGACCCCTCTACTCCCCTGAGCCTTGAGCGTTTAATCGACCTTTCTAGTCCAACCCAGTGGCGCGGTTGCGTGCGGTCCGCGCCCGGTGAGGTTCAGATTGATGCGGACAATAACGTGGTCAAAACCATTGATGACCAGCCACCACACAGCGGTATATGGCCAGCAGCCTTATTGGTTTCGAGTATCCAAACACCTTTTGTTGGCCAGTGTTTGGCCTATCAGATGATCGATCAGCCCGCCGAGCCCGAAAATACCGAAGCGGGTCGGCCTACCCAAGCCAAGTTCCACGGATCAATCTCTAATCGTACCGAGCTTCTCGGCCGGATACGCAAGGCCGAATGGGTACGACAATGCATAAGGTGGAGCTATTCCAACGCGATTCACCAATGTTTCGATCAGACGGGCCCAAACCCTCTAACCGAACACCAAAACGGCACGCTCAACGCCTTTCAGCCGACAAATCAGGACTGTTCTTCGGACCTGACCTCAAACAAGCCGGTGCAAACAGGGATCAATCGTGCCTGTTTGGCCGATCCAAACGAGATTGGTTATCTTGCGGCAGGCGGGTCCATATGCCCGTGGGAGACCGACGCCTTCCAACCTGTCGCGACTAACGTTTGGGGAAAGGCCTACACGCCCATAGCGGGGCCCAATCTCAACTGTCCGGCGGCGATCCTTCCCCTATCGAGCAACCGGCGCCAGATTTTGGATAAGTTGAACGAACTCTATCCCGTGCCCGGCGGTAGCCAATCGGATGTAGGACTGACTTGGGCGCTGCGGACACTCTCACCCCGTCCATATTGGACTCAATTCTGGGGACTAGATGAGCGGCAACGGGCATCTGCCTTCGGATCTGGAGGCCGCAAGATAGCAGTCTTGATCACTGACGGACGCAATGAAGCGCCTGTCGATTTTGAGGGCTATTATGGCTGTACCGGACAAAACCGTCGCGGCAGCGGGGCCTGTTGGCGATCAAGCAATGTTGCGAACTTGAATGAGGCCAGTTTGAACGCCCTAACTCTGGGTGCGTGCCAAGTCATGCGCGAGACTTACGGCATCAAGATCTACGTCATATTGACCAATAGCGCCGACCCGGTGGCCAAGCGGTTTGCAAGCCAATGTGCAGGGGGTGAAAGTTCCGTCCTTTCGGCAACCGGAGATGATTTAGAACTATTGTTGAAATCGTCTTTTAGTGATTTGCTCAAAATAGCGAAAAGTCGCTAGCTGTATAGCAGAACAATAGCTTCAATTACTTAGTTGAGGCGGATCAGAGACTAGGCATGAATAGAAAGCTTATATCTCAATTTGTTTTTAGAGGTCACGTCGCGAACGATGGCAACGTCGCCCTTATTGTAGCGGCCTGCCTCATTCCGATCTCTTTAGCGCTCGGCGCTGCGGTAGACTATCGGCGCCTTGTCTCGACCAAGGCCTTGGTTCAGGAGGCCGCCGATACCGCGGTTTTGGCAGCGGCGAAGGTCTATTTTGCAAACAGCCTGACCGATAGCACCGTGAGGATGGCAGCAGCTAATCGGGCAGCACAAGCCAGTTTGGATCTCTCGCTGAGAGATCGCACCGAACAGATTCATAACCTTGATTGGTCACAGTAGGTCGACGCCAATGCTGGAAAAATCGTGCTGACGGTAACTGGGGCTTCGCCCAACATTTTTGGCGGGCTTTTTAACATTCCAGAACTTCCGTTTCGCGCTTCATCTGAGGCGACCTCAGCGGGCAAGCCGATCGAGATTGCGCTCCTATTGGACAATACGTCTTCGATGTTCACAGGGACCCGATTCACGGTCATGCGGCAAGCGGCCAAAGACTATGTGAACCAGGTCTATGCCTTGGGCGGCGATCGCGTGAAGATCGGCGTTGTTCCGTGGACTACAGTCGTGAATATCAATTCAGAGGCCATTCTAGCGACCGATCCTACGGCAGTGGCGTCGAGCACCCCACCTATTTCGGGCTCGGGTCGCGATGTTGTGCCCCCTGCCCTCGATCGCCTTAGTGTGTTGGCCGAACCCCGGAATGCGACGATCCCTCTATCATCTGCGCGGCTGTTGGATCTGGCACGGCCAACCAGATGGCGCGGTTGCATCCGTTCTGCAGACAATGAGGTTCGGGTTTCTGCCAGTGGAGCAGTGACCCAAACCATCAGTGATGCCCCTCCCCCCACACGGTTTCCAGCCGCCCTTCTGGAGCCGTCGGCAAGCCCCACCAATCTTTCATATTGCACAGCCTATGTGGACGTACCTCCTGGACCGCCGCGCCCCCCTGGTCCCCCGAGCCCACCGCCGGTGCCACTTGGAGCGTTAGACCACTTAAGGTCAATCTATGCGGCAAGCCGGTCGATGGGGCAGGCCTTTAGGGCCAAATCCCCGGGTGATTGGCTTTCCTCGCGCTACCGTTCTGTCGTTCTGCAATGTGTGAACACCGTCTATTCGGGTCTGGTGTCGTGCACCCAAGGCACCGGTATCCATGCAAACGGGACACTGAACGCCTATTTTAACAGTCCGCGAGGCTGTTCATCGGCCCGTGATGCAAGCAACCGGCCGATTTTGAGCTCGACCCTACCTGCCTGCCTGTCTGACCCAAATGAGCTGGATTACCTCAATGCCGGCGGCGCAATATGCAGTTGGGAGGTCGATGCCTTTCCCTCCTACGCCAGCACAAGGCAAACCACGCCAGCATGGACACGAGCCGTACCAATATCGGGCCCTAATCTTAACTGCCCAGTCTCGATCTTACCCCTCTCTGGCAATCGCAAGCAGGTTTTGGATAAGTTGGACGAGATGTATCCGGTCCCGGGCGGCACCCAGGCGGATGTGGGTCTTGTATGGGGATTACGGATTCTATCTCCAAGCCCATACTGGAGGCAATTTTGGGGCCTGAGCGCGCAACAGTCGCCGTCTGCATTCAAATCGAGCCAAACCTATAAGATCGCGATCATCTTGACCGACGGTAAGAACGAAGCCCCTACCCAGTATGAAGGCTATTACGGATGCACCAATACGGGGCGATCTGCTGCGGGCAACTGCTGGCGGTCGCCAAATCTCGGCATTCTCAACAATATGGCCGCCGACAATATGACCCTGTCGGCCTGCAATATTATGCGCAATACGTACGGTATCGATGTCTATTTCATTTTGGTTGATGTTACCGATCCGGTGGCTATGGCACTTGCCAGTGCCTGCGCCCCCGCGCCGGGTCACGCCATTTCAACGAGTAGCAGCGGGCTGAGCGACGTGTTCAACAACTTGGTTGCACGCAACCTCCATCTGACCCACTAGGAAGCGTCAGAACCGTTCGGCTGTTTTGAGGCTGGAGCCTTGTGCCCGATTTTTGGCTCACTATCTGTTAAGGCCATAGTTGGAGGAGTGAATCGCATGGTTAAGGACCTTATTGAAAATAACCGGGCCTGGTCTTTGGCTAAGACACAGGTCGATCCAAATTTCTTCAAGCGTTTAGCCGCGCAGCAGTCCCCCGAGTTTCTTTGGATTGGATGCTCTGATAGCCGGGTCCCCGCCAATGAGATCGTGGGGCTCGATCCTGGTGAGCTATTTGTTCACCGCAACGTGGCCAATCTGGCACCGCCTCAAGACGCAAACTATCTGTCCGTGCTGCAATATGCCGTCGAGGTGCTGAAGGTTAAACATATTATGGTCGTCGGTCATTATGGCTGCGGCGGGGTTCAAGCCGCGGTGGATGGGCAACGCCACGGGTTGATTGATCATTGGCTCCATCCGATCAGAGAAGTTTTCGACGAGAACCGCAGAGAGTTGGAGGGCCTAGAGGATGGCGCTCCACGGATGGACCGGCTCTGCGAGTTGAACGTTATGCGGCAAGTGCGCAATGTGGCGTCCGACGTCTTTGTGCAGGACGCATGGCTTCGCGACCAAAAGATCGCCGTTCACGGCTGGGTATACTCCCTCAAGAACGGTTTGATTACGGATTTAGGCGCGACGGTCCGGTGCCTTGAGGATTATAAGCTTATGGTCGGGCGCGCCTAAACAGCGATCTGTTTGGGGATCTATATCAAGGTTATGGCGGGCGTTTGGCGGGAAATCCTCACGACGGGCCTGCGTAATCATCTCTTTTAGAGGGCATTTGTCATCAAATCCGACTCGTTCTAGGTTTGGCGTTATGAGTTGCCTTCAATCGGCTCAGTTTCGCCCCTGGCGGCCGTTTAATCGTCAGAACTTAAAGTTCCGAGGGATTTAACCCCATAGGCCTGTGTGGCCCAAAGAATCGCGATAACAACGCCATGGATATCTTTCGGTTATCCAGAGATACCAAATCGAAAGCCTACAGATATCCATGGATATCCAACGATATCTCGCGATAGCCACTTGCTTCCTCGCGATAAGTAAAGGATAACCATGAAATAGCGCTAGCAATCCGACGGCTATCCGATGGTATCTTGCGGATATCTAAAGCTAGCGGTAACCTAGGCCTGCGGGGCGAGGACCAGACACGATGCCGGTAATCTCATTTGTTAGTCCCAAGGGCGGAGTGGGTAAGACCACCTCAGCGGTGCTGCTTGGCGGCGTCCTTGCTGATATGGGCGCGCCTGTGACCATGATTGACGCGGACCCGAACCAGCCCGTCTCATCGTGGGCCAAGCTTCCGGGACGCCCTGAAAATCTGCGGGTCATCCGGGACGTGACTCAAGACACGGTCATCGATGTCATAGAAGAAGAAGCCCAACGCTCGACCTTCGTCATCTGCGACCTTGAGGGCACAGCCTCGCTAACCGTTTCCTATGCCGTATCGCGGTCCGATCTTGTGTTGATCCCACTTCAGGGCTCCCACTTGGACGCCGCCCAAGCTGCACGTGCGGTCAAGCTGGTGAGATCGACGGAAAAGGCAATCGGCCGCAGCGTCCCCTTCGCCCTGTTCTTCAACCGGGTCAGTACGGCCATTCAGCCCAGAACCTTCCGCCACATTCGTGACGAGTTTGAAGCCGCAGGCCTGCCGGTCTTGGCCTGTACTCTCCAAGAGCGTGAAGCCTTCCGGGCTATCTTTTCCTTTGGCGGGACGGTCGGCGGCTTAACATCGGCTCAAGCATCCAATCTCCCGGCTGCCTTAGCCAATGTCAGTGATTTCGCTAGGGCCGTCACAAACCGACTACGTCCGAACGTCGCAACAGCCCAGGAGGCATAGATCATGGCTGAGCAGACCCCTGCCCCTCTAAAAACCCGCGTCGCGCTAGATCTCAATGACGATAGCGATCTAGACATCGATCTCAGCGGATTTGCGCCGCGTCCATCCACAGCGCCTCAAGCACCCACGCCCTCAGACGCCCTGAGACAGGCCTCAGAGCGCCAAGGCTTCCATGCCCGCCCTGAAGCCCCTGTTAAGGAACCCGCCCGCTCCAAACCCATAAAGGCCAAACCAACACCGGTCGAACCGGTTCTGCGTCGCCGAACAAGGCCCAAGACAGGGCGTGTTCACCAGTTGAACGTTAAGCTGACCCGCGAGACCATCGAATATGTCTACGATCTTGCCGACACGCGCGGATGGATCGTGGCTGAAGTTATCGAACGGGCCCTCGAGCTCTTGAAGGCAACGCCAGAGGGCAAGGCCAAACGCTTGCGTGAGCGGTCTTGATATCTGCCCTCCGCCGATTGGGCGCGCGCTTCTACGGCGCGCCCGAACGGAGGGGGAGGGCGTTAAACACGTTATTTGAATCTGTTAGAACGTTAAGCGGACGAAAAGGTCTATTAATACAAAAGGTAAGACCCACTTTTCGTCGGTGATACCCCGTGTCTGCGTCGGTGATACCCCGCTCTCAGCGTCGGCAATCCCCCTTATAGCCGTCGGCGATACCCCGAATAACGGCCACCCTTTAATCTCGAAAGTCTCGAAGGGCAGGGCACTATGGCATCTAAGCTAGGCTCCATAATGATCCTGACCGGGGTCCGCTAGACAGACCGACGGAGCGATTCGCATCAAAATTCTCGTGATTCGCGAATCAACCCGACTCCGTCCCCGAAACCCCTAAGGCGGCGTCGTCAATACCCCTAAAGCAGCGTCGGCGATCCCCCTAATTGGGGCGTCCTCGAAACCCCTAATTTGGCGTCGCCGATACCCCTAAGGTGCCGTCCTCAATACCCCTAATGCGGGATCAATGAAATCTAGCCCTCAATGAGATCGTCATCGTCATCAAAGAGGGCGAACGAAAAGGATCCCTCAGGTTCAGCGCCGCCAATGCCCGGCTTCACCTTGAACTTTGGGGTCACAATGGCCAGCACACGGTCGTTGCGAAGACCCTTGAGGGTATAGCCCTCGGCCTTCATGCCCTTCTCCATCTCTCCCGATGGATCACGCGCAAGGCCGTAGCGGTAGTCCGGCAGATTATCGCGCGCGATGATGTCCTTCAATTCCGCCTTGAACTTGCGCAACTCGCCCGACACCCCGACCTTTTCAGCCAGGCGCGGAAGACTGATCGACCAACTGGCCTGATCACCGCAATGTTTCCGAGCCAACTCATAGAGACGCCGCTCAATGCCACCTGTTAGCTGAAAATAGTCGCGGTTTACGGTGAGGACGCGCCGCTCCTTGGTGATGGCGCGGAACGTCCAGTCATTCAAGGTCACTTCCACGGCCTTCATACGGCGTTTACCGCCTGGCTTCTCGACCTCAACCACCCGAAAATTATCGATCCAACCAAAACCGCGTCGCTCGCGGACCTCGGCGGCTGAAATGGAGGTTTTAACGGTCGTACCGCGAAGACGCTCAAGGGCATCGAGAAAGGCGTCATAGGCCTTAGCCCCCACCTGACCGGGCTTTGCCCGCCGCGTCACGATTAAAAAGTCGTGGGCCGGAAACCGGACCGTTCGACTGACCGGTTCACCCCGTTCCATCCGCTCATTGATCAGGGAGGTGAG
The DNA here is from genome assembly GCA_947447115.1 of Caulobacteraceae bacterium. Classification (GTDB taxonomy): domain Bacteria; phylum Pseudomonadota; class Alphaproteobacteria; order Caulobacterales; family Caulobacteraceae; genus CAISGS01. The sequence continues at coordinate 25,608 of CANFKD010000001.1, forward strand.
ATAGATGAGGACATCTCGGTCCCAAACGGTGGCAACGCCCTTGTGGCTTGGCGCAACCTCAATGCTGACCCGGCTGTCACTATAGACAATCGGCTCCATCCGCGGACGTTTGGCCAGCGAGAAGAACGGAAACTCAAGCAGCGCCCGATCTTCTTTGATCGGAGCGTCCACGAGAGCATCGAGGAAGAAGTCAACCTGACCCTTCACGGGCGTCCTTTCGCGAATCGACGACAGGGGCGTCTGCAATACCCCTATTGCATCCTGAGTCGGTTCGCGAGTCTCGCACGGTGTAACCTAGCGAGGATAAAGTTCAGGCCACAGCGCCCCAACGCCCAGAATCGAGGGCTGCTACATCATCCAAAGCCATATCATCCCAATCAAGATCGGGCAGGGGGCTCAGCGCAGCGGCAACAATCGCCGACAGTTCCGCAGCGGTCGTTACCCCCACACTAACCGATGAGGCTTCCGGCCGTGACAGCGCAAAGCCAAGGGCGGCCTGCAAGGGATCACTTCGACCTTCGGCAATCATGCGTCTAATCCGCGAAAGCCTCGCGGATGCGGCCTGAAGACTATTGGGCATCCGATCAGGTGGAAGAAACAAGATACCCTGCAAAAAGATCGACCGTAGCTGAACCTCGATGCCCAGTTCACGGATCTGGGATAAGGTGCCGTCGATGAGAAGCCTTTGGTCTAGAAGGCTTGCTGGAACCTGGATAATGTCAGGCTTAAACCGCGCCGCTACGCCAAGCGGATCATCCGACGCATAGACCGATATGCCCACGTTCTTGAATAGACCTTGGTCCCGAAGCGATAACAGCCTTTGCCAAAGCCCCGGTCCGTGGGGACCAAATAGATCACCGGCCTGTTGCACCATAATCGCATCGGCCTGATGAATTCCAAGCCGCAGCAAGGAGGCTCTAGCCTCTTGCTCGATAAAGTCGGGGCCGCGATCACAGCGCGCCGTCTTGATGACAATTCGAAAGCCGTTGGGACGCGGCAAATGAGCGCCGACCAGCGCTTCGGCCTGACCAAAGGAAACGGCCGTATCGAGCACGCTAAAACCGGATCGGTCGGCAATTTTCAAAATATCGCTGACCTCGGCCTCTAGCGGCCGCCCGCGCGGACTTGGCCCACCGTGGCCGGCGCTAAACTGCGCAGTGCCCAGTCCCAGCTTGGCAAGCAGAGTACTCATCTGGCCTCGTTTGTCGCTTTGTCGACATTCAACAAGACAGACTAGTCCCAGATTGCTTAATGAAGCTGTATCGTGATGCTGTTTCTTGGAGCCCGTTTGGCCCCATAATCAAAAGGTCGTTTGTCTTGACCCTTAAGTCTGAACCGCGGACAGATCCGAGCCTGCCCGATTGGCCCGACTATGGACTGCTAGAGGATATGCGCGGACCATTGTTTGCCGCCTTGGGTAAGGGGCGTGCCGTTGTGCTCGCTACGCTCTTTCGTGTTGAGGGCGGCGGCCCGCGTCCTGAGGGCACCCAGATGGTGTTCACCCTGCCGCCGGAGGGTCCGTTAGAGGTTCATGGCTTCATGTCAGGCGGCTGTGTCGAGGCGGATGTCGCGCGTCATGCCTTGGCGGTCATGGTCTCAGATGTGCCAATGAGGCTGGTCTATGGTCCGTCCAGCCCATGGCCCGATATCCGGCTCCTATGCGGTGCCGAGATTGAAATTCTGTTGGAACGGATATCACCGGGCGATCTCGCGGCGCAGGGTCTCGAGCAGGCCTATCTAAACCGTCAGTCAGGTGTTTGGATCAGTGATGGAACCATGCGCCGCTTTGATCTCGGAACCACATCGCGAGCGTGCCACTGGTCGTCTGAGCCCTTTGGCGTGGCCCGCGCCTATGATCCCGTTCCAAGACTGATCGTTGTCGGATCTGACCCTACGGCCCTCGCTATTGCTAGCGTCGGCGTAACGGCGGGGTTTCAAACCTGGTTGAACCGTCCAAAGGGTCCAGCTTCTGCTCCGCCAGTTTTTGGGCTGGGCTATTTGCGGCAGGACCCAGAGGCGGCACTGAAAGAGATCGGCCTGGATCCTTGGACCTATGTCGCGATCGCAAGTCACGACGCAGATACAGACCATCCAGCCCTCGTTACGGCCCTGAAGTCATCGGCTGCCTATGTCGGCCTCTTGGGCGCGCGGCGCAGATTACCAGAACGTCTGGCCGCCCTTAAGGCTGCCGGAGTTACGAACGAAGCGATCGCGCAGCTTCACGCCCCGATTGGCATGGACTTAGGGGGCAAGGCCCCCTGGGAGGTCGCCATCAGCGTGCTGGGCGAAATGATCCACAAGCGCCGGATGACTAAGACGTCAAAGGCGGTTTAGCCGCAAGATTTGCACCAATGAGCCCACTTCTAGCCCGCCGCATTGGGCTGGTTGGCAAATCAGGGCGTCGGCCTTGGCAAAGACGCTGATCAATGACGAATCTTGATCGCGGAAGGGGGTGGCGACGATCATTCCAAGCCGATTTTCGAGTTTGGCTCTCATCCAGTGCTCACGGGGCCCATTTGAGGGCAGGGGCGTGGCTAGCTGAGCCTGTTCCATGGCTGGACCCGGGTCCAGCCCCAGCATGGCATTGACCAAGGGTCTCAGGAAAAGCTCGGCGCACACCAGCGCAGAAGCAGGATTGCCCGGAAGTCCTAAAACAAGCCGACCGTCCCCCAAGGTTCCAAACCAGGTCGGCTTCCCCGGGCGCAGGGCTATGGTCTCGACCGAAAGTTCCAATCCAAGCTTCACCATGGCGGGCTTAACCAGATCATGATCCCCCACCGAAGCGCCGCCGAGGGTGACGATCAGATCGACATCAAGATCACGAACCGACGCTGCGATCGCGTCAGCATCATCGACGGCTGAATGGAGGCGAATGGCTTTCGCACCCCAACTGTCCAAGAGGGCGCAGACCGCTGGACTGCCCGAATTATAGATCTGGTCGAGACTAGGGATCTGGCCTGGCTCAACGAGCTCATTGCCGGTCGACAAAACCGCCACGCGGGGCATTTGAATCACCGTTAGGGACGAGGTGCCCGCCGATGCTGCCAAGGACAGACGCCAAGCATCCAGCCTTGCCCCCGTCTCGAGAAGGACCGCTCCCGACTGAAAATCACCGCCCTGCGCGCGGATATTGGCGCCCTGTCCCGTCAGCGGACCAAGGAGGGCCATATCGCCGTCACGCTGCACATTTTCTTGAATAACCACATGGTCGCAATCGTCAGGAACCGGCGCGCCGGTAAAGATGCGCACGGCTTGACCTGGCAAGACCGCGCCCTTGAAGGCCATGCCTGCTGCACTCTCTCCCATCACCCGAAGTTTGGCCGGGTTATCAAGGGCGTCAGCGGCCCGAAGGGCATAGCCATCCATAGCCGAAGCCCGAAAGGGCGGTTGATCACGCTGCGCCACAACCGGTTCTGCCAAAACGCGCCCATAGGCCTGACTTTGGCTGACCGTCTCAGGGTCCATAATGCTGGCCTTGGCCAAAATCCGTTGCCGCGCCTCTTGAGCCGCAAGATTTTTCATCAGGAAGCCTCGTCGGGAGCCCGTAGGAAATCTCCAGAGGCACCGCCGGTCTTGCTGACCAGCCGGACATCTTCGATGGTCATGGCCTTATCGGCCGCCTTCAGCATGTCATAGAGCGTCAGGCATGCCACCGAAACGGCGGTCAGCGCCTCCATCTCCACCCCCGTTGGCCCCGTGGTCCGCACACGGGCCACAACGCCCAATCCAATGCCGGGAACCTCGTTCACCTCGACGACGACCTTTGACAGGGCCAGAGGGTGACAGAGGGGGATCAGATCGGCGGTCCGCTTTGCCGCCATTACGCCAGCCAGCTCTGCGGTCGCCATCACTTCGCCCTTGCGGCCTCCGCCCGCTAAGGCCAGTGCTAAGGTTTGAGGGGCCATGCGAATGCGCCCCTCAGCCACCGCCTCGCGCAGGGTTTGGGCCTTGTGCGAAACATCAACCATCCGCGCGCGGCCGTTGGCATCTATGTGGGTCAGGGAATGGGCGGGCGTGTCAGCCATCGGATCAGCGCTCATTCAATCGCGGCATCAGTTCGACCAGATTGCAGGGCTTGTGACGGCTATCGAGTTGCGCGGCGATAACCTTGTCCCACCCATCCTTGACCGCCCCGTTAGAGCCCGGAAGGCAAAAGACAAAGACCCCGCCGACGATCCCCGCCAAGGCCCGGCTTTGCAAGGTCGAGAGGCCAACGGTCTGGGTGCTGACCATGTGAAAGACGACCGAAAACCCTTCGATCCGCTTGTCGAACAGGGGCTCAATCGCCTCGGGCGTCACGTCGCGGCCCGTCAGGCCGGTGCCGCCGGTCGAGACAATCGCATCGACCTCGCCAGAGGCGACCCAAGCCAAGACCTTGGCGCGGATGGCGCTTCGATCATCGGGCACGAGGGCGCGGGCCGCCAGCACATGACCCGCATCGCTAACCCGGCTAGCCAATAGATCGCCCGAGCTATCGCTTTCCTCGTCGCGGGTATCGGAGACGGTGAGCACGGCCACGCGCACGGGAACCTTGGTCAGGGTCTCATCAATGCGGCCACCAAAGCCAGCGGGGAGGGTGGTCATAGCTGTAACATCCTTACTTAGGTGTTTGGTCACGGGTCCAACGCGTTAGGTCTTGATAGTCGGCTTGGCGCGGCTCGATCCAGCGGGCACCGTCTGGTCCGTGCTCTTTTTTCCAAAAGGGCGCACGGCTTTTCAAATGGTCCATCAAAAAATCAGCGCCTTCGAAGGCTTGACGACGATGGGCAGCGGCGGTCGCCACAAAGACGATAGCCTCACCGGGCAGGATCGAACCGACGCGGTGAATGACCCTGACACCACTGAGGCTGAAGCGGGTGCGGGCCTCTTCAATGAGGGTCTCAATCCAAGGCTCGGTAAAGCCGAGATAGGCTTCGAGCTCGAGCATCTGGGTCTTGCCGTTATCCATTCGTGCAATACCGGTGAAGCTCACCACGCCGCCCGCATCGGGCAGAGCTTGCGTAAAGGCGCTTAACGCCGCCCCCGCGTCAAAGACTCCAGTCTGGACCGTGACCGACATTATCCGCCGCTCATCGGGGGCAGGAACGCGATCTCGGTTTGGGCCGATAGGCTGACATTGCCACGAACCAAAGCCTTATCGACGGCAAACTGAACGCCAGGACCGCTGATGGCTTCTGCAAGATCGGGATAGAGACGGGCGATGTGAGACCGTAGGCCATCAAGGTCGCTCACGCCCTCAAAAATCTGCTCTCGCCATCCGGCGAGGTCTCTCAGTGCACCAAATAGCAGGACGCGGGCCATCGCCTAGCCCCCGGTCCGAGACATGTGGCGCGCCAAGGTGGGGGCAGAGCCCTCGCTAATCTGGAAGTCATGGCCCTCTGGTTTACCCGCAATGGCCAGCCTAATGGCCTTTTCTAAGCCGTAAAGGCCATTGGGGCCGCGCAGCACCGCGCGAAGGTCCATCTCGTCCTCATGGCCAAGACAGGTGTGCAGAACGCCCGTGCAGGTCAGGCGAACCCGGTTACAGGCTTCACAAAAGGTGTGGGACATGGGGGTGATCAAGCCCAGCCGCCCGCCGGTCTCTTCGATCCGGACATAGCGCGCCGGTCCGCCGGTCTGCAGAGGAATATCGGTCAGGGTCCAAAAGGAGGACAGGGTCTCGCGAACCTTGGCCAGCGACAGGAACTGTGAGGTCCGGTCCTCACCCGTATCACCGAGCGGCATGGTCTCGATCAGGGTCAGGTCATAGCCCCGGCCATGGGCCCAAGAGATCATGTCGGGAATTTCGTCTTCGTTCGTGTCCTTTAAGGCCACGACATTGATCTTTACGGCAAGACCTGCCGCATCGGCCGCATCAAGGCCCGCCATGACCTGAGCCAGATCCCCGCCCCGCGTCAGGCTTTTAAAGAGGACCGGGTCGCGGGTGTCTAACGACACATTGATCCGCTTGACACCAAACCGGACCAGATCCTTCGCAAACTGGGCCAGACGGGTGCCGTTGGTGGTGAGGGTCAACTCTTCGAGCGCGCCCGTTTTGAGATGCCGCGAAAGGCTCTCAACCAGACCCATAAAGCCCTTGCGCACGAGTGGCTCGCCGCCTGTCAGTCGAAGCTTTTTGACCCCAAGCCCAACGAAGCTCGACGCGATCTGGTCCAGTTCCTCAAGGGTTAGCACCTCGGCCTTGGGCAAGAAAACCATATGCTCAGCCATGCAATAGACACAGCGAAGATCACAACGATCTGTCACGGAAACGCGCAAATAGCGCACCGTCCGGCCAAACCCGTCGATCAGGGTTGGACCAGTTGCGGCGGGCTTAGAATGGTGCGCGACATCAAAGGGGGTCATGATAGGCTCAACATAGGCTGTCTTTGCTCTTGTCCCAAGTCTTACGCGGTCTCAAGTGAAGAATTGGGTCTGTTTCGATATTGAGGATCTATCGCGTGCGTGCCGCTAAACCCTTGAGCGCCCTTATTCTTGCGGCTGGCCAATCGCGCCGGTTCGGCGGCGGTAAGCTGCGGGCCCTTTGGAACGCAAGGCCTTTGATCCTTTGGGCCCTAGAAGCCGCCTTGGCCGCGCCCGTGACCGAGGTGATTTTGGTTTGGGGCGGCGATCCTCTGATCTTGCCCCTATTGCCGCCCGATCCGCGCCTGAAGATGGTCTATTGCCAAGACCATCTGCAGGGCATGGGAGCGTCATTGGCGGCCGGTCTGAAGGCTATCGATCCGACCAGCACTGGAGCCTTTGTCTTTTTAGGCGACATGCCCCGTGTTCCCGCCGAACTGACGTCCAATATGGCCGAGGCCCTTGGGGGTGAGGTCAAGGCTGTCGCCCCGCAGTTTGAGAGTCAACGCGGCCATCCTGTCCTTTTGTCGGCTGCCCTATTTCCCAAACTCCTGACGCTGAAGGGCGATCAAGGGGCCGGTGCAGTGCTCAAAGACCTTGGTGAGGGCCTGATCTTGGTGCCGGTGCCGGACGACGGATGCCTGTTTGACATCGATCGCCCGGACGATTTGGACGCACCGATGCTTAGGCCTTAACGAAGGGCAGGCTTGCCGTAGCCTTGCCGGTTAGGACCAGCAGCGCGTTGGCAACGGCCGGCGCAATGACCGGTGTGCCCGGTTCGCCCGCGCCCGTCGGATTAGCACCCGATGCTACAATATAGGTCTCAACCGTGGGCGCTTCATTGTGTCGAAGCACGCGGTAACCATCAAAATTGCGTTGTTCGACCGTACCGTCCTTGAGAGTGATGGCCCCAAACAGAGCCGCTGAGAGGCCATAGACGATGCCGCCTTCCATCTGAGCAGCAACCTGGTCAGGAGAGATGGCAATACCGCAATCGACGGCGCAGACGACCCGGCCAACGCAAGGCTCGCCGTCTTTCATCGTCACTTCAGCGACTTGAGCCACGACCGAGCCAAAACTTTCATGGACGGCGATACCGCGAGCCGTTCCGGCTGGAAGGGCAGAGCCCCAGCCCGACTTCTCAATGGCCAGTTCCAACACCGCGAGGTGGCGATCCGCACCGGCCTTCTTGTAGAGGGCGCGGCGATAGTCGACCGGATCGATCTTGGCCTTGGCCGCCAACTGGTCGATGACATGTTCCATGACAAAGGCGGTATGGGTCGCGCCCACCGAGCGCCACCAAAGGACGGGCACCGGGGAGTCGGCGAGGGCCACATGGCCGTCAACCACGGGGGTCGCCTTCAGGTAAGGAGACCCAAGCGCACCTTCCACCGCCGAGGCGTCGAACTTGCCTTGCGGCATTGGAACGCCCTTCATGACCGATTGGGTCACGACGGTATGGCGCCAAGCGGCAGGATAGCCATCTGCTCCGACCTTGATCGCCACGTCATGGCGAACCATGGGCCGGTAACGGCCGCCGGTCATATCGTCCTCGCGGTCCCACACCAGTTTCACCGGCCTGAAGCCGCCGATCTTTTTGGCAATAAGAGCGCATTCAACGACATATTCAGCCGAGGGGCTGGCACGGCGACCAAAGGATCCGCCTGCAAACAGGGTTTCGATCTCAATAGCGCCGGGCAAAACGCCGAGCGCCATGCCAACGGCGGTTTGGTCCATGGTCGTGCCTTGGCAGCCATAGGTCAGCTTGACCTTTTGACCGTCGACCTGAGCGACACAGTTCAACGGCTCCATCGACGCATGAGACAGGTAGGGGAAGTCGAACCCAAAATTGGTCAGATCGCCGCTAAAGCCTGTGGCCACATCGCCATGCACGTCAAAGGGCTTGGAGCCTTCGCGCGCTGCCGAAATCTTCTTATATTCCTCAACGATTGCAGCGGTGCTGCGCTTTTCGGCCTTGGCATCGTCCCAGGTCACCTGGAGGGCGTCGCGGCCCTTCTTGGCGGCCCAAGTGTTTTGCGCAACCACGGCAACGCCTGAGCTGATCTTGAAGACCTGGACCACGCCCTTGACCTTGAGGGCCTCGCTATCGTCAAAACTCTTCACCTTGGCCCCAAACAGCGGCGCATGGGCAACCATGGCCGTCAGCATGTCGGGCATATGGATGTCTTGGGTATAGACCGCCGTACCGTCGCTCTTAACTTGGCTGTCCTTGCGGCGAACCGCTTGGGTGCCGATGAGGGTGAAAGTCTTTGGGTCCTTCAAGACGGGCTCAGCGGGCGGCGTGATCTTGCCCGCATCGGCGAGCAGGTCGGCAAAGGTCGCGCTCTTGCCTGACGGGTGAGAAACGACCCCGCTCTTAACGCTGACTTCAGCGGCGGGAACCGCCCATTTAGCGCTAGCGGCATTGACGAACATGGCGCGGGCACCTGCGCCTGCCTTGCGAAGCTGCATCCAGCTATTGGCAATGGCGGTCGAGCCGCCGGTGCCTTGGGCCCCCATCAGCAGGTTGCCATAGACCTTTACGTTGGCAGCTGACTGCTCGACCTTGACGGTGCTCCAGTCGGCATCGAGCTCTTCGGCAACGATGGCAGCAAGTCCAGCATGGGTGCCTTGGCCAAACTCGATATGTTTGGAAATGACGGTTACGGCGCCATCAGCACCGATCTTGATGAAGGGACCAAAGGCCCCAAAATCCAGCTTCTTGGCCCCGAGGTTCAACAGGTCCATGGGCGAACAGCCGACCAGAAGGGCGCTGCCAGTGACGAGGGCACCGACCACGAGGTCGCGGCGGGTAGGGGCAAGACCAGTACGGTCGCCGGAAAGCTTGGTTTGAATGTTCATGGGGCTCTGCCTTATGCCGACATGGTCGCGGCGGCGTCTTTGATCGCCGCGCGAATACGTTGATAGGCGCCGCAGCGACAGACATTGCCAGTCATGGCGGCGGCAATGTCGGCATCGGTCGGACGAGGCGTCTTAGCCAAGAGGGCGGCGGCGGCCATGATCTGACCGGACTGACAATAGCCGCACTGGGGCACGTCATGCTTGACCCAAGCGGCCTGCAAGGCGTGCTCGCCGCCAAGGCCCTCAATGGTGGTGATTTTGACCCCCGCTAGCGCTTCGATGGGGGTAGAGCAAGAGCGGATCGGCTGGCCATCAGCATGGACCGTACAGGCCCCGCACTGGGCAATGCCGCAGCCAAACTTTGAGCCCGTCATCTTCAGTTCGTCACGAAGGACCCACAGCAGCGGGGTGTCGGCTTCGGCCTCGACCTGAAGGGTCTCGCCGTTTATTTCGAGCGCGATAGACATACGCGTTCGTCTCCCTGATGTTATGGATGGCCACTATAGGCGCTTCGCAAGGTTTGATCTTAACGCTGCTTAGGTCGATCTGCGACCTAAAATATAATTGGATATACAAATATGGACGCCTTTCCCGCCTTTTTCCCCTTGAGGGGCAAGACGGTGATCATTGCCGGCGAGGGCGAAGGGGCCCTTGCCAAGGCTAGGTTGTTTGAAAATTCACCTGCGACGGTGCAGATCGTGGCCGGTTCGCAGGCCTATGATGCGAGCACCTACAGCCAAGCCGTTTTGGTCTTTGTGGCTCATCCCGACGAGGCCTTTTGCCTAAAGGCGGCGGCGGCCGCGCGGCAAGCCGGAGTTCCGGTCAATGTGGTCGACCGACCAAGTCGGTGTGACTTCACCACGCCCGCCCTGATCGATCGCGGTGAGGTGGTCGCGGCCATCGGCACGGGCGGCTCTGCCCCCCTGTTGGCCAGTCTCTTGCGCGCTGATATTGAGGCCCGAATTCCGCTCGGGGTCGGCCAGGTGGCAGGCCTCCTTCGCCAGATGCAGGGCGAGATCCGCGCGGCCCTGCCCGATCTGGTCATGCGCCGGGCCTTTATGCGCCGGGTCGTTAATGGTCCGGTTGCCGATTTGGCCATGGCCGGAGAGGGAGCGCGAGCCGAGGCGGCGCTTTTGGCTGAATTGGCTCAAGGCTCGGACCTGTCTGGAAAGCTCTTTGCCATTGTGGGCGAAGGCCCCGCCGATCTTCTAACGCTTCGCGCAGCGCGAGTGCTGTCGGAGGCCGATGTTCTGGTAGAGGGGCAAGGTGCCGATCCAGCCATAGCCATCCTAGCCCGACGCGATAGCCAACGTCTGATGGCCACAGATGTGGACATACAAGCCCTAAAAGACCTGCTCGCACAGGGCCTTCAGGTGGTTTTGATCGGCAAAGAGGCCATCGGGAGGGCGCAAGGTCTCGATGTAGAAACCTTGCCCGCCGCCTTATCTTAAAGGTCTAGGGACCGGCCCTTGGTTTCGGGCAAGAACAGCACCGCCGTGATCACGCTAATGGCGGTAAAGATAACCGGATACCAAAGCCCAGAATAGATATTGCCCGTTGAGGCCACGATGGCGAAGGCCGTGAAGGGCAAGAAGCCTCCGATCCAGCCCGTGCCAATATGGTAGGGCAAGGACATGGCCGTATAGCGAATACGGGTAGGGAAAAGCTCGACCAAGCAGGCTGCAATGGGCCCAAAGAGCGAGGTAGCCGCCACAACAAAGACCATCAAGATCGCGAAGACCTTGGGCAGGTTCACCTTGGCGGGATCGGCCTTGGCCGGATAGCCGGCCGATTTAAGGGCGGCTTGAATGCGACCCTCAACATCGGTCTTTACAGCCTTGAGCCCGGCCTTATCCAAACCCTGACCATCGGCGGAATTGATGATGGTTTGACCGACCTTGACGTGGGCGAGGGTCCCGGCGGGCGCAGCCTCGGAATCGTAAGATACGCCAGCATTGGCCAGAACGTTCTTGGCGATGTCGCACGGGGTGGCAAAGACCGCCTTGCCCACCGGGTCGAACTGCAGGCTGCAGGTGGCGGGGTCAGCAACCACAACAACGGGCGTGTTGCGGCTGGCCCGTGCAAGGTCTGGATTGGCCGCCTCCATTAACATGTGAAAGCCTGGGAAGAAGGCCGCGAGCGCGAGGATCATACCCGCCAGCATGACCGGTTTGCGGCCAATGCGGTCCGATAACCAACCAAAGACGATATAGAGCGGTGCACTGGCCACCGTGGCGGCGATCATCAAAAGATTGACGGTTGCCGGTTCGACCTTGAGGAACTTTTCGAGAAAGATCTGGCTATAGAAAAAGCCCGTATACCAGACAGCGCCTTGGGCGCTCATGACGGCAAATAGAGCAATGAGAACGATCTTGAGATTGGGCCATTGACCGAACGATTCAGCATAGGGCGATTTGGATAGCTTGCCCTCGTCATGCATCTTTTTGAAAGACGGGCTCTCCGACAGTTTGAGTCTCATCCAAATGGAGATGCCAACCAGTAACGCTGAAAACATAAAGGGTATGCGCCAACCCCAAGCGGTAAAGGCGTCTTCACCAAGGATCTTGCGGGTGATGAGGATCACGCCTAATGCCCCGAACAGGCCAAAGGCGGCTGAGGCTTGGATCCAACCGGTCATGCGACCGCGTTTGTCCCCATCGGAATGTTCCGCGACATAGATTGCTGCCCCGCCATATTCCCCGCCAAGCGCAAAGCCTTGAATGCAGCGGGCAATAATCAGCAGGATCGGCGAGATAATGCCCGCCTGCGCATAGGTCGGCAGGAACCCAACAGAAAAGGTGGCTCCCCCCATCAAGATTATGGTGGTCAGGAACGCTCCCTTGCGTCCGGCCCTATCGCCAATGCGGCCAAAAACCAGCGCACCGAGCGGGCGCACGGCAAAACCAGCGCCAAAGATCGCAAGAGCAAAGATGAAGGCGAGGGTGTCGTTGACCCCAGCAAAGAAGGTCTTGGAGAGAATCTGGGTCAGGGTGCCGAAGATGAAGAAATCATACCACTCGAAGGTCGTTCCCGCTGAAGAGGCGGCGACGACGGTTCGCATAGAGGTGGGAGCCTCAACGGCTGGCTGGCTAGCCTCTTGTGTGGCAGCATCACTCATGGACGGTTCCCCCTAAATATATTGGCCTACGCTCTAGCATTGGCGAGGCTTTGATGGAAAGTGCCAGGCTATGGCTAGCCGTCCAACCGATAGGTCATGGCATAGACAAAGCGGCCACCTGGATGGGTGCTGTCGGTGGCTAAAACCAGTTGGTCGCGCTCATCAAAATAGCGCCGAAGGGTGCGAAGGCCCGCCGAGCCCTTTTCGGTCCGTAAGGTCTTAGCCGTTGCCGCGTCCATGGTCTCGGCGGCGATTTCCTGTTCAATGCGGCGGGTTTGAACACCAAAATCGCGAGCAATCAGTTGGTGGATTGCCCCGTCCCAGCCTTCGAGCGCGCCAACAATCCCGGCAAATTCCAAAGGCACAAAGAGGGTCGATACCGCCACCGGCTCGGCACCCGAGCCCGCACTGGCAAGACGAAGCCCCTCGATGACCAACCATTGTTCACCCGGCTGAGCCTTAAGACGCTCAGCCTCGGCGAGGGTCAAGGCCCGTGGATTGGCCGAGCGGACACGAAGCTTGGCTTCACGGGCATATTGGGTCAGGGACTCAGCGCCGCCGAGCGCCTGCACGAAGGTTGGCGTCGAGTTGGCGGCAATGACGGTTGTCCCAGCCCCTCGGCGTCGCTCGACCAAACCGGCTTCACGCAGCAATCGCAGCGCATCTCTGACCGTATGGCGCGAGGCCGAATAGATCTGACACAGCTCCATTTCGGGCGGCAGGTGGTCGCCTACGCCGTACCGGCCTTCGGTAATGTCCGCGCGCAGGGCGGCGGCAAGCTGTCGATATCGAGGAAGGGTCATGAGCCAGACATGGGTTGCAGACGCTCTTTCTATAGACCAGCGCGCATTTCGCGCCAGTCCCGTTCGAGACCTTCGCGGTGGGCCGGGGCGGCGAGGGTGATGAGCGCCTTGGCCCGATCGTCTAGGCCAAGGCCGCGAAGATCCGCCGATCCGAACTCGGTCACGACAATGGCCACATCGCCGCGCCCGACACTGACCGCGCCGCCGGTGAGCTTGGGCACAATGCGCGACAGGGCTCCAGCCTTGGCCGTCGCATTGAGGGCGATGATGGGTTTGCCCCCTTCAGAGCGTGCGGCCGCGCGCAAAAAGTCGTTGAGGCCGCCAATGCCTGAGACCTGACGGCCTCCTAAAAACTCAGCATTGGCTTGACCCATAAGGTCAATTTCGAGCGCCGAATTAATCGCGGTAAACCGGGGTATCGCCGACAGTACGTCGCTGCTGTGGGTCTCGATGACCGGGGTAAAGCGAACACGCGGGTCTTGGGACAGGCGCGTCATCAGCGCTTCGCTGCCAAGGGCAGCTCCAGTGACAATGGCGTCCAGGTCCTCTGAAATGGCGCCGCAGTCCATCAGATCTAACAGGGGATCAATCACCATGCCGGACTTGACGCTCAGCCGCTTGCGATCCTTGATCGCGTTCATGACGGCAAAGCCCATCTTGCCAAGGCCCACCTGAATGGCGGCGCCGTCGACAATATAGTCCGCCACATTCCGCGCGATCGTCGCGAAGGTGGAGTCTAGCGTGCCCGGATCATAGGTCATCATCGGCACGCTCGCCTCGACCACCACGTCAAAGCTGGCCAAGGCCACCTTGGGCGAGCGGGCAGGGGCGGGCATGTCCGGATTGACGTGGGCAATCTTGAAGACATCGCGTCCAATGACGGCGGGCTGGAAGTCACAGGAGGTGCCGAAACTGCACATCCCATCGGCGTCGGGCGCACTGACCTGAACCAGAGCGGCGTCTAGCGGCGTACGGCAAAACCAGCGCCAAGCTTCGCTATAGGCCTGGGGGACCAGAGCAAACCGGCCCTCATCGAAGCTTTCGCGCCAATCAGGGCTGACAAAAATGCCTTCACCGCGACTGGTCGCATGCAGCCTGGACCAGTCGGTTTGATTGACGCCCGGAATGGCGGCGCTGACAAACGTCAGATCTTTAGCGGCGTCGGGATTACGGCCATAGGCCTGCGCGAAAATAAGCGGCTCCGCCCCTGCGGTGGCGACAAATACCCGCCCGCCTGACCTAGAAAGGCGCGTCGCAAGCAGGGCGATGGCCTGGTCGGCATCGAGGCGGATCATAGCGTCTCCCATCGGTCAGAGGCTTGGCTTAGGGTCTGATGCCTAGGCTCAAACGGTTCGTTCAAGCCTGTTCATAGCCGGATGAGTGCCAAGCGCCAAGCCAGCGCAGATTGGGCTGCGCGGCGCTTTGTCGCCTCTTGACTGAATTTGGGGGCTGTCTGAGGCGCGTTCGGCGTTTATGGTAGTCCCATGACCTTTACAAACCCCATCATCGAAGCTGGCATTGCTGGCCTTATCGCCCTTTATGATCAACGGGCTGTGACCCCTGTTGAAGCCACCCAAGCCTATTTGGCGCGCATCGAGCGTCTCGGTGGGCCTTTGAACGCCTATACGTCGGTGGACGAGGACGGCGCATTGACCGCTGCGCGGGCCAGTGCTGAACGATGGGCCGCGGGCGAGCCCCTCTCTGGAATCGATGGCGTTCCCATCGCCATCAAGGGCAATATTGCGGTTGCGGGTATGCCGCTCCATGCCGGTATCGGCGCCCATCGCCACCGGATCGCCACTGAGGATGCGGCCTGCATCGCCGCCTTGCGTGAAGCCGGTGCGGTTATTTTAGGCATGCTCAATATGCATGAGGGCGCCGTTGGCGCGACCACGGACAATGAGGCCTTTGGTAAGGCGCACAATCCTTATGAGCAGGGTCTCACAGCGGGCGGCTCGTCCGGCGGCTCTGGTTCGGCCGTAGCGGCGGGTCTTTGCGCGGGTGCGCTCGGCACCGATACCCTTGGCAGCGTGCGTATTCCGGCCAGTTTTTGCGGCGTGGTCGGGCACAAGCCAACCCAAGGCCTGATTTCGATGGACGGCGTGGTCGCCCTGTCTTGGACGCTTGACCATGTCGGCGTTTTGGCCCGCTCGGCCCAGGACTGCGCCTATCTGTTGGCCCATGCGGCTGCGGTGGACGGTGATCTGGCCGAGTCCTTCTCGCAGATTGCCGATCTGGACGCCCTTCGGCCTGCCCCCTTTGCGGCGCTCGATCTCGCCCCCTTCGGCGACATCATCGATCCCGAACTGGTCAAGGCCTATGATGCGGCGATCGCTGCGGCGCGCGGTTTGGGGTTGGAGATCGAAACCATCAGCCTTGAGGGCTATGATTTCAACGCCATGATGCAACATGGCTATCTGATCATGACCGCTGAAGGGGCTGTGTCGCTGGAGGATGATCTGGCCTCAGGGCCTGAAGGCTTCAGTGTCGCGGGTCGTCAGACCTTTGGATGGGGCGCGGCTCAGCCTGCCGCCAGTTTGGCCAAGGCCTACCGCGCCGTTGGCGTCGCTGTCGATCTGGTCAAGGATCTTTTGACGCCCTATGCGGCACTGCTCTTGCCGACAACGCCGGGTCCTGCCTTTAGCTTCGATGATGGCGGCGTGGCCCATGTTGCTGATTTTACAGCGCTGGGTGATTTTCTGGGCATGCCGTCCTGCGCGGCACCTATCGGTGTGACCAAGGCGGGCCTTCCCCTATCAATCCAAGCCTTGGCTTGGGACGATGAGACGGCTTTGAGCTTGGCGGATCTTGTCTCGAACGCCGCTCTTCCAACATCAACGCCCCAAGCCTTTCGCGGCTAGGTCTGTGCTGGTCGCTTAGGCGGCGCGATAGAGGTAAGCCATCACTTTCGTTGGGGTGGTTTGCCTAGACCGCAAATCAGGTCAATCTTGAGCCTTCAAGTGCTTGAAGGGTGGCTACGGCCTCATGATTGACCCCGGTTTTTCTTCTGACGCCCAAATGGTTAGCGCCTTTGGATCGCTCGAGCGCTCGCTTAGCGCGGCTCCCGTGATTGGTGCTGCAGAACTTGCGGCCAATCTGGCAGCGCGTATGTGTCATGACTTTATCAGTCCGGCGAGCGCCATCGTCTCTGGCCTTGATCTGCTCGAAGATCCGACCGCTCAGGATATGCGCGATGATGCCATGAACCTGATTGCCGCCAGCGCGAAAAAGCTGGTGGAACTGCTGGCCTTCACCCGAGTGGCCTTTGGGGCTTCGGCTACGGCAGAGATGTTTGACAGCCGCAGTTTACAAAGCCTCACCAACGGTATTTTCAGCCACGTTCGTCCGGAATTGAACTGGGCCGTGACGGCTAGCCAATTGAATAAGCCAGCCGCCCGCACGATCTTAAACCTCGCCCTCATCGGGGCGGGTGCCTTGCCGACCGGCGGTGTTGCCCGTTTGACGGCTGAGGTCGTAGGCGGCGACGTTCTGATGGCCGTCGAGGCGGTGGGCCCAAGGGTTCGGCTACGGCCTGAGGTCAAGGCGGGTCTTGCTGGCGAGCCCAAAGGCGAAGGCGTCGGCGGACACTGGATCCAAGCCTACTATCTGCATAGTCTCTTGAGTGAAGCTGGCGGGGCCATGGAAGTGACGGTTGGCGAAGACCGGGTCGTGGTTCGTGCGCGGGTCGGGGCCTAGGGTTTAAGCTGATGGATGGGGCCTTACCGCTATCAGGTCTGGGATCGGCGAGGATCACCGCGCCCACGGGAGGGATTTTGTGAAAACCTGCCTCGTGGTCGATGACAGTGTCGCCATTCGCAAGGTGGCCCGCATGATCTTGGAAAATCTGGGCTTTCACGTCACCGAGGCCAGCGATGGACACGAAGCGATCGCCTGGTGCCGCGCTTCAATGCCGGACGCGATCCTGCTCGATTGGAACATGCCGCTGATGTCGGGCATAGATTTTTTGCGTCAGCTCCGCGCAGAGCCCCAAGGTGGAGCACCAAAGGTCCTGTTCTGCACCGTTGAAAATGACCTATTTCATATCAATGAGGCCCTCAAAGCGGGGGCCGACGAATATATCATGAAGCCCTTTGATGGGGACGTGATCAGCGCCAAGTTTGCCGAGGTGGGTCTGATATGACGCCCGATGACCTGTCTCTCATTTGCCGGATCGTTCGGGCGAGAGCCGGATATGTCATCGATCAGGCTAAGGCCGCGATGATCGAAAACCGCTTAGGTCCACTGGTTCGGCGTGAGGGCTTCAACAGCCTTTCGGATCTGGTTACCGCGATCAAAACAAAGCGCGATGAGCGTCTGGTATGGGCGCTGGCTGATGCCATGCTTCCTAAGGACACGGCCTTTTTCCGCGACCGCACGCCCTTTAGCCAATTTCGAGATGTGATCCTGCCGGACTTGGAGCAGCGATTGGGCACACAGCCCCTTCGGATTTGGAGCGCGGGCTGCGCAACAGGGGAAGAGGCCTATTCTCTGGCCTTGGCTCTCGATGAGGCGCGGGCTGGCCGCGGGGGCCGTGCCATTGAGATCGTGGGTTCGGACCTGTCTGACCGCTGCATTGAGCGTGCGGCCGCCGGAATCTTTAGCCAGATGGAGGTGCAGAAGGGCCTGCCGATCCGCTATCTGGTCCGTCATTTCGACCGTCAAGATGAGGCGTGGCACCTGTCAGCCTCTATTCGACAGAAGGTCCAATGGAGCCGCGTCAACCTGATTTCCGAGATCAGCACTGTGGGCCAGTTTGACGTGATCTTTTGCCGCTATGTCTTAGGCGGTTTTGACGATCTGATGCGCAAGCAGGTTCTGTCGCAATTGGCGGGTGCCTTGAACGATAATGGATATCTGATTGTCGGGCGTGATGAGGCGGTGTTGGATCAGGCCGTCGGCCTCTCCCCCGTTTGGGGCTCTTCAGACGTCTATCGACGTGACCCCGCCCTTAGGATTGTGGCTTAGACGCCTGCACCATCATCAAGCCTAAGGCCCTTGCCTGAGCATCATCGGATTGGGATAGGGCGGTCCTTACCCCCTCGATGGCCTCACGGGGCTTATTTTGCGACAGTTTGCTCACCCCGGTTAGGCTCGTGACATCCATCTCATAGGCAATGATCCCCTGACGCACCATGGTTTCAAATCGGACAGGATCCATCTTGGCGCGGGTCCAGACGGGTTTGGGTGCAAGCCGCGCCTCGAACATGGCGGACAGATCATCCAACATCAGGGCGGCCTGTTCTGGCGCTATTGCGCGAACGGTGCCCGATATCTCTGCTGAGACATAGTTCCAAGTGGGGACCTGATCGCGAATTCCGTACCAGTCGGGACTGACATAGGCGTCCGGTCCTGTGACCGCACACAGGGCGCGTGGATCATGGGCAAGGGCAGCGTTCAGTCCATTGGCGCTGGAAAGGTGAAACCTTAAGATTGACTGTTCCAACAGCACCGGCGCATGGGCACAGACCGGTCCATTGGGACCATGGGCTATGATCAGACCAAAACCACGTTCGGCAATCAGGTTTCTGAGGCGATCTTCGTCGGTTTCTAAAAAGGCTGAAGTGGGGTGCATGGGTAGGACTTCCAGCGGATTGAAGCTTAAGCTCTGAATGATCATGTGCCGTTCATCAAGACACGCTATAAAGACCCTATGACAAACCCATCCAAAATTGCAGGCCTATTGCTGGCCGCCAGTCTTGTCGCGGCCACTGTGACGGTGCCGGCGGCCTTGGCCCAAACCGCAGCCCCCATGATTGCGGCGGGTCAAAAGGTCGTGGATCCAGAAGGCCGCCTGCTGGGCAGCGTCGAGCGGATCATCTTGGATGCGGCAGGCAAGCCCAGCCAAGTGGTCATCCGTACGATTGCGGTCCGCGGCGGCTCACCGAGCGCGCTTAAGGTCTTGCCGCTGGCTGCCTTCATGGCGTCCGACAAACCTACCACCCCTCCGACCGTCGTTGCGCCCTTGGCGCGAGAGGAAATTGACCTCTTACCGAATGCTCAATAGGGCCTAACGCTCCACCGGAGAAGCACCGCGCCGGCCCCCCGCAAGCGGTAGGCCAGGTCGTTTGATAATGGTCTGAAGGACGAGGCTGGAATTGACGTGCGACACGCCGGTAAGGCGCGTCAGGCGGGTGGAGTGGATGCGAGCAAGGTCATCAACATCCGTGGCCACGACCCGCACCAGAAAATCCGACGAGCCGGTCATGAGATAGCATTCCATAACCTCCGGAACGGTCGCGATGTCTCGTTCAAAGGCCGCTAGGGCGGCCTCAGACTGTTCCGTAAGTCCAATTGTAACAAACACCGTTAAGGGCAGGCCGACGGCTCGGGGATTGATGACTGCGGCATAGCGCTCGATCACGCCGCGCTGTTCGAGGAGCTTTACCCGGCGAAGACAGGCGCTTTCAGACAGGTTGGCTTGACGCGCGAGGTCGGAATTTGTGCTTCGACCATCCCTTTGCAGGGCTGTCAGCAGGGCTAAATCGGTCGGATCGAGATCGACTTGGGTCATGTTGGTCATGATTCCTGCGAAAATTTGGCAATTACTAGAAGAATATGCGGAAAAATGGAGATTATACCACCCAAATAGGCGGAAAACGCAATTTGATCTCGTCTATCCTGTGGCATCTGACGTTCCTCAGGAGGCGATCATGCGCATTGGTGTTCCCAAAGAAATTAAGGATCAAGAATATCGCGTCGGTATGACGCCGGGCATTGTCAGTCTCTTGTCCCACGATGGCGCGGAGGTTGTCGTAGAAACCGGGGCTGGTGCGGCGTTAGGCTTTACGGACGCCGATTATCAGGCTGCCGGGGCCGTGATCTTGCCTGATGCCGACGCGGTCTTTGCGGCTGCGCAAATGATCGTCAAGGTCAAGGAGCCGCAGCCCATTGAAATTGCGCGGCTCACACCAAACCATCTGCTCTTTACCTATCTTCATCTGGCCGCGGACCGGGCGCAGGCTGAGGGCCTGATGCAATCGGGCTGTGCCGCAATTGCCTATGAGACGGTTACCGACGGGAACGGGCGTTTGCCGCTGCTTGCGCCCATGAGCCAAGTGGCAGGTCGAATGGCGGTGGATGTCGGGGCCAATGCCCTTTTGCGCCATAATGGCGGCCGTGGTCTTCTACTCGGCGGCGTCCCGGGTGTGGCCCCGGCCAAGGTTGTGATCTTGGGCGGCGGTGTGTCTGGGATCAATGCGGCTCAGATGGCGCTCGGTCACCATGCCGACGTGACCCTGTTTGATATTTCGCTCGAACGCCTCGCTCAGATAGACGCCCAGTTTGGGGGTCATATCAAAACGCTCTATTCGGAACCGGCGTCCATTGCAGCCGCCGTCGCTGAAGCGGATCTCGTCATTGGATGCGTGCTCTTGCCCGGTGCTGCGGCCCCAAAGCTGGTCAAGCGCGCTGATTTAGCAAGGATGAAGCCCGGCGCGGTCCTTGTTGATGTTGCCATTGATCAGGGCGGCTGTTTTGAGACCAGTCACCCAACCACCCATACCCAGCCCACCTTTGTCGTTGATGGAATTGTTCACTATTGCGTGGCGAACATGCCCGGTGCCGCGCCCTTGACCTCGACAGCGGCCCTTACGGCGGCCACGGCTCCCTATATTCGCGCCCTAGCCTTAAAGGGCTTGGACCGTGCAATGGCCGACGATCTGGGGCTGGCAGCGGGATTGAATGTACGGGCCGGACGGATCACAAATCAGGCAGTCGCCAGGGCCCTGAATCTTTAATCAAGGCTCGAAAGGCCCGCTCGGTTCGCGTCGAACTGGCGCGGGTCATCTGCTGATCCCTTATCGCCAAATCCGATCAGAAAGGATTATCTATCATTTCGATGTCACGGATTGAATGGGACGGCGCCATTGAGCGCCCTAAAGCCCTGCCGGTCCGATAGAATCAAAGGAATGGAAGATGTTTGATCCTGTTACCGATGCGTTGATCGGCGGTCATTGGATCGCTGGGCCCTCGCGCTTTGCTGTGACCAACCCCGCCGATGGGTCTGTCATTGCTGAGGTCGCCAATCTTGGTCCCATCGAGACCTTAGCGGCGATCGATGCGGCGCAAAAAGCCTTGCCCGCTTGGTCGGCCTTAACGGCGAAGGCAAGGTCCGCCATCTTGATGCGCTGGAACGCCTTGATCCTCGAAAATACCGAAGCCTTGGCCGAACTCATGACCGCCGAACAGGGCAAACCCTTAAATGAGGCCCGCGGCGAGGTGGCCTATGGTGCGTCCTTTGTTGAATGGTTCGCCGAGGAGGGCAAGCGGGCCTACGGTCACACGATCCCGACAACGGCCTCGTCCAAGCGGATGATGTCGATCAAACAGCCCGTAGGCGTATGTGCGGCCATCACCCCGTGGAATTTCCCCATTGCCATGATCACCCGCAAGGTTGGGCCGGCCTTGGCGGCTGGCTCTACAGTTGTGGTCAAGCCTTCTGAGGAAACTCCGCTCTGTGCTTTGGCGTTGGCGCGGTTGGCGGAGATTGCCGGCGTTCCTGCGGGCGTTTTGAACGTGGTTACAGGCACCGATGCGGCCGCCATTGGTCAGGTGCTCTGCGACGATCCCCGGGTGCGCAAACTGTCCTTCACCGGCTCGACCGAGGTTGGCAAGATCCTCTATCGCCAATGTGCCGGGACGGTCAAAAAGCTGTCGCTGGAGCTGGGCGGCAATGCGCCGTTCATTGTCTTTGATGACGCCGACCTTGATGCGGCCGTGGCCGGGGCCTTGGCTTCTAAATATCGCAATGCGGGCCAGACCTGCGTCTGCGCCAACCGGATGTTGGTTCAATCTGGTATCTATGAGGCCTTTGCCGAACGCTTAGCCCAAGAGGTTGGGGCCTTTGCGGTCGGTGCAGGTTCTGATCCCGATACTGTCATCGGACCGCTAATCAATGATGAGGCGATCGATAAGGTCGAACATCTCGTCAACGCGGCTCTGGCCATGGGGGCAAAGGCTTTGACTGGCGGCGGGCGTCATGATGCAGGATCCCAGTTCTACACCCCCACCGTCCTTGTCGATGTGACGCCGCAGATGGAGATCTTCAGTCAGGAGATCTTTGGCCCGGTTGCGCCGCTCTTCAAGTTCGAGACAGAAGCAGAAGCCATCGCATTGGCCAATGGCACCCCCTACGGGCTGGCCTCCTATTTCTATAGCCAAGACGTCAACCGCTGTTGGCGGGTCGGCGAGGCGCTCGAATTTGGCATGGTCGGGATCAATGAGGGTCTATTTTCCACCGAAGTCGCCCCCTTCGGGGGATGGAAGGAAAGCGGGCTCGGCCGCGAGGGTGCCTCAGAGGGCCTGAGCGAATATCTCGAAACCAAATATCTGTGCTTTGGCGGGGTGCAATGATTGGGCCCGTCCTCGCACACATTTTAGATCAAGAACGGGCGCGGTTTTCCGCCGCTCATCCAACCAGCGCTGCCTTAGCCCTAAAGGCTAAAGACCATTGGCTAGGCGGTGTCCCCATGCACTGGATGGGCGACTGGGCCACGCCCTTTGCGATCTTTGCAAAGTCAGGGCAGGGTGCTCGCTTGATCGATGTGGATGGCCTCGTCTATGACGATTTTTGCCTGGCCGACACGCCCTCCATGTTCGGCCATGGCCTAGAGGTCGTAGCCAAGGCCTTAGCCGACCAGGCCTCTAGGGGTACGGGCTTTATGTTGCCCACAGAAGATGCCGCCGAGGTCGGCCAACTGCTCAGCGCGCGCTTTGGACTGCCCTATTGGCAGACGGCCAATACCGCGACCGACGCCAATCGCGCGGCGATCCGGTGGGCCAGAGCGGTGACAGGACGCTCACAGATCTTGGTCTTTGACGGCTGCTATCATGGGGCTGTTGATGACACCTTCGTCAGCCTAGCCAGCGGCAAGCCTGCGCTCAAGGCGGGGCTTGTGGGTCAGGTTCATGATGTGGCCGCCTTTACTAAGGTCATCGACTTTAATGATTTGGCGGCGCTGGAGGCGGCATTAGCGCCCGGTGATGTGGCCTGCGTGCTGGCCGAGCCGGTTATGACCAACTGCGGTATGATCGTCCCCGATGAGGGCTATCTGGAGGGCCTGCGGGCCCTGACGCGCCAATATGGCACGCTGCTTTTGATCGATGAGACCCATACGATCTCGACAGGTCCGGGAGGGGCGACCGTCGCCTATAGGCTTGAGCCCGATGTTTTCACCCTTGGCAAGGCCATAGCCGGTGGGGTTCCAGCGGCGGTTTGGGGGGTAACGTCCGACCTCGCCGAGCGGATGGCCAAGGCGGCTCAATCCATAGGGCCGGGCTATTCGGGGATGGGTACGACCCTGTCAGGCAATGCCCTGTCCCTTGCCGCCATGAAGGTAATGTTGACGAAGGTCATGACGCCAAAGGCCTATGGGCTGATGTTGGCCGGTGCAGAGCGCTTGGTCGCGGGCCTAAGGCGTGTGATCGCGGCGCGAGGACTGGCTTGGAGCGCGGTTCAGGTGGGGGCGCGGGTCGAGCTGGTCTTTGCCAATCCGCCGCCTCGTAATGCCAAACAGATGCGCGTAGCGCTTGATCATGGCCTTCTCGAAGCGCTGCATCTATTTTTGATCAATCGCGGCGTGCTTATTGCGCCGTTTCACAACATGATGTTGGTGTCTCCTCATACTGAAGATGCGGCCATTGATCGGCTCGTTGCCGCTGTTGATGACTTTGCCGCTACTCTGGAAAGTTTGGACCTATGACCACTGCTGTTCCCAAGCCCCATCCTGGCGTTGCGCTTCCAGAAGAGTGCCGCCAGTTTCTGGAGGCCCATCCTGAGATCCAATATTTCGACATCTTCTTCACCAGCATGACCGGCGTGCCGCGTGGCAAGCGCCTGCGTCGTCATGAGTTGATGCCGATCTATGACTATGGACGGTTCTTGCCGGGCTCAGTGCTGGTGGTGGATACCAATGGCGCGGACTGCGAGGAGACGGGTCTGGTCTGGGAAGACGGCGACGCTGACCGCCTTGCCCGTCCCGTCCCTGGAACACTGACACCTGCGCCGTGGCTCGGCCCGGACGTCGGGCAGGTGATGCTATCTCTCTATGAGCTGGACGGGACACCTAACGATTTGGACCCGCGCCATGTGTTGCAGCGTGTCATCGACCGGTTTGCCGCCGATGGTTTGACGCCGGTCACGGCCTGCGAATTGGAATATTATCTGGTGGATTTGGAGCGGACAGCGGACGGTGATCTGCAGCCGCCAAAATCGGCGCTCACAGGCCATCGGCCCAGCGGCATTCAGGTCTACGGCCTGCCGGAACTGGAGGCCATCTCTCCGTTCTTGCGCGAGCTTTGGACGACCTGCGACGTACTGGGCGTGCCGCTTGAAGGCGCCATTTCTGAATTTGCGCCAAGCCAGGTGGAACTGACCCTTAAGCACAAGCCCGACGCCTTGCGCGCCGCTGATGATGCCTTGATCTACAAGCGCGCCGCCAAGGGTATTGCGCTTCGTCACGGCTGTGAGGCGACCTTTATGGCCAAGCCTTGGGCAGACCGGGCCGGCAGTGGCTTTCATATGCATGTGAGCTTTAACAATGGTGCCGGAGAGAACCTTTGCGCCAGTGACGATCTGCAAGGCTCGCCCATGCTCAAGCACGCCATCGGCGGTATGAAAGAGTTGCTTGGCGACTGCATGGCCATCCTCGCGCCAAACGCCAATTCCTATCGCCGGTTTAAGGCCAATTCCTATGCGCCGGTTGCTCCGACCTGGGGCGTCAATAACCGCACCGTGTCCTTGCGCGTGCCTGCGGGCCTACCTCCTACCCGCCATGTCGAGCATCGGGTCGCAGGGGCCGACGCCAACCCCTATCTGGTGCTGGCCGTGATCTTGGCCTGTGCGCACCACGGCATTAGCCATCAGATCGATCCGGGCCCTGCTGTGGTCGGTGATGGTTATGCGGCTGCCAAGGACGCCAATGTGCGCCTGCCGTCGAACTGGTTCTCGGCTGTCGATCTTTTTGATCAGTCCAGCGTCCTGCGCGACTATCTGGGTGATCGCTTTGTAGACATGTTTGTCTCGGTAAAGCGCACCGAACAGGCGCGGTTTAATGAGGTCGTCACAGCGTTGGATTTTGATTGGTATTTGCGCAACGCGTGAAACTGTAGGCCCGTATGAGACCAATTGAAGCTTGCGCGGTGACAGCAATTGGCACCACCCTGCTCAATTGATAGTTTTTGCCAAATTATAAGATGAGGGGATCAGATCATGAGTGACAAGACCGGTGCTTCAAGACGTTCTCTCCTGACAGCCCTCGGGGCGTCCGGCGCGGCTGCGGTGGGCCTGAGTTTCGCGGGAGGCCTGACGGGCTGTAGTCCTAAAGAAGCGGCCAAGCCTGCATCGGGAAGCGAAGAGCCCAAGCTCAACTTCTATAATTGGGACACCTATATCGGCCCCTCGACCTTGGCAGATTATAAAAAGGCCAGTGGCGTCGATGTCAGCATGAGCCTCTTTGCCACCAATGACGAACTGTTCGCCAAGCTAAAGGCCGGCAATCCGGGCTTTGACGTCATCGTCCCATCCAATGAGTTTGTCACGCGGATGAGCCAATCGGGCATGTTGATGCCTTTGGACCATGCCAAGATCCCCAATATCAAAAATATTGATCCGACCTTTTTGAATCCAGAATTCGATCCCGGCCGTAAGTTTTCCATGCCCTATACTTGGCTCGTCCTTGGCATCGGCTATCGCAAATCCAAGGTGAAGGCTGTGCCCGACAGCTGGAAATATCTGTTCGATTCCGATCAATATAAGGGCCGGATCGCGCTTCTGTCTGAATCAGCCGATCTGATGCGCCTGTCGGCAAAATATAAGGGCCATTCGGTCAACAATATCCCGCCCGAAATGATCGCCCAGCTGGAGGCCATGCTGATCAAGCAAAAGCCCTTCATCAAGGCCTTCCACGACGACAATGGCCAAGACATGCTTCTGGCTGGCGATGTCGATCTGGTGCTCGAATATAATGGCGACATTGCTCAGATTATGCAGGAAGACCCTG
Source organism: Caulobacteraceae bacterium (assembly GCA_947447115.1). Lineage (GTDB taxonomy): Bacteria > Pseudomonadota > Alphaproteobacteria > Caulobacterales > Caulobacteraceae > CAISGS01. Next base: position 51,731 of record CANFKD010000001.1, read on the forward strand.
ATATTGGCTTTGTCGTGCCAAAGGAAGGCAGCCTGATCAATTCCGACACCCTTTGCATTCCAGTCGGTGCCCCGCGCCCTAACAACGCTCACGCCTTCATCAACTATCTGTTGGACGCTCAGGCAGGCTCTGAGATCACCAAGGAAATTCTCTATCCGACCCCCAATGCCGCGGCCAAGGCCCTGATGCCGGACAGCTATCGCAACAACCCTGTGATCTTCCCGCCAGCGGCTATCATGGCCAAATGTGAATATGGGGCCTTTGAGGGCGCGGAAAAATCCAGGCTGTTCGAAGAGGCGATTACGCGCGTTCGTGCGGCCTAGTTTAGCCTAGTCCCTGTTGGGCAGGCGTAAGGGGAGGGGGACCATCATGACCCGCAAGATCGATCGTTCCAAACGCGCCTTGATGGCCGCCTTGGGCGCATCTGGTGCGGCTGCCGTTGGCTTAAGCCTTTCTGGCGGCCTTGCCGGATGTAGTCCAAAACCGGCCCCGAAGGACGCTGAGGTTGGTGAAGGAAACCAACTGAACTTTTACAACTGGGACACCTATATCGGCTCAAACACCTTGGCGGAGTTCAAAAAGGACACCGGTATTGAGGTGACCATAAACCTCTTTGCGACGGCCGATGAACTGTTCGCCAAGTTCAAGGCGGGTAATCCCGGTTTTGACGTCATCGTCCCGCCCAATGAGTTCGTCACCCGGATGAGCCAAGCGGGGATGTTGATGGCCTTGGATCATGCCAAGATCCCTAACATCAAGAATATAGACCCCTCTTTCCTGAACCCTGAGTTCGACCCGGGCCGCAAATTCTCCATGCCCTACACCTGGTCGGTGCTGGGCATTGGCTATCGCAAGTCCAAGGTTAAGTCGGTGCCTGACAGTTGGAAGTACCTGTTTGAGTCCGACGACTATAAGGGGCGCATTGCGCTTCTGTCTGAGTCAGGGGACCTGATGCGCTTGGCCGCGAAATATAGGGGCCATTCGGTCGATAATATCCCCGCTGAGATGATCCCCGCGCTTGAGGCCATGCTGATCAAGCAAAAGCCGTTCATCAAGGCCTTTCATGATGACAATGGTCAGGACCTGCTGCTGGCTAGGGACGTCGATCTGGTGATGGAATATAATGGCGACATTGCCCAGATCATGTCCGAGGATCCCGACATCGATTTTGTCGTACCCAAGGAGGGCAGTCTGGCCAATTCGGACACGCTCTGTATTCCCGCTGGTGCGGTCCATCCCAACAATGCCCACGCCTTCATCAACTATCTCTTGGATGCGCAGGTCGGCGCGGACATCACCAAGCAGATTCTCTATCCGACCCCGAATGCTGCCGCTAAGGCCCTGATGCCGGAGAGCTACCGATCCAATCCGGTGATCTTTCCAAGCCAAGACATTATGGCCAAGTGCGAATTTAGCCTGTTTGAGGGCCCCGAGAAGGCAAGGTTCTTCGAAGAGGCCATGACCCGTATTCGAGCGGCCTAGGTTTTGATCTTCAAGCGGTAAGGAAAGGGGAGGGGATGGAACAGAGTTGGAACCGCGCAAAGGCGATCTTTGCCACCGTCCTTGGCCCGCCCTTGGCGTGGCTGTTGCTGTTCTTCCTGATCCCGCTGACCATCGTCTGGGTCTATAGTTTTGGTACCAATGTCGGCCTGACTGAGATCGCCTTTACGGGCACCTTTTCCAACTATGCCCGGGCTGTTGAACCGCTCTATGTCGGTATATTTTTGAAATCAGTCGGGGTGGCGGGCTTAACGACCCTGCTCTGTTTGATTGTTGGCTTTCCAGTCGCTTTGGCCATCACCTTTGCCCCCGATAGGCTTAAGGCGTGGCTGATCCTCTTGGTCATGTTGCCGTTCTGGACCAACCTCTTGATCCGGACCTACGCCCTGATCGCGGTCTTGCGAACCGAGGGCTATGTGAACCTAAGCCTTGGGTGGCTGTGGACCCATGCCAGCGGCTTGATGACTATGGTTGGCCTCAGTCCCCTCACCCGTTTTGAGCCGCTGGAGTTGTTGCACAATAATTTCGCAGTCGTCTTTGGTCTGGTCTATGTCCATCTGCCCTTTATGGTCTTGCCGCTCTATTCGGCCTTGGACCGGCTTGATCGCTCCTTGCTTGAGGCTAGCCTTGATCTGGGCGCGGGCCATGTTCGCACCATGATGATGGTGGTGGTGCCGCTGGCCTTGCCCGGGATTGCCTCGGGCATTTTGATCACCTTCATACCCGCCCTTGGGGCCTATCTGACACCAGACCTATTGGGCGGGCCTGATAGCCAGATGATTGCCAACATCATTGAGCGCCAGTTCAAGCGCGCCAATGACTGGCCCTTTGGCGCGGCCCTGTCGTTCCTGCTGATGTATATGACCTTCATCGCCATTGCCCTGCAGGCCATGTTGGCCAAGCGCAAGACGGAGGCTGGGTCGTGAGCAAAAGGTCGCTAGGGTCAGCCTCGGGCCCGTTGGAATATCTACGCCGCTGGCCGCTTCAGGCTTGGCTGGTGATGGTGGGCATTTTTCTCTACGCCCCCTTGCTGACCCTGATGGCGTTCAGCTTTAACGATTCCAAACGCAACATCGTCTGGAAGGGCTTTACGCTCAAATATTATGACAAGGTGCTGCATAACGACAGCCTGATCGCCGCCTTTGGCAATTCTCTCACCATCGCCGCCATCTCGACCCTGATCAGCGTGATTTTGGGGGCTATGGCGGCGCTCTTGCTCTGGCGGTTCAGATTTAAAGGCAAGGCCGTGCTTGATGGGGCCATGGCCCTGCCGATCGTGGTGCCTGAGATCTGTATGGGCGTGGCGATGTTGGTGTTCTTTGCCAAGGTCATGCCCTGGCCCACAGGCCTGCCTTGGCCGCTCAATCTGGGGGCCATCATTATTTCCCACGTCTCGTTCTCATTCCCCTTCGTCGCCGTGGTGGTCCGTGCACGACTCGCCTCGTTCAATCGCGAATTGGAAGAGGCCGCAAAGGATCTGGGTGCGGGGGAATTTATGACAATCCGCGATGTCTTGATCCCCCATATGCAGCCCTCATTGATCGCAGGCGCGCTGCTGGCCTTTACGCTGAGCCTCGATGATTTTGTCATTACCTTCTTTACGTCGGGACCGGACACAGTGACCTTCCCGGTGAAGGTCTATTCGATGGTTCGGTTCTCGGTCACGCCAGAGGTCAATGCCGCCTCGACCATCCTGATCGTCTTCACCGTCATTTTGGCGGCGCTGGCCATTCGCCTGCAGGGGGCTACGGCCGTCGCCGGTGGCCATGCGCCCGACGCTTCGTCCAAGTGAGCCGCCCCGACATGCCCGCACCCCTCACCAAAACAGCCCCACGCAAGCCCATCATCAGTTTCGAGAACATCACCAAGCGCTACGGCAAGGTGGTGGCCGTGGACAATGTCAGCCTGACCATTGAGGAGGGGGAGTTCTTCTCGCTCTTGGGCCCATCGGGCTGTGGCAAGACGACCCTGCTGCGCATGCTCGCCGGGTTCGAAGTGCCGACTGAAGGACGTATCCTGATAGACGGCCAAGATGTCAGCCAGATCCCGCCCAACAAGCGCCCCGTCAATATGGTGTTCCAGTCCTACGCTGTGTTCCCCCATATGAGCGTTGCCGACAATGTCGCCTATGGGCTCAAGGTCGATGGCGTACCAGCCGCCGAACGCGATCGCCGGGTCGAAGAGGCCTTGGCGCTGGTCAAGCTTGAGGGCTATGGCGCACGAAAGCCCGATCAACTGTCGGGGGGGCAGCGTCAGCGGGTGGCTCTGGCCAGGGCACTGGTCAAGCGGCCACGGGTGCTGTTGCTCGATGAGCCCCTGTCGGCATTGGATGCCAAGTTGCGCGATCAGATGCGCTCTGAACTGACACAGTTACAAGAAAAGGTCGGCATCACCTTCATTATGGTGACCCACGATCAGGACGAGGCCTTGGCCATGGCCACCCGGTGCGCGGTGATGAACCGTGGCCTCTTGCAACAGGTGGCAACGCCCAGCGATCTTTATGAGTTCCCCAACTCGCGGTTTGTGGCGGACTTTATCGGACAGGTGAACCTCTTTGAGGGCCAGTTGACGGTCGATGAGCCAGACCATGCGGTGATCAGCTCCGACGAGGCGGGCGTTCCGATCTATCTAGACCACGGGGTCACGGGCGCGGCCAACACCACCCTCTGGGCGGCCATTCGGCCCGAAAAGATTGAGATCCATAAGCGCGCCGAAGGGGCCTCCTCGATTAAGATGGAGGATGCGCCAGAGGGTCATAATGTCGTGGCCGGAACCATCACCCATCTGTCCTATCTTGGCTCTGAAACCGTGTTCGATGTGACCTTGGACAATGGTCGCTTGGTCAAGGTGGTGAGGTCGAACCTGACCCGCTGGGATCAAGAAGACTTCACGTGGGATGAGCCAGTTTGGCTGTCGTGGCACGCCTGTTCGCCTGCCGTGCTGCTGTCTTGATATCAAGGCCATGAGCACATCACGCCCGGTCGCTGGGATTATCTGTTGTAACCGCACGGTCGGGGTTGAGACCGCTCAGGCGGTGATGAACCGTTATGTCCAAGCCACAATGACCTATGCTGATGTGGCCGCTTTACTGGTGCCTTCCGTTCCGGGCCAAATGAAAGCAACAGAGATTGCGGCCCGCCTTGATGGGCTGATGCTTACCGGCAGCCCTTCGAACCTTGAGCCCCATCGCTATGGTGAGGCGGTTGAGGATGCGCCGGGCCCCTTTGATGCGCCGCGCGATGCCATGACACAGGACCTTATCGCCGCCATGCTCGATTTGGGCCGGCCGGTCTTTGGCATCTGCCGGGGCTTTCAGGAGATCAATGTCGCGTTCGGCGGCAGTCTTCGGCGTGATGTCAGCGTGGCAAATGCCCCTCTACGCCACCACGCGCCCGATGATGTTGGTTTTGAGGCCATGTTCGACCATGTCCACCCTGTGACCTTGACCCCGGGCGGGGTCTTGGCGCGCCGATATGGCCAAGATCAATTGATGGTCAATTCCGTCCATTTCCAAGGGGTGGATCGCTTGGGTGCGGGCCTAGCTATCGAAGCGCGCGCGCCCGATGGCCTGATCGAAGCGGTCTCGGCCAGGGTCAATGGCGCGCAGCTTTTGGCGGTGCAGTGGCACCCTGAATGGCGCACCGTTGATCATCCCCAATCTCAAGAATTTTTCGCCCTATTTGGTGAGGCCTTGCGCGGCGAGCCAAGTCGCCAATCTCCCCCTTTGTCTGGAGTATCCCTATGACCGTTCCGATCCGTAACCACGATGTGGCTGAGCTTCGTCGCCTGGATCTGGCTCACCACCTGCCGGCTCAAACCGACTATCGCTTGCAGGAGGCCTTGGGCGGTAGCCGCATCATCACGCGTGCCGACGGCTGCTACATTTTTGATGGCGACAATACTAAGATCCTCGATGGGATGGCTGGGCTCTGGTGCGTCAATGTCGGCTATGGCCGCAAGGAACTGGCCGATGCCGCCTATGAGCAGATGCTCGAACTGCCCTATTACAACACCTTCTTTAAAACCGCGACGCCGCCGCCCGTCATGCTGGCCGCCAAGATCGCTGAGAAGATGGGCGGCCATCTCAGCCACGTCTTTTTCAACTCATCAGGCTCTGAAGCCAATGACACGGTCTTTCGTCTGGTGCGGCACTATTGGACGCTCAAAGGCCAGCCCCAGCGCCAGGTCTTTATCAGCCGTTGGAACGCCTATCATGGCTCGACCGTCGCCGGCGCCAGCCTTGGCGGCATGACCTACATGCATGTTCAGGGCAATTTACCGGTTCCGGGCGTTGAGCATGTGATGCAGCCCTACAGCTTTAATGACGGCTTTGGCGAGGATCCGGACGCCTTTGCCAACCGGGCGGTTCAGGCCATTGAGGACCGGATCTTGGCGGTTGGCCCTGAAAATGTCGCCGCCTTCATCGGCGAGCCTGTCCAAGGTGCTGGCGGGGTGATTATTCCGCCGGAAAGTTACTGGCCCAAGGTCGAGGCCCTGTGCCGCAAATATGGCATCTTGCTGGTCTGTGACGAGGTGATCTGCGGTTTCGGGCGCCTTGGCCATTGGTTCGGTCATCACCATTACGGCATCAAGCCCGACATCATCGCCATGGCCAAGGGCCTATCCAGCGGCTATCTGCCGATCTCAGCGGTTGGCGTGGCAGACTTTATTGTCGATGAGCTCAAGGCCCATGACGGCGATTTCGTGCATGGCTTTACCTATTCGGGCCATCCGACGGCCTGCGCCGTGGCGCTAAAGAACATCGAGATCATGGAACGAGAGAACCTGATTGAGCGCACGCGTGTCGATACGGGCCCCTATATTGCCAAGGCCATGGCGACCTTAAACGACCACCCTTTGGTCGGTGAGGTCCGCACCCTAGGTCTCATCGGTGCGATCGAGATCGTGTCCAACAAGGGTACCAACCAGCGCTTTGGCGGGGCTGAAGGAACCGCGGGCCCCATCGTCCGCGACGCCTGTATCGCCAATGGCCTGATGGTGCGCGGCATCCGCGACAGCATCGTCTTTTGCCCGCCCCTGATCATCAGCCACGGTGAGATTGACGAGATGGTCACGATCATCGCCAAGTCTTTGGATGAGGTTGAGCCGCTGTTGCGGTCGATCTAACGCCAATATCTGCGTGGCCACCTTGGCTACAGCCCGAAAATAGCGCCGGATCAGGACCGGATGGAACAGCCCCTTCGGGGGCTGTTTTGCGTTATGCTAAGCCCGCATTAGCTCGCCATCACCGCTGAATGACCACGATTCGCGTATCAGGCTTCTTTCGACACGCGCTACACGAACCTATTTAACTTTTCAATTTAGAAAATTATGATATTAAGCGCCATCGTTTAGGTAAACACAAATCACTACTTAAGAGTGTTTCGTGTTTAACAGTCGAAAACTTCGTCAGTGTAATTGATGGTGCTCAAAGCCCAGATATAAATGCAGCCTTGAGCATTCTTTCAACTAAAATTGAAACTAATTTCATTTTGAGCAACCAATGTTTAATTGTAAAATAAAACTTTTTATATATACGTTAATTCTATTGTTTATGTCGATGGCGCCAAGGGCGTTTGCGAGTCCATATTATTTATATACCGGTATAAATGCGGCCAATACAACGATCGATGCTACACCTCACATATCGAGTTGGAACATTTCGGTCGGTTCGAGCTTCAGCTTTGGCGGCGGTGTGTTCGTCATGAAGGTCGGCAACTCGGTTTCCGATGATGCCAGGTTAACGATCTATCAAGGTGCAAACTCGTCCGGAACAGTAGTGGCGCAAGCCGTTATTCCCAGCGTAAATTTTTCCAACTCGTACACGGCGACAACATTCAACTTTTCTTCGCCGGTCACACTGAGTCCCGGCAGCTATTATGTCGACTTACGGTCAAACACGGGTACCTCGGGAGCTGCACAATACTTCATCAAGGGCGTTGATCAGGCCACTTTAAGCCTTGACGGCACTGCTGGGACCGCCCTGCCGCCATCCTCAGGCGGCGTTACGATCAACCCCCTTTCGTCGAGTTTAGTGTTGTCGAAGTCTGCACCTGCGACTGCGGTTGCAAGCACAACCATTCCATATACGCTTGGCCTAGGAAATGCGGGCGGCACAAAATCGGGTACAAGCGCCCGAATTTCTGAGGCGCTACCGGCTGGTGTCGTAGCCACTTCTATATCCACCGGAACAGGCGTGAGCGCTGCTAACTGCGGCACCTTGCCGTCGACTGCGGGTGCCACCTTGGCCTGTAGCGTCACTCTTACATCCGGCTTGGCCCCGGGAGCCCCCACCGGCACAGCCGCTTTCACGATCAACGCCACTGCTCCGGCCAGCTCTGCGACCATAACCAACTATGCTTCAGTGGACCCATCGGGTGGAACCTCGCCGCCGACGGCAGGTTCCAGCTGCTTGACCGCCGATTGCGCTAGTGCCTCCACGACTGTCACCGCCCCAGTCACCGCCGCGACAACAATCAATGTTGGATTTTCTGCACCAACGATAAATCCCGGCGATCCCACCAACCTCGTCGTGTCCATCTATAACAGTGCGACGTCTAGCAGCCTTACATCGGCTGCCGTAACAGTTTTGCTTCCCGCTGGCGTGACCGTGGCGGCGAGTGCGATATTTTCCGATAGTTGTGGCTTTAGCAGCGTCACAGCTGCGCCCGGCAGCTCTAGTGTTATTCTAACGGGTGGAACCATTGCAGCCGCTATCGCTGGCGGCGCAGATGGGAGTTGTACCTTTACACTCGCCTTGAATTCCATATCGCCTGGTGCCCATACCCTCACCTTGCCTGCGAACGGACCGGCAAATGGTTTCGTCGCCGGTGGCGCCTTGGCGGGATATTCAGCGGTTAGAGTCGGTACGACGGTGTCGAACGCCACGGCGACCAGTGCGACATTGGCCGTCAATAGTTTGTCTGATCCAACTGGCGCAATCACCTTCTCACCGTCGAACCCCTATGCGGGGGAGACGACAACCTTGACATTGGTTCTGACCAATAAGAACGCCACCGTAGATCTACCTCTCACCAGCCTAACCGATACGATAACGGGACTTACGATTGCCCCCACACCGGCTGGCTCAGTGGTCTGCACCGGTACCGGTGCTGCTAATGGTACCCTGTCGTCACCGAGTGGGTCCGGGGTTTTGGCGTCCGGGGACGCCGCCTTTACACTTACAGGCGGAACTATTGGATCTGGAGGGATCTGTACCATCCGCGTTAACGTGATTGCGGGTGCAGCCAACGTCACCAATACGATTGCGGCAAATGCTATCGGCAATAGTCGCGGCCTGAGCAGTGCATCTTTTAACCGCACGTTGACCGTCCGAAACCCAGCCACAATCAGTCAGTCGATCAGTCCGGCAGCTACGATACGTGCCGGTCAGGCTGCAACTCTCACCATAACCCTCGCGAACGCGTCCAGCGCCAACGCCCTGATGGTCAAGGCCTTCACCGACACCTTGGGTGCAGGGATGGTGGTCAACTCAGCTATTAGTTCTGGGGTAGTCTGCACCGGATCCGGTTCTGCCAACGGCACCCTCACAGCCTCGGACGGGACCTCAACAATATCTCTTGTTAATGCGTCTGCGGGACCGAGTGGCTCATGCGTGATAACAGTTGGCGTGTCTGCTGCTGCTGCGGGAACCTTTACCAGCACAGGCAGTACAGCCTCTCCCGCCACTCAACTTACGGTTCCAAACCTCGATCCGACATTGATCACAGCCCCTAGCTCAAGTGCAAACCTGACGACCGCTTCTAGTTTCACCCTATCCAAATCTGCATCGCCCAATTCTACCGCCTATCAGGGCCAGGCCATTACCTACACGGTGACCATCAACAACTGGTCGGCGGGTGCGGCCAGTAATGTGAACTTTACAGACACGTTGCCGACGGTATCGAGTGTTCCGATGCTATTGTCCGCAGGCAGTAGCCTAGGTGCCGGTTGCCAAGGTGGCACTCTTACAGCAGTGGACGGTACCTCGACCGTCACCTGGTCCGGCGGCACAGTCGTTGCTGGTAGTGGTACTTCGGCGGGCCAGTGCGTCATCACCATATTGGCTTCAATGCCTGACACCGCTTCGGTGGGTTCGGCCTATGTCAATTCGTTGCCGATCACTACGAGCGTGACAGGCCAGAATATTAGTGCCGGGACGATCAATAATACAAACGCGGCCTCAGTTACGACCACGACTACGGCCTCGCTTGGCATAGCGCAGGCCTTTTCCGCAAATTCGATCGTTCAGGCAAACACTTCAACCCTAACAGTGACCCTTACCAACCCGACGGCTTCAGCAGTCACCAACACGGCATTTTCCGAGACATTGAACGCCAATGTCGTGCTGGCGGCCTCGCCAACGCTCGCCACCACCTGTTCGGGAACGCCGGTGCTTACGGGGGTCGCGGGTACCAACACATTTTCTGCTGCTGGCTTAACCGTGCCGGCCAATGGTACATGTCGCGTGACCCTCAAGGTTACATCGTCCACGGTCGGAGCATGGGTTAGCACTATTGCCGCTAACGCGGTCACCGATGATCAGAGCCAGTCAAATTCATCTGCTGCGCCAGCGACACTGACCGTTACCGCCGCGGTGACCACCATTGCCCAGTCCTTGAGCGCTACATCTATCGTTCAAGGCCAGACATCAACGCTCACTGTTAGGATCACCAATCCAAGCCCCTTCGCTCTGATCAATACCGCGTTCACTGAGACGCTAGACAGCCATGTGAGCGTCGCGCCGGTGGCTGCCTACTCAACAACATGTTTAGGTAGTCCAGTCATCACCGCAACGCCCGGCATCACATTCTTTTCCGCCAGTGGCCTGACGATTCCCGCCAATGGGAACTGCCAGGTTGTGCTGAATATTTCTTCTACCAGCGTCGGGGCCTGGGACAACACGATCGCCATTGGCGCAATCACCAACGATCAGAGCCAGTCCAATACGGTTGCCAGCACTCGGACATTGACTGTTACGAGCGGCATTACCGCAGCGGCGGCTTTTTCTCCCACGAGCACGGGGGTCAATGGAAATTCGTCCCTCTCGATCACCCTAACCAACGTTGGATCATCGGCCCTCACCAACCTCTCGGTAGCTAATCCGCTTCAAACCGGAGCGAATGCATTTGTTGTCGCGGATATACCTAATGCGCGGACCACCTGCGCCGGATCGGCCACAATCACTGCAAATGCTGGAGCGACGTCGGTTGGAATGACCGGGGCTACTCTGGCTGCGGGGGCAAGTTGTCTCCTAGCCTTTGATGTCAAAACCACAGCAGGCGGCCCTTGGACAAACACCCTTCCAGCCGGTGGAATAACTTCAGCGGAGGGGCCAACTAACGGTTCTGCCGTCACCGCGTCCTTGTCCAAGACCAGTGTCGTGATGGGCATCAACAAGTCATTTTCGGCCCTTAGCATTAATGGCGGGGCACCAGTCACTTTGCAGATCGACATCGTCAATCCAAACGGATCCGTCAGTGCCGCGAATGATGTTGCCGTGACGGACACATTGCCGACAGGCATGGAAATTTATTCGGTCCCAAATGCACATACATCCTGTACCAACGGTACGGTCAGTGCCATTTCGCGCGGAAATCAGGTCACGCTGAGGGGCGCAGACATAGGTGCCAATTCGACCTGCTCTGTATTTGTCGATGTCACCTCGACCGAGCCCTTGAACCTTACCAATGTCATTCCTGTTGGGGCGATCACTTCCCTGCAAGGCTTTACCAATGCGACCCAAGCCCAGGCGACCCTGTCGACCCTTCAGGGGTTGAATGTCGATACAAATTTTTCACCATCCGCAATTGCTCCTGGACAGACGACGACGCTGAGCATCCGCCTCATTAGTGCATTGGATACGATTAGTTCGACGGGTCTCTCCGTCACAGATAACCTCCCGTCAGGGGTTGTTATCGCACCTGTGCCAAACCTGACCTCTAGCTGCGGCGGTAGTGCCTCGGGCTCGTCAGGTGGTGGCTCAGTAAGCCTCACGGGCGGGACGCTGTCGGCCCGTTCAACTTGCACCATCGCCGTAGACGTGACGGCAACAGGTCTGGGCTCCTACACCAACACCATTCCGATCGGCGGCGCATCGAGCACCCAAGGCTATTCCAATCAGAACGCTGCTGTGGCGACGCTCAATGTCATGACTGCGCCGACTTTAGCGTTCGCCTTCGCGGGAACCAGCATCCAAGCAGGATCGACTTCCAGGCTAACCCTGACGATTGCCAACTCCAACGCATCTGCCCTGACGGGCACGTCCTTAACCAATCTTTTGCCCTCTGGTTTGGCCTTGAGTTCCAGTCCATCCGCTGCAACGACCTGCAGCGGCGGATCAGTTGCGGCGACTGCGGCGGGCTCATCCTTCAGTCTTACCGGTGCAACGGTTCCGGCCAGCGGTAGTTGCACGGTATCGGTCAATGTGACGTCCAATATTCCGGCGAGCTATACCAACAGTGTTGGGTCGGGTGTGATCTCAACAAGTCAGGGCGTAACCAACACAACCGGTGCAAGTGCGACCCTTGTGGTTCTGCAATTTCCGACCGTGACCCAAGCCTTTTCCCCCAGTAGCATTGCAGCAACTGGAACTAGTATTTTAACGCTGACCTTGGGCAATGCCAATGGTTCTGCATTGACCCTGAGTTCGGCCTTCGTTGATAGTTTGCCCGTCGGTGCAAGTGCGCTGACCATCGCTTCGCCCAGTGGAATCTCCAAGACCTGTCCTGGGACCGTCACGGCGACGGCCGGTTCGAGTACCATTACCTACGCCAGCGGAGCCTCCATTCCTGCTGGTGGATGTACCATTTCCGTCGATGTGACCACTGCGTCGGTTGGTTCCTACTTAAACACAATCCCTGCTGGATCTCTTCAGACGAGCACCGCAGGCTCGTCTCAGCTTGGATCCACGGCAACCTTGACGGTGACCAGTGCTAATCAGGCACCGGGCTTTACCGCGCCCAATGGTCCGGGTGGGACCTCTTACGTGTTTAGTTATGCCGCAGGACAAGCCGCTGCGGCAGTGTTGGGGACGGTTTCGGCCACCGATGCGGAGGGCGCAGCCTTGACCTTTGCCATCGCGTCGGGCGACCCGGGCGGTGGGACCCCTTGGTTTGCGATCAATCCGTCAACCGGTGCCATTACGATCACGACCGCGGGCGCGGCATCCCTGGCTAATGATTTTAACATTTCGCCCAATACACGAACGCTTTCGGTGACGGTTTCGGATGGGATCAACACTACGCCCATCTCGGTTGTACTGAATGAAACCGCAGCGCTGCCTTTGCCGGTCATTACGGGTCCTAGCGGGGGCGCAGGGGCCACAAATTCGATCAAGTCGGTTCCTGAAAATCAGACAGCAGTGACGACCTTCACGGCCACTGGGACGGGTACCGTGGCGTGGTCCATCACCGGCGGGACAGACCAAGCTAAATTTTCTATCGCAGCGAGCACGGGCATTTTGGTTTTTCTAGCGGCACCAGATTTTGAAAACCCAACCGATACTGGGGCGGACAATGGTTATGTCGTTCAGGTGACCGCGACCGACTCCGGCGGGTCGAGCACGCAAACCGTGACTGTGACCGTCACGGACGTGGACGAGGTGGTTCCAACGATCACCGGCCCTAGCGGGGGTGCCGGTGCTGCGGCCTCTGCCATCACCGTCAATGAGAACCAGACCGGGGTTACCACCCTGACGGCCAATGAGACGGTGACTTGGAGCCTTGTTGGCGGCAGCGACCAAGGAAAGTTCGCGATCAGCGCGGGCGGTGTCCTCACCTTTGTTACGGCCCCAGACTATGAGGCCCCGACCGACAGCGACACCAACAACACCTATCTGGTTCAGGTCCGAGCCACCGATACGGCGGGCAATATCA
>CANFKD010000002.1 GCA_947447115.1 Caulobacteraceae bacterium
GGGGCGAGAGCCTACTGCAACATTTCGGAGAACTCTTCAGCCTCGCCCATATTCCGGCTGGCCGGATCTTTGCGGCCGGGGTCCTTTGCGTCGGGGCTCTTGGTGCCCTTGGCTTTGGGTTGGGCATCAGCAAGGACATGGTCGGGCGGGCGATCCTGACCTTGCGCGCCACCTTCGCCGAGCAGGCCCGGCGCCGAGCCCAACAACCGTCTGTGAAGGATCAGGCCGCGTCAACGCCACGAGCCCCACGCGCAGCCCGGGCCAAGGCTGCGACGCTTGAAGAGGGCATAGAGATCAACCTTGATGACGATCTGGATGCCCCGCCAGAGGCCGCGCCTCAGGTCCTCAACATTAAGGCCCCGAAGACCTCCAACCGAGAGCAACGCGAAAACCAAAAGGCCTTTGATTTTGTTCAGCCCGGAGGGTTTAAGCTGCCGGAACTGGCCATGTTGGCCAAACCCAAGCCGCGCTCCTCGGCCTTTGATGAGGGCTCCTTGCGCCAAAATGCTCGCATGCTCGAAAGTGTGTTGGCAGAGTTCGGTGTTAAGGGCCAGATCGATCAGATCCGCCCCGGCCCCGTCGTCACCCTCTATGAGCTGGTCCCCGCCCCCGGCGTTAAACATGCCCGCGTCGTCGCCCTGTCCGATGATATTGCCCGCTCAATGAGTGCCCGCGCCTGCCGCGTGGCTGTCGTTCAAGGGCGCAATGCCATCGGCATCGAGCTGCCCAACTCTCATCGCGAGACGGTCTATCTGCGCGACCTGCTGGCCTCGAGCGAATATGAGAAATCGAGCCAGATCCTGCCCATGGCGCTCGGCGAGACCATCGGTGGCGAGCCCTATATTGCTGACATGTCGAAGATGCCCCACCTCTTGATCGCGGGCACCACCGGCTCGGGTAAGTCGGTGGGGGTCAATGCCATGATCCTGTCGATCCTCTATCGTTTGCCGCCAGACAAATGCAAATTCATCATGATCGATCCCAAGATGCTGGAGCTGTCAGTCTATGACGGCATTCCGCATCTTTTGGCTCCAGTCGTTACCGATCCCAAAAAGGCCATTGTCGCGCTCAAATGGACCGTGCGCGAGATGGAGGACCGCTATCGGCGCATGTCCAAGATCGGCGTGCGCAATATTGGCGGCTTTAATGAGAAGGCCAATGAGGCCCTGGCCAAGGGCGAGCACTTTGTCCGCACCGTCCAGACCGGCTTTGATGAGGCGGGTCGTCCCGTCTATGAGGAAGAAAAGCTGCGCCCCGATCCCATGCCCTATCTGGTGGTGGTCATTGATGAGGTCGCCGACCTGATGATGGTCGCGGGCAAGGATATTGAAGGGGCGGTTCAGCGTCTGGCCCAGATGGCGCGCGCCGCTGGCATCCACCTGATCATGGCCACCCAGCGCCCCTCGGTCGATGTCATTACCGGAACCATCAAGGCCAACTTCCCCACCCGGATCAGCTTTCAGGTCACCTCCAAGATCGACAGCCGTACCATCATGGGCGAGCAGGGCGCCGAGCAACTGCTGGGTCAGGGCGACATGCTCTATATGGCCGGGGGCGGCAGGATCACGCGCCTTCACGGACCCTTTGTCTCTGACGGTGAGGTCGAGACGGTCGCGGCCTTCCTGCGCAGTCAGGGCCAGCCGCAATATCTCGAAGAGGTTACGGCCAGCGATGACGAGGATGGCGGTGACGGCGACGGCAGCGGCGAGGGCGGCATGTCCGGCGATGATCTCTATGATCGCGCCGTGGCCATCGTCACCCGCGATCGCAAGGCCTCGACCAGCTATATCCAGCGGCGCCTCCAGATCGGCTATAACCGCGCGGCATCCTTGATGGAAAAGATGGAGCGCGAAGGGGTGGTGGGCGCGGCCAACCACGCTGGTAAACGCGATATCTTGGCCGGACCACCCCCCTGATGCGGATTAAGGCCCGTGGTCATATCCTCGCCCGGATTGGCAGATAGGGTCGATCTGGTTAGAGGATAGGCCATGATGACCCAATCGCCCCACCGCCCAAAGACCCGCTCTATCCGGATCGTGAACCTTATCGCGCTCCTCTGTCTTGGGGCGCCCGCCGTCACGTCCGCTCAGCCGCTTCGGTCAAGCGCGGTGGCCCTCTCGGCTGAAGACAGCGCCCTGGTCGCCAAAGCCAGCGCCTATTTACAATCTCTGGGACAGGCCCGCGGCCGGTTTGTTCAGACCGATCCCTTTGGCACCAAGAGCCGGGGCGACCTTTACCTCAAGCGACCCGGCAAGATGCGCTTTGCCTATGACCCGCCGCTCGGGCTGCTGGTCGTGTCCGATGGCTTCAATGTCTCCATTGCTGATAGCCGGCTCAAAACCTTTGACCGCTATCCCCTAGGCACCACACCCTTGGCGCTGCTTTTGGCGCGAGAAATCCGCTTGGATCGCGGTGTGATCATCGACCGAGTGACCCGCAGCGCCGATGGCTTTGCCATCACGGCCCGTGACGGTCGCAAAGAGGCGGAAGGGCGCATTGTTTTGGCCTTCTCTTCGAGCCCCGTCGCGCTCAAGTCTTGGGCCGTCACCGATGCTCAAGGCCAGACCACGCGGATTGATTTAGAACAGTTTTCTGCCGCCTCAGGCCTAGACCCCGCCCTGTTTGTCTTGGTTGATCCCCGCAGCCTCGCGCCCGGATCGGCTAAGACACGGCGCTGAGCTGTGACATTTTGACGACAGGCAAGGAAAACCGTGATTTATCTTGACTTTATCGCGTCACGTGTCCATAAGGTCACACAAGGCGGCGGCATATTCCCCTGTGTCGCTTGATCCTGTGTCGGATTACATCCCCTCCCGGCATCGGTGTGAACGTCTATTCCCTAGCCCGGTGCCGGTTTGACCCGCTCCGGGCTTTTTTTTGCGCGCCGAACAGGCCTATAGGGGATCAACCGCCAGCCCCCGGATCCTTGCCATGCGCCTTCGTCTCGCCACCTGGAACATCAATTCGGTCCGCCTGCGCCTCGACCAGATCGCGCGCTTTGTCGCCGAGCAGGCGCCCGATGTCCTCTGTTTGCAGGAGATCAAATGTCAAAACGGCGAGTTTCCCACTGATGCCTTCGAGGCGATGAGCCTACCCCATCTCGTGATCCGAGGCCAGAAACGCTATCACGGCGTCGCCATCGCCTCACGCCTTCCCATCGAGGAGGGCATGGACCTAGACCTGTGCCGCGAGGGCCATGCCCGCACCGCCGCCGTCAAGGTAGCCGGGGTCGAGATCCATAATTTCTACATCCCGGCGGGCGGCGACGAGCCGGATCGCGAGGCCAACCCCAAGTTCGACCACAAGATGGACTTTTTCGAGCGCCTGACCGCAGATATGGCCAAACGTGACCCCAAGGCCCCGCTCATTCTCACCGGCGACCTCAATGTAGCGCCCGGCGAAAATGATGTCTGGAGCCACAAGCAGATGCTCAAGGTGGTCAGCCATACGCCGGTTGAGATCGAGGCCATGGCCAAGCTCAAGGCTTCGCTCGGCTTTCTGGACCTGCCGCGCGAAGCGGTGCCGGAGCCGGAAAAGCTCTTTTCATGGTGGAGCTATCGATCCGCAGATTTCCGCGCCTCTAATCGCGGCCTCAGGCTCGATCACATCTTGGCCAGCCCCGGCCTGAGGGGCGCGGCCTTTGCTCAAGGCTCTGTCTCATCGATGGTGCATGACACGGTGCGCGAATGGGAGCGGCCCAGCGACCACGTGCCGGTCACCGCCGACCTGATGGTCTAGGGCGCGAGGCGATAGCCGCCGGGCTCGGTCAGAAGCAGCTTTTGCGACCCGGCCTCCGGCTCGATCTTTTGGCGCAGGCGATAGACATGGGTTTCCAGCGTGTGGGTTGTCACCCCCGCATTATAGCCCCAAACCTCAGCCAAGAGCTCCTCGCGCGACACAGACTTGGTGCCGGCGCGATAGAGATATTTTAGGATATTGGCTTCCTTTTCGGTCAACCGGATCTTCTTTTGCTTGGCATCGACCAAAAGCTTGGCTGAAGGACGAAACTCGTAGGGACCAAGACGATAGACGGCATCTTCCGACTGCTCGTGGGCGCGGAGCTGAGCGCGGATACGGGCCAGCAGGACCTGAAACTTGAAGGGCTTGGTGACATAGTCATTGGCCCCAGATTCGAGGCCTCGGATCGTGTCTGTGTCCGTATCGGCCGCGGTCAACATGATCACGGGGGCCGTCACACCGAACTGGCGCATCTGCTGACAGGCATCGCGACCATCCATATCGGGCAGGTCCACATCTAGCAGGATCAGATCGGGCTTAATCTCTTGAGCCAAACGCAGGCCATCGGTGGCGTTTGGCGCCTGAACCGTGTTGAATTCGTCGTGCAGGTCCAGTTGCTCGGCGAGGGCGGAGCGCAGGTCCTCATCGTCGTCGATAATCAGCAGGGTCTTATGTTGAGCCATGGGATAGAACATGCACCGGTCTGGACGTTTGGCAAAGGGCAGAGGTGAGCCATGATCTTCACGGCTTCGTCAGATGGACAGTTTACGCTAGCTGGCCGCGTAGTGCCATGCGCGATCGGGCGCAGTGGCATGATCGCGGCCGCTCAAAAGCGCGAGGGGGATGGGGCAAGTCCGATCGGGATCTGGCCCATTCGCCGATTTGTCTATCGCGCCGACCGTCTGTCTTTGCCACAGACCCTCCTGCCTATCGCCGCGACGCAGGCTCAGGACGGGTGGTGCGACGGGGCTGACGACCCACTCTACAATCAGCCCGTGACCCTGCCCTATCTTGCCAGCACCGAGCAGATGTGGCGCGAGGATCATGTCTATGATCTGGTGGGGATCTTGGGGCACAATGATGCCCCGCCGGTTGCGGGTATGGGCTCGGCCATCTTTTTACACCTCGCCCGCCCCGGCTTTACACCGACAGAAGGCTGTATCGCCTTAAGCCTTGAAGACATGCTCGAGGTCATGCGTTTAGCGGGACCCGGTTCAGCCATCGAGATCAGGCCCTAAGATAGGGCTCAGTAGGTCCTTGCGCCAAAGAGGGCCGAACCCACCCGCACCGAGGTTGCCCCGTGAGCAATAGCCGTCTCGAAATCGCCGCTCATGCCCATGGAAAGCTTGGCCAGACCATTGCGCGCCGCGATCTTGGCGAGCAGCGCAAAGTGCATGCCGGGGGGCACACCTTCGGGCGGAATGGCCATCAGGCCCTCAACTGATAGGCCCAAGGCACGGCATTCGGCGATGAATCCGTCTGAAAGTGTCGGCGATACCCCGGCTTTTTGCGGCTCTTCGCCGGTATTGACCTGGACATAGAGGCGGGGCATCCGCCCCTGCCGCGCGGCCTCTTCGGCCAAGGCCTTGGCCAGTTTAGGACGATCTAGCGTCTCGATCACATCAAACAGGGCCACAGCATCGCGGACCTTATTGGTCTGCAGCGGCCCAATGAGGCGCAGTTCCAAACCCTCCCGTCGGTCGGACCAGCGCTCTTGGGCCTCTTGAACCCGGTTCTCGCCGAAAATAAGCTGTCCTTCGGCCAAAACCGGTGCGATGGCCTCCCATGGCTGTTGCTTGGAGACGGCGACAAGGGCCACATCCTCTGGCGACCGGCCCGCTGCGTGGGCGGCGGATGCCATGCGGGTCAGGATCGTTTGACGGGGCGAGATTTGAATATCGGTCATGATGCCATGGAACTGAAGCGGCGCGGCCTGATCGCCGAAGCGGCGAAGCTAGGCCGTCTGGCCCAAAAGCGAAAGCCTCCTCAGGGGCTCAGCGCAAGATCACGAGCCCTGCCCCACCTTTGGCTGATAACGGATCCAGACCGGTTACCCGACCCTGTCGGTACGGCCCTGCGCCTTCCTAAGGGAAGCGGGATCATCTATCGCAGCTTTGGCCGTCCTCAGGCGCTGGTAGAGGCCTTGGCCTTAGCCGATTTGGCCCGCCAACGGGACCTGACGCTCTTGATCGGTGCAGATGAGGCCTTAGCCCGCAGGGTCGGAGCCGACGGGGTTCACCTGCCAGAGCGGATGATGGGCCACGCCAAGCGGTTAAGGGCGCGCCATCCAAACTGGATCATCACCACAGCGGCCCATAGTCCCCGCGCCATCGCCAAGGCAGCCCGCCTCGGACTGGATGCGGCGCTGATTTCACCGGTTTTCGTCAGTCAAAGCCCCTCGGCCGGTCAGCCCCTAGGGCAGACCCGGATCGCTGAGTGGGCTCATAGGGCTAACCTGCCGGTGATCGCGCTGGGCGGCATAGGCCATAAAAATGCCCGCCTCCTTTCGGGGACGGGCGTCTGGGGCATCGCGGCGATTGACGGCCTTAGAACTTAAAGGCGGTCTCTAGGCGCACGCGAGGCGCGCGATCTTGCGGCGCGCTATAGCGAGTGATCTGCGACGAGTCGCCCAGCGCCACGGCACCGCCGACGCGCAAGGAGGGCGAGAGCCGATAATAGGCTCCAGCCTGAATGTCCTTGAGCTGCATGTCACGGCTAGCAGGCTGGGTCAGGTCCAGCTTGACGCCCCAGCGGGCCTTATCGTCCCATTGCAGCGACCGGCGGGTCGACTGAGCGCCCCACTGGTTTTGATCCTTGGCAAAGGCGTCTGTCGCAGGGGCCAATTCGGTCGTCACGGTCGCCTTGCCGCGCGGCGCATCTGCGGCGTGAGCCGTCAGTGCCATCCCCGAGAGGATCAGCCCGACCGTGCCAGCAGCGATGGTGCGCAACAAAGACATAATGAAACCGAGTGAACCTATATTCTTGGAACGACATTGATCGCCATCAAGCACGAACCAAATCATCCTCGACAGCGTTGATTAAAGGCTTCTTTTCCCCCGGGTCAACTCGGAGTCTGATGCCCGTCATAAGATTCAGCCCCTTAATGCGTGCTAAAGATCATTCTGTGGCCCTTTAGTCACGTGATTCCTGTTTGGAGGCAGCGTCGCCATGCTATAGACCGCGATGATGACAGTTTGAGGCGGTCGGGGGCGACAGTGCTATTCCGGACAGTACGGATTGGCCAATGAGTGGAGCGATTAAATATGGCGTTTATGCGTAAGGCGTCTTTAGTGGTCGCGGCCGTGGCCCTGGTGGCGGTCGCAGGCTGTTCGACCTTAAAGATCGGTGGATCCAAGGGTCCAGCCGTGTTCCAAACCCAAGAAGAGGGTGGCTTTAACCCCTTCCGCCGTAAGGCGGCTGTAGCCGCTGAGGCCGGTAGCCAGATTGGCGTCAACAGCTATCTGTGGCGCGCCTCGCTCGACACCCTGTCCTTCATTCCTCTGACCTCGGCCGATCCTTGGGGCGGCGTGATCATTACCGACTGGTACACCAGCCCTGAAAAGCCCGATGAGCGCTTTAAGGTCACGGTCTATATTCTCGACACCCGCCTTCGCGCCGATGGCCTGAATGTTGCGGTGTTTAAGCAGGTCAAGGATGCGACTGGCGCTTGGGCCGACTCGGCCACGGCCGCGCAAACCGAGACCGATCTGGAAAATGCGATCCTGACCCGCGCGCGTCAGCTTCGTCTGTCGACCATTAACGGCAAGGGCTAATCGGCGCGGCCTCGCCGCTCCAACCTATCCTTCGGCCGCCTCTGGCACCGCTCGCGCGTCGCCCTCACCCCTTCCTTCTGCTAAAGCCGCCATCGTCATGCCCCGTTACAATCCAAAAGAAGCTGAGCCCAAATGGCGCGCCGCTTGGGATGAGGCGGGGGTGTTCACCACCGTCGCGCCCGAAGCGGCGGGTGGCCGTCCCAAATATTATGTGCTCGAGATGTTCCCCTATCCGTCAGGGCGCATCCATATGGGCCATGTGCGCAACTATGCGATGGGCGACGTGGTGGCACGGTTCAAGCGGGCAAGGGGCTATAATGTCCTGCACCCCATGGGCTGGGACGCCTTTGGGATGCCGGCGGAAAATGCGGCCATGGAGCGCGGGATCCACCCCAAGGGCTGGACCTACGACAATATCGACGCCATGCGCCGACAGCTTAAGCTCTTGGGCCTATCGGTCGATTGGTCGCGAGAATTTGCGACCTGCGATCCGGACTATTACGGCAAGCAGCAGGCCTGGTTTCTAGAGCTGCTGGCCAAGGGCCTCGTCTATCGCAAAGAGGGCGTGGTCAATTGGGATCCGGTCGATATGACCGTGCTGGCCAATGAGCAGGTCATAGACGGCAAGGGCTGGCGCTCCGGTGCGGTGGTTGAAAAACGCAAACTAACCCAATGGTTCTTGCGCATTACCGATTATGCCGACGCCCTGATCGAGGGCCTTGGCGGTCTTGATCGTTGGCCGGACAAGGTTCGGCTGATGCAGGAAAACTGGATCGGTCGGTCCAAGGGCCTGCGCCTCACCTTTGATTTTTCGGGCTCGGTTCCGACCGGGTTTGAGAGCGGTTTAGAGGTCTATACCACCCGCCCCGATACCCTCTATGGCGCAAGCTTTTTGGCCATTGCGCCGGATCATCCGTTGGCGGAACAATTGGCCGCCGCAGACCCCAAGACAGCTTCTTTCGTCGCCGAATGCCGCCATGGCGGCACCTCAGCGGCGGACATTGAAGCGGCTGAAAAGAAGGGGCTCAATACCGGCCTAACTGTCGTTCATCCCTTTGATTCGACAAAGAGATTGCCGGTGTGGATCGCCAATTTTGTGCTGATGGACTATGGCACCGGCGCGATTTTTGGCTGCCCTGCCCATGATCAGCGCGATCTTGATTTTGCCCGCAAATATGACCTGCCAGTCCGATGCGTGGTCCTCCCCAACGGTGAAGATCCTGCGACCTTCGCCGTCGACAAGGAGGCCTATGTCGGCCCGGGCAAGATCTATAATTCTGAATTCCTAAACGGTCTTGAGATTGAGCCAGCCAAGGCCGCTGCAATCGACCGGATCGAGGCCCAGAACCAAGGCAAGGGCGCGACCGTCTATCGCCTGCGCGACTGGGGCGTCTCACGCCAGCGCTATTGGGGCTGCCCGATCCCGATCATCCATTGCCAGGCTTGCGGCCCCGTCTCGGTCCCAGCCGACCAGTTGCCAGTCGTGCTGCCCGATGATGTCGAGTTTGATCGTCCTGGCAATCCGCTACTGCGCCACCCCACTTGGCGCCACGTCGCCTGCCCCGCATGCGGCGGCAAGGCGGAGCGCGAGACCGATACACTCGACACCTTTGTTGACAGTTCTTGGTATTTTGCCCGGTTCGCTGATCCCAAATCGCCCGACCCGATTAACCGTGCGGCGGCGGACTATTGGCTACCGGTCGATCAATATATTGGCGGCGTCGAGCATGCGGTGCTGCATCTGCTCTATGCCCGCTTCATCACCCGCGCCCTTAAGGATACGGGAGCGCTTGGCGTCGAGGAGCCATTCGCAGGGCTCTTTACCCAGGGCATGGTCACCCATGAAACCTATCGGCTCGTCGACGGCAGTTGGGTCGAGCCACAGGCGGTCGATATTGTCCACGAGGGCAATCAAAGGCTCGCCCGCCTGATTGACGGCGGCGATGCTGTGGCCATCGGCGATATCGAAAAGATGTCGAAGTCGAAGAAGAACGTCGTCGCACCTGAAGACATCTTTGACGCCTATGGTGTCGATGCGGCCCGCCTCTTTGTCATGTCCGACAGTCCACCAGAGCGTGATGTCCAGTGGACCAATGGCGGGGTTGAAGGCGCTTGGCGCTTTGTCCACCGGGTCTGGAATGAGTTTGATAGTCAGCCTGAAGGCCCGGCGCCCAAGGCAGACTATAGCAGCGATCCAAAATCGCTTGAGGTCATCAAGGCCGCTCATCGGTTGATCGGCAGCCTGACCGACTCTATCGAGGGCTTCCGCTTCAATGGTGGCATTGCACGGCTCTATGAATTCCTCAATATTTTGAAGGGTCTACCCGTTGCTGGGGCAAGCGAGGCAGCACTGGCGGCGCGAGCTGAGGCCCTGTCGATCCTCGCCCGACTGGTCGCACCCTTTACGCCCCATCTGGCCGAAGAATGCTGGGCGCGTCTGGGCGGTGAAGGCCTCGTGGTCGATGCGCCTTGGCCCGTCTATGATTCCGCTCTCGCCGCTGAGGACCAGCGGACCTTGCCCGTACAGATCAACGGCAAACGCCGCGGTGAAGTGACGGTGGCTGCCGGTCTGGCCGAGGCTGAGGTCGAAAAAATAGCGCTGGCGGACGGCGACGTTGCGCGCCACCTTGAGGGCCTGACGGTTCGCAAGGTCATTGTTGTCAAGGACCGGATCGTCAATATCGTCGCCAACTGAACGACCGCTGCGGATCATCGAGACTAGGGGATCACTTGGAACATCGGATCGTCACATCAGGCCCCACGCGGTGGCTAGCACTCGGGGCGACCGTGATGGGCTGCCTTAGTCTCGCGGCCTGCGGTTTCACACCCCTTTATGCGTCGCCGGGTGTGGCTCCGGGACTGTCGGCAATCGCAACTGATGTCGCTCACGGACGAGATGGCTATCTGCTGCGCGAAGATCTCGATGATGCCTTTGGTCGCGACGGCGCCATTGCGCCTGCCTACCGGCTCAAGATCGTGGTTGAAGAAAAGCGTCTGCCACGCGGCCTTCGGGTCGACAATGTCGCCAACCGCTATGAGCTTCAGCTCAAGGTCACCTATAGTCTGACCGATGCCCAGACCCGCGCCATCCTAACCTCTGGCCTGGTTCCCATCGCCGTCACCTACGACTCCGCCGATGCCCCCTATGGCGGGATATCGGCTCAGCAGGATGGTCAAAAGCGCGCGGCGTCAGAGGCGGCTCAGCAGATCAGGCTTGAGATCGCGCGCTATTTCGCCAGTAAAAAGGCACCTTAGACCGATGATTTTGGCCAAAAAGCCCGATATTGATCGGTTTTTGGCCCAGCCGGGGTCTGATATCCGGGCCGTCCTGCTCTATGGCAAGGACCGCGCCGTTGTCCGCGAGCGGGCTGATCTGGTTGCCGCAAAGTCCACGCAAAACCCTGACGATCCCTTTGACGTCGCCGTCCTGACCGAGACGGACCTGTCTAACGATTCGGCCCGGCTGGTCGATGAGTTGGCCGCGATGTCGCTGATGGGCGGGCGACGGCTCGTGCGGCTCAAGCTCACAGGCGAAAAGGGCCCCGTTGATAAGGCTGCCGCTGACGCGCTCAAACAACATGTCGATGGCCTCCTCAATGGCGAGGCCATGCTCTTGATCGAGGCCGGGCCACTGGCCAAGGACTCCGCCCTGCGCAAGGTCGCCGAACAGGCTAAGACCGGCGCCGTGGTCATACCCTGCTATGAGGACGACACCGGCGACGTTGCCCGGCTGGTCCGCGACCTTCTAAGCAAGGACCGGGTTGGCCTGAGCGCCGACGCCCTTGATCTGGTCGTGGCACGTCTGCCCCGCGAGCGCGGTGTAGTCCGCCAAGAGATTGAACGGCTGGTCCTGTTCCTCGGTCCCGGCAGCGGCGTGAGCGCGACGCCCGCCGATCTGGCCCCCTTTCTGGGGGTCGAGCCAGAAGCCTCGTTGAGTGACGCAGCGGCAGACGCCTTTGGCGGGCGATTGGGCGCCGCGCAGGCGGGTTTGCGCCGCGCCTTTGCCGAGGGTGAAAATGGTCCCGCTGCCGTGCGAGCGATCAGCTTCTATATGGGCCGTCTTCGCCGGGTACTCACATTGCACAAGAGCGGGGCGGGCCTGCTGGAGGCCGCCAAGTCTTCAGGCATATTTTGGAAACAGGAGCGCGAGTTCCTGCGCCAAGCCCGGGCTTGGAGCCTCGACCAGATCGCCGACCTTCAGCCCGACCTGTTGAACGCCGACTGGGCATGCAAACAGACCGGCTCGCCCGATACGCTCATTGCGGAAAGACTCGCCTTGACCATCGCGGGTCGGGCGCGTCGTCTAGGGCTTTAGGGCGAAAAGACACCATATTTGGTGGTGATAATGCTTTGGTTTCAATATCTTGTAGAAATCTGGCGAAATGAGCCTAATCGCGTGTACCCGTGCCCGCCCCTGTGCGCGTCAGACGGCGACATAAATCATCCAACTGCTCGAGCGTAGCGTAGGAAATTCGGATTTCGCCCGCGCCGTCGCGGTCAAGGATTTCCACGTCGAGGCCCAAGATGTCGGAGAGGTCCGATTCCAACGCGCGCGTGTCTGCGTCCTTGAACCCGCCAACCTTGCCCGGCCGGACAGGCCGAGAGGCCGAACCGGCACCGACCTTGCGAACCAGGGCCTCGGTGGCCCGAACAGATAGACCGCCCTCTACGATCTGACGGGCGAGACCAACAGGGTCGGAGGCCGAAACGATTGCCCGGGCATGACCCGAACTCAAGGCACCGGTTAGGAGCAGAGCCTGAACCTCATCGGGAAGCGACAGCAGGCGCAGGGCATTGGCGACATGGCTGCGGCTCTTGCCCACCGTCTGGGCCACAGCCTCCTGCGTGCGTCCGAACCGCTCGATCAGGGCGCGGTAACCGAGGGCCTCTTCGACCGGATTCAGATCGGCCCGCTGGACATTCTCAATAATGCCGATTTCAAGAACCGCCAGATCATCAAGCTCGCGGACCAAAATCGGGACGGTCTTTAGCCCCGCCATCTGGGCGGCGCGCCATCGTCGCTCGCCGGCAACGATCTGAAACTCACCCGCCGAGCCGGGGGCAGGGCGAACCAGAATGGGCTGCAGGATGCCGACCTCACGGATGGAATCGGCCAGTTCGTTAATATCGCCCTCCATAAACTGCCTACGCGGCTGATCTGGATTGCGGCGCAGCAGCTCAATCGGCGTCTCGCGCGCGGCGGCAGAGGCCACGGCGCGGTCGGCGTCACGCGCCTCGGCGCTGGCCAACTCGGCCTCTGATTCCCCCAACAGAGCCGACAGCCCCCGACCCAAACCCCTGCGACCCTCAGCCATCTGTCTGTCTTTCCTTCATGGTGGTCACGTCACGCCGCCTGGGTCTGGCGCGCCCGTTCACGGGCCACCACTTCCTTGGCCAGCTTCAAATAGGCTTGGCTACCGGCGCATTTGAGGTCGTAAATCAGGACGGGCTTACCGAAGGACGGGGCCTCAGAGACGCGGACATTGCGCGGAATGACCGTCTCATAGACCTTGTCACCAAAGTGGCTACGCACATCCAAGGCCACCTGTTCGGACAGGCTGTTGCGCTTGTCATACATGGTCAGAACCACGCCTTGAATTTCGAGGGTCGGATTAAGACTGCCGCGTACCAGATCGACCGTGCGCATCAATTGGCTAAGGCCTTCAAGCGCAAAGAACTCACACTGCAGGGGCACCAGAACCGCATCGGCCGCCGCCATGGCATTGACGGTCAAGAGGTTCAGCGAAGGCGGGCAATCGATCAGCACATAGGTATAGCGATCGGGACCCGTATCAGCGCGCAAGGCTGCGAGAGCATCGCGAAGCTTGAAAGAGCGACCAGCGACCTGAGCCAATTCCATCTCAACGCCGGACAGATCGGCATCAGACGGCACAAGATGCAGGCCGGGCAGGGCGGTTTCAACAGCGGCTTCCAAGATGGGTCGCTCGCCCAGCAAGACGTCATAGATGGTTGTGGTCCGCTTTTGGCGCGGCACGCCAAGGCCCGTGGAGGCATTGCCCTGAGGGTCCAGATCAAGGATCAGCACGCGCTGTCCCACGGCGGCCAAGGCGGTACCAAGATTGATAGCCGTCGTCGTCTTGCCGACCCCGCCCTTTTGGTTGGAGATCGACAGAACGCGCAGGGCCGGGATGGGACTATTGGGCACGATAGAGCCTCTTAATCTCGACGATGCGGCCACGAGGATCGCTTCGGCTCGGAAACTGTCTGGCTTGGAAGGTCCAGTGGTTGGCGGCCAATTCCAGTTCGGCGTCGACGCCTTCGCCCTTCAGGAACAGGCCCACCGCCCCTAGCTTGAAATAGGGTTGGGCGAAGGTCAAAAGCCGTTCCATCGGCGCAAAGGCCCGCGCTGTAACGCGATCAACCCTCAGGCCAATGCTTTCCGCGCGGACATTATGGACAATGGCAGGAAGGTCGAGGGCTTCGACCACAGCCTCTAAAAACCGGCACCGCTTGGCCATGCTCTCAACCAGATGCACCTCACCGTCGGGGTCGTTCTTGAGCAGGATAGCAAGGATCAAACCGGGAAAGCCTGCGCCCGCGCCAAGATCGGCCCAAACCTTGGCCTCGGGTGCCAAGCTGAGCAGTTGGGCGCTATCAAAGGCGTGGCGGCCCCAAAAGTCGGCCATGGCTGAGGGACCGACAAGGTTCATCCGCGTGTTCCAGTCAGCAAGGATTTGGCGATAGGTCTCGATATCGGCGATCTGAGCGTCTGTTGCGCCGGTCGCGAGCTGAAAACTGGCTGCATCCGTCACGGCAGGCGCGGGATGGGTTTGATCAAGCAGCATGGGTCGGCCTGCGGACATGGGCGAGCAAGGCGGTCAGGGCCCCGGGGGTCACACCCTCAATGCGGGCGGCTTGGCCAAGGGTCTGGGGCTGAACGCGGATGAGCTTTTCGCGAACCTCGTTGGAGAGGCCGCCGACAAGGCCATAGTTGAGGTCGGCGGGCAGGGTGAGGTTCTCATCGCGGCGGAAGGCTTCAACATCAGCCGTTTGACGGTCGAGATAGCCGCTATAGGTCGCATCGATCTCAACCTGTTCGCGCACATCGAGGCTCCATTGCGCGATCTGTGGCCAGACCTGCGTCAGGGCCTCAAACGAGAACTCGGGATAGGCCAGCAGGTGCTTGAGGCTGCGCCTTTGGCCATCAGCCTTAACATAGAGGCCGTGGCGACCAGCCTCTTGCGGCGTTAAGGTCAATTGATCGGCCTGGAGCCGTGCGCTCCGTAGCGCGTCAGCCTTAATGGCAAAGCGCTCTGCCCGTTCCGTACCGACACAGCCGAGGGCCAGACCGCGTGCCGTGAGGCGCTGATCGGCATTGTCGGCTCGCAAGGTCAGGCGATATTCGGCGCGGCTGGTGAACATGCGATAGGGCTCGGTCACGCCACGTGTGACCAGATCATCGATCATGACGCCAATATAGGCCTCATCACGAGCAAAGGTCACCGCGTCGGCTCCAGAGGCCTGACGGGCGGCATTGAGCCCGGCCACCAGACCTTGAGCGCCCGCCTCTTCATAGCCCGTCGTGCCGTTGATCTGCCCGGCCAGATAGAGCCCCGGCAGGCGCTTGACCTCGAGGGCGGGGGTCAGTTCGCGCGGATCGACATAGTCATATTCAATGGCATAGCCAAACCGGCGAATAACAACCGATTCTAGGCCGGGAATGGTGCGCAGGAAAAGGGTTTGGGTCTCTTCGGAGACAGAGGTCGAGACGCCATTAGGATAGACCGTGTCGTCATCAAGGCCTTCGGGCTCCAAGAAGACCTGATGGCTGGTCTTATCGGCAAAGCGTACGACCTTGTCTTCAATCGACGGACAATAGCGCGGCCCAACGCCGGTCGTCCGGCCGCCATAGACCGCCGATTCTGTCAGGCGCTCGGCAATGATCTTGTGGGTCTCTTGATTGGTGAAGGTGATGCCGCAAGCGATCTGCGGCGTCGTGATCTGGTCTGTCAGGAACGAGAAGGGCACGGGAGGATTATCAGCCTCCTGCATGTCCAGCTGATCCCAATGGATGGTCGAGCCATCAAGCCGAGCAGGCGTGCCGGTCTTGAGGCGGCCCATGCTCAGGCCCAAGCCATAAAGGCGGTCGGCCAGACCGATGGCCGGTTGATCCCCCACGCGCCCCGCTGGAATGCGCTTTTCGCCGAGATGGATGACGCCCTTCAAGAAGGTGCCCGTCGTTAGGACGATCCGTGAGGCGCGATAGGGCTGGCCGGTAGCGCCAACGACACCCGCAACCCGGCCCCCTTCGATGATTAGGTCCTCGACCGCTTCGGCATGGAGGGTGAGGTTAGGCTGATTGGCCAGAGCGGCCTGCATGGCCTCGCGGTAGAGCTTGCGGTCGATCTGAGAGCGGGGACCGCGCACGGCCGCGCCCTTGGACCGATTGAGCATGCGAAACTGAATGCCGGCCTGATCAGCCATCCGGCCCATCAACCCATCAAGGGCATCAATCTCACGCACCAGATGGCCCTTGCCCAAGCCGCCAATGGCCGGGTTGCAGGACATTTCGCCCAAGGTCTCTAGCCTGTGAGTCAAAAGCAGGGTCTTGGCCCCAAAGCGCGCGGCAGCCGCTGCGGCCTCGCAGCCCGCATGGCCACCGCCGATGACGATGACGTCCCAGGCCGCTGTCGGCAGAGGGGGCTGAATGGCGCTCACGGGTTTGATCATGTGGGGCAGGGCGGGCCAATGTGCCGCTGAGCGCCTTATAGGCCAACCACCGCTTGGCGTCGAGATGAGTCAGGGGCCATGCGGGGCGGAGGGCGGTGTTCCACGTGAAACATCACCCATCGGTCATCGCGACGGCGGCCTATGTTTCACGTGAAACAGCTCACTTGCCGATGCAGAAGGTGGAAAAGACCGCCCCCAAAACATCCTCGGGATCGATCTTGCCCGTCACCCGCTCGAGCGCCCGCGCCGCTAAACGCACATCCTCGGCGGCCAATTCGGAGCCGAGCGCGAGAACGCCTAGGGCGCGGTCAATGTGACCAGCGGCTTCGGACAGGTGGACCGCATGCCGTCGCCGGGTCGCCGCCGGAAAGTCCGCCCCTGACAGGGCCGCCGTCACCCGCTCAGTGAGATCAAGGCGGACGGCGTCAGCGCCGTCCCGTGACAGGCTGAGGAACTGAACCGCCAACCCGTGCGCTCGCGCCCAAGCCTCAGCGGCGACACCATCAGCCGACAGGCCAAGGTCGGACTTATTGATCAGACAGACGTCGCCCGATCCGACCAGATCCTTAGCCAGCGCCCAGTCACCATAGCTCGAGGCACCATCAACCAGCCAGAGCCGCAGGGCCGCGTCCTGCGCCCAGGCTTGCGCCCGTCGCACCCCCTCCTGCTCAATCGGATCGTCGCTCTGACGAATACCGGCCGTATCAGCAAGCAAGAGCTTAAAGCCCGCCAAGACCAACGGCGCTTCAATAATGTCCCGCGTGGTCCCGGCAATATCGGTGACGATGGCGGCGTCGCGGCCAAGAAGCCCATTGATCAGGCTCGACTTGCCCGCATTGGGCGCACCAATCACGGCGACGCGATAGCCATCCCTGATCCGCTCGCCCCGTTTGCCGTCGTCCAAGGCAAGACGCACCTCCAAGAGCAAGCGTTCAAGCGGTGGGCGCGCCATATTGGCCACGGCCTCCGGGACCTCCTCGTCTGGAAAATCAATCCCAGCCTCAAGCATCGCTAATGCACCGAGCAATTGATCGCGCCATCGGTCATAGCGCTGAGACAGGCCACCGGCGAGCTGGTCCAGCGCCTGCTGTCTTTGCGCCGCTGTCTCGGCATCGACAAGATCGGCCACCGCCTCGGCCTGCGCCATGTCCATACGTTGGTTTTGGAAGGCGCGGCGGGTAAATTCACCCGGCTCCGCCATCCGCAGGCCCAGCCGATCAAGCCCACCCAAAACGCCCTCAACCACCGCCACGCCACCATGGAGATGCAGTTCTGCAGAATCCTCGCCCGTATAGCTGGCCGGACCGGGGAACCACAGCACCACCCCGTCGTCGAGAACCGCTCCCGACGCAGGGTCTCTCAGCCGCCGAAGACTCGCGCGTCGGGGCTCAGGCAGGCTGCCGATCAGTTGGCGCAGGGCATTGCTGGTCTGCGGTCCTGATAGGCGCACAACGGCGACCGCTGAGCGGCCAGGAGCCGTTGCCGGCGCATAGATTGTGTCGGTCATTCGCTTCGGATTAGGGCTTGCTGCCGGTCATGGTCGAGGTCGCGGCGGCGGTCATCAGCTTTCGAAACTGCTCCGTTGCCTGGCCACCAAAGGCCATCCAGTTCTTCATCAACTCGTCGGGCTGAAGCATGGCCATATTGGTGTCCATCCGGCTCTTCATCTCTTGCACCAGATGATCGTTCAAGACGCTAACGTCCGGCAGCCCCAGAAAGGTCCGCGCCTCAAGCGGCGTGCAATCAATCTCGATGGTCATCTTCATGGCTTAGTGCCTCCTTACAGTGGCTAGGCCACAACCCTGTCATGCGCCTATTAAGATTTGATAGAAATTCACTCGCAAGACCCTTGGTGTAATTGCCGCGAGGCCTCTATCCTCAAAACAACCCTATTCGCGACTGACACCATGGAGCCCTTCAATGTCTGGCACAATGACCACTATCACCACCAAAGACGGAACCTTCAGTGCCTATGTGGCCAGACCCGCGGCGGCCAAGGCGCCGGCCGTCGTGGTCATCCAAGAAATCTTTGGCGTCAATGGCGTGATGCGGGCCATTGCCGATGATCTGGCCGCCCAAGGCTATTTGGCCATCTGTCCAGACCTGTTCTGGCGCATCGAGCCGGGCATCGACATTACCGACCAGTCTGAGGCCGAGTGGGCCAAGGCCTTCGAACTCTACACCGCCTTTAATGTGGATAAGGGCGTCGAGGACATCGCCGCGACCCTTGCCACCATTCGCGCCGATGAGGGCTGTAATGGTAAGGTTGGCTCGGTCGGTTTTTGCCTTGGCGGACTCCTATCATTCTTGACCGCGACCCGCACCGATATTGATGCCTCCGTCTGTTTCTATGGCGTTGGCATTGAAAACAAGGTGGACGAGGCCAAGGCCCTCAACCGCCCGGTGATGTTGCACGTGGCAGAGGAGGACCAGTTCGTGCCCAAGGCCGCCCAGGCCACCCTGACCGAGGCCCTGTCTGGCAACCGGCTTGTCACCCTTCATAACTATGCGGGCCGCGACCATGCCTTTGCGCGCAAGGGGGGTGAACATTATGACGCCGCTGATGCCGCCTTGGCCGAGCAGCGCACCTTGGCCTTCTTCGCCGCTAACCTTTAGCCTTGAGACCGGAGACCGACACCATGCTCGCCATTCAAGCGACCCAGGCCGGGGGACCAGAGGTTCTCAAGGCCATCGACCTGCCGGAGCCAACCCCCGGACCCGGTCAAATCCGCATCCGCCATGAGGCCATTGGCCTAAACTTCATCGACATCTATCAGCGCAGTGGCCTCTATCCGATCGCCTTTCCATCGGTTCTTGGTCTTGAGGGCGCGGGGATTGTGGATGCGATCGGTGAGGGTGTAACCCGCTTTGCCGTAGGTGACCGGGCCGCCTATGGCAGCGGGCCGCTCGGGGCCTATTGCGAGGTCCATGTCACCGCCGCCAATCGCGCCGTTAAGGTGCCTGAGGGTGTTAGCCTCAAAGAGGCTGCAGCCGCTATGCTTAAGGGGATGACGGCGGAGTTCCTCCTGCGTCGCTGTTTCCCCGTCAAGGCTGGCGACATGATCCTGATCCATGCTGCGGCGGGTGGGGTCGGGTCGATCATGACGCAGTGGGCAAGAGCCCTTGGTGCCATCGTCATTGGCACAGCCGGGTCGCAGGCCAAAGCCGATCTGGCCATGGCTCAGGGCTGTCATCACGTCATCCAGTACCGCACAGAGGATGTCGCGGCGCGCGTGAAGGAGATCACCAAGGGTCAGGGCGTTGCGGTCGCCTATGATTCCGTCGGTGCCGATACTTTTGAAGCCACCCTTGCCAGCCTCAGCCGCCGGGGCCTGTTTATCAGTTTCGGCAATGCGTCAGGGCCAGTGCCGCCCTTTGCGCCTGCCCGCCTCGCGGCCGCGGGTTCGCTGTTCTTTACCCGCCCAACCCTGTTTGACTATATCGCCACCACCGAAGATCTGGATGAGAGCGCTAACGCCCTGTTCGCGGTCATCGGCTCAGGTGCGGTCAAGATCCAGATCGGGGCGGAATATGCGCTCAAGGATACCCGCGCCGCGCACGAGGCCTTAGCGGGACGCGAAACCATCGGCGCGACCCTGCTAACCCCTTGATAAATATGTGTTTTTACTGAAGAAAAAGGGCGGACCCGAGACCTCGGAGCCGCCCTTTTTCTTAGGTGTTCATCGACTGGAAGAAGTCGGCATTGTTTTTGGTCTGACGCATCTTGTCGAGCAGGAACTCGATGGCATCTTGCGGACCCATAGGGTTGAGAATGCGGCGCAGGACATAGGTCTTTTGCAGCACATCTTTCGGCGTGATGAGATCTTCCTTGCGGGTACCCGACTTCAAGATGTCGATGGCGGGGAAGACCCGCTTATCGGCAACCTTACGGTCAAGAATGATTTCCGAGTTACCGGTGCCCTTGAACTCTTCGAAGATCACCTCGTCCATGCGGCTGCCCGTATCGATCAGGGCGGTCGCGATAATGGTCAAGGAGCCACCCTCTTCGATATTGCGGGCGGCGCCGAAGAAGCGCTTGGGCCGTTGCAGGGCATTGGCGTCAACACCGCCGGTCAGGACCTTACCCGAGGACGGCACCACCGTATTGTAGGCGCGGCCCAGACGGGTGACGGAGTCGAGCAGGATGATCACATCGCGCTTGTGTTCGACCAGGCGCTTAGCCTTTTCGATGACCATTTCGGCGACCTGCACGTGGCGCGTTGCGGGCTCGTCAAAGGTTGAGGAGATGACCTCGCCCTTCACGGTGCGCTGCATGTCCGTCACCTCTTCGGGACGCTCATCGATCAAAAGCACAATGAGGTAACATTCTGGGTGGTTGGCGGCGATCGACTTGGCGATGTTCTGCAACATCACGGTCTTACCTACGCGAGGCGGGGCGACGATCAAACAGCGCTGGCCCTTACCCAGGGGCGCGACAATGTCGATCACGCGGCCGGATCGGTCTTTCAGGGTTGGATCCTGAATTTCCATGGTCAGGCGCTCGTCCGGATAGAGCGGTGTCAGATTATCGAAATGAACCTTATGGCGCACATTTTCAGGGTTCTCGAAATTGATCGAGTCAACCTTCAGCAGGGCAAAATAACGCTCGCCTTCGCGCGGCGCGCGGATCGGTCCCTCGACGCTGTCGCCGGTGCGAAGACCAAATTTGCGGATCTGTGAGGGCGAGACATAGATATCGTCGGGGCCAGGCAGATAGTTAGCCTCTGGCGAGCGCAAGAAGCCGAACCCGTCCTGCACGACCTCCATCACGCCGCCGCCGGAGATTTCGACGCCCTCTTCGGCAACAGCCTTCAGGATCCCGAACATCATGTCCTGCTTGCGCATGGAGTTGGCGTTCTCAATCTCCATGGCCTCAGCCAGCGCCAACAGATCGCTGGGGGACTTGAGCTTCAGTTCCATCAGCGACATGCGTGTGATGCCCATCTGGGCAACGGCGGTCGCCGCATCACCGCCGGTGGGCTCTAGGTCGCCTTCGACGGATGGGCCATCGGTCGCTGTCGTATCGATCATCTGATCGGTATCGGTGTCGTTCATAGGTTCGTCTTGCATTGAAAGTCTCAAGGTCAGTCGGGCTACGATCAAGCAGCCACGCGCGTCTTTAGCCCCAGTGTCAGAGCTTTAGACCAGTGATGTGTTGCGCCAAGCAGCGCGAAGGGAGAACCGATGGGCCTTGGTGCGATCCTTAAACGGACCCGCGGTAAGACCTCGGTGAGAGGCGGGAACGTGGCGCACCACGTCTGCAACTAGCCGAACCACATAAGGCCGGTCAGGTCAAGATAATGCCCAACAGCCTTGAGGGAGTCAGGATCAAAAGTGGGTAAATTCGGTGGTCACCGCGATGACCATGATGATTGCCGCGATGAAGGGCAGTTCGTTTGTCATCCGCCAAAACTTACCAGTGCGTTGATTGGTGCCGTTCTCGAACCGCTTGCGGGCTCCCGCCAAAAAGCCATGCCATCCAGCCAAGACGACAACCCCGCAAAGCTTGGTGACCATCCAAGGCTGAGCCAAGAAAGCCCATCCGCGTATTTCGCTGTCGGCCCAGATGAGCAGGCCCCCAAAGAGGAAGGTCAAGATCATGGCCGGATTGATGATGATGCGCAAAAGCTTGCGCTCCATGACCTTAAAGGTCTCGTCCATCTCCGATCCGGGGGTTGCAGCGCTGTGATAGGCATAGAGACGCGGCAAATAGAGCATGCCTGCCATCCACGCGATCACCGCAATGATGTGAAGCCCACGAAACAGGTCATAATGTTGCGCCACGAGAATCTCCCTAGGCCGCCGTCTTGCGGTACGGACATTTGACGTGTTTGGCATCACAAGACCAGCCTTGGCAGGGGGCTGTTCCGGTCCGGCACAGGCTGGCAACCGCCAACTCTGAAAGGGCCTCTATAAAGATCGGGTCGGTCCCCAAGGCGGGAACGCGGATATAGTGCGGACAGCCGAGATCATGGGCCAGCTCGGCATATTCATGATCCAGCTCGACCAGCGTCTCAATATGTTCAGAGACAAAGGCGATCGGGGTGACAACGACGCCAAGACCGGCCTCAGCCGCTGCCGCGATCGCCTCAGGCGTTGTAGGACCAATCCACTTGAGGGGCCCCACGCGGCTTTGGTAACAGATCTGCCAATCCCAACCCTTGCCAAGCCGGGCCGCAACCGCAGCCGCCGTGGCCTCTATCTGTGACTGATAGGGATCGCCCTGCTCAATTATTTTTTCGGGCAAGCCGTGGGCCGAAAATAGCAGGCGCACACCGGCTGGCGACCCGGCGGCGCTATAGGCGCGCTCGATCGCCTGAGCATGGGCCTCAACCACCCCATCCAAGGTCGGATAGCAGCAGATTTCCCGCGCCTGTCCCGAACCCCGATAGACCCTGTTCCATTCGCCGACCGACGAGCCCGTCGTTGTCGTCGAAAATTGCGGATAGAGCGGCAGGAGGATGATCTCATCTGGACCATAGGCCGCCACAGCCTTTGCCGTCTCATGGGTAAAGGGGTGCCAATAGCGCATCGCGATGAACAGCTGAACCTCAGCCCCATCGACCTTGCTCGACATGGCCGCGCTCAGGGCCTCGGCTTGAGCCGTTGTTTGCGGCATGATCGGCGAGCCACCGCCCATAATGTTGTAGTTGGCCTGCGCAGACTTCTTGCGCAGGGTCGAGATCATAAAGGCGAGGGCCTGTCGGATTCCGGCTGGCGCGCCAATAATCGCCTTGTCCGCAAAGAGATTATACAAAAAGGGCTGCACAGCCTTTGGCCCATCTGGTCCGCCCAGATTAAACAGGACAACGGCAATTTTCTTGGTCGGCTGATCCATGGTCACACTAAAATCCCCAATCGGCCATTAAGAGCCAACAACCCGCGCCAAGACCTGCTCGACATGGGCAATGGGCGTATCGGGCAAGATCCCGTGGCCAAGATTGAAGATATAGGGTCCGCCGCCCCATTGGACCAACATCTCTTCAACACGCCGATCAAGGGCCGCTCCGCCTGCTCGCAAAAGCAAGGGGTCAAGCGCGCCTTGAATGGCCGTCGTCTGCTGAAGCTGGCGACCGAAGGCTGCTGAGGCTTGAACATCCATAGCCACGGCCTGGACCGGCACCTTAGCCACATAGTTGGCCACCAAGGTCCCAGCGCCCTTTGGAAAGCCGATAAAGGGCGCATCGATCCCTGCGGCCCGCACCTTCTCGATAATCCTCATATGGGGGCCAATGACCAGTCGCTCAAAAAGGTCTTCCGGCAGGTTTTCAGCCCAAGATTCAAAGAGTTTTAGGACCTGGGCCCCCGCCTTGGCCTGCATGATCAGATAGAGGGCGGTCGCCTCAACCAAGATGTCTATTAAGCCATCGAGCGCCTCTGGGTGTGTATAGGCATAGGTCCGCGCTCCGGTACGGTCGCTTGAGCCCCCTTCGATCATATAGGTCGCCACGGTCCAAGGCGCGCCGGCAAAGCCGATCAAGGCCCGCTCTGGCTCCAAGGCTGCACGCACCCGGCTCAAGGTCTCACCAACAGCCGATAGCCGTCCTGTAGAGGCCTCAATCTGATCGCGCATCGTCTGGAGCGGTGGAAGGGTTCCGAGCTTTGGGCCTTCCCCAACTTCAAACCGAACATCCTGACCCAAGGCTCCGGGGATCAGTAAAATATCGGCAAAGACGATGGCGGCGCTGAAAGCAAAGCGGCGCATAGGCTGCAAGGTCGCTTCAGCTGCCTTTTCCGGGTCCAGACAGAAGGATATGAAATCCGGAGCCGTTGCGCGAAGGGCGCGATATTCTGGCAAATAGCGACCCGCTTGGCGCATGAACCAGATCGGTGGCTTGGCCAAGCTTTGACCAGCAAGAACTTGGAGTAAGGCTGGGGTCGATGGTCCGGCGGCGCCGGTCGGTGTCAGGGTCTGGTTCATGGCTCTCTTAAAGCCATTTCCCTAGCCAGACTCAAGCCCGCACCCACACGAAGGCTTCTTCCTTTTCTTATTAAGAGAAGAATAGAAATATTTGGGGTGAAGGTTGGAGCAGGGCAGAAACAGGACAGCCCCACTCGAAGCCGGAAGATACAGGCCCGCTCCCACCGCCTTCCCGGCCTTATCCCCAGACCCTTAGGGGGACGGCCAATGGCCTGTGAAAACCGGGGATTGTTTGAAACGGCTTGAAGAGATTAACAAAACCTTAACGCCAATGGCGTCAGGGCGGTGAGTCTTTAGAACTTGTTAACCATAGGCCTCGGTCGGCACGATCAGCAACGCACCTACCGGGCTCGGACGGGGAAAAGACGTGGCAAAATGTAGCGCTTTTCCAATGACCGGTCAGGCCGCCGCCAAGCCTCGAATTTGCCCCCAAACCGGCCACCGCTCGAGCCCCCGTCGTTAAGGTTTCGTTAACCCTTTTTCCACAGATCAATTATCCAAAACCACAATGCTTGCCGAACCCAGACCTTGAGGGCATGACTAGGGCCATGAGCCACACACCGCGCATCGCCACCTATTTTCATGTCCATCTCGTATCGGATTCTACCGGCGAGACGCTTAATGCCATGGCCAAGGCGGTCTGCGCCCGCTTTGATGATGTCCTGCCGATCGAGCATGTCTATGCGCTGGTCCGGTCGCCGCGCCAGTTGGAGCGGGTCTTAAAAGAGATAGAGGCCTCGCCCGGGATCGTGATCCACACCATTGTCGACAAAGGTCTAAGGGTGGCCTTGGAAGAGGGCTGCCGAGATATCGATATGGGCTGTATCGCGGCCCTTGATCCATTGGTGTCCGCCCTAGCGCGCTATCTGGGCGCGTCCCTCTCGACCCGCGTGGGCGCCCAGCACACGCTCGATCACGACTATTTCAACCGCATTGAAGCCCTCAACTACGCCATTGGTCATGATGATGGCCAAGGCACACAGCACCTAGAGTCCGCCGACGTGGTCTTGGTGGGGGTGAGCCGAACCTCAAAGACGCCAACCTCGATCTATCTGGCCCATCGCGGCATCAGGGCGGCCAATGTGCCGTTGGTCCCCGGGTCTGAGCCGCCGCCGCAACTGTTTAATCTTAAAAGGGCCATGGTGGTTGGCTTGACCGTGTCCCCTGACCGACTGATCCAGATCCGGCGAAATCGCCTCTTGAGCCTGAAAGAGGATCGTGAAAGCACCTATGTCGACACAGAATCCGTGCGCGATGAGATCGTCCGCGCCCGCCGGATGTTCGAAAAACATGGCTGGCCGGTCATTGATGTCACCCGTCGCTCGGTTGAAGAGACAGCCGCAGCCGTCATGAACCTCCTATCCGCCGCCAAGGGTGCAGCCGAGACCCCCGCATGACCACCGGCATCGGCGATGTGCCGCCCCTGATCTTGGCCTCAGGCTCTGCGGCCCGCCGGCAGATCTTGACCGGTGCGGGTGTGCCCTTTTCGGTTCAGCCAGCCGATATTGATGAAGAGGTCTTGAAAGAGGCGCTTTTGGCCAAGGGTCAGTCCCCGATCGCCATTGCGCAAGCCTTGGCCGAGGCGAAGGCCTTGGCGCGGTCTAAACAGACCCCCGGGCTGGTTATCGGGGCCGATCAGACCCTCGATCTTGATGGTGTACTGTTCAATAAGGCCGCGACCATGGCCGAGGCTGACGCCAGCTTAAGGCTCTTGAGGGGCAAGACCCATCAACTCCACTCCGCCACAGCCTTGGCCCTGAACGGCCAATTGGTTTGGCAAGAGGTGGTGAGCGCCAGCCTAACCATGCGGCACTTTTCAGACCGGTTTCTAAGCCGTTATCTGGAACAGCAGGGACCCGCCATCTTGTCTTGTGTTGGTGGCTATCAGCTGGAATCCCACGGGGTGCAGCTGTTTGAGCAGATCGAGGGTGACTATTTCACCATCCTTGGGCTACCGCTGTCTGGTCTATTGGCGCAGTTAAGGCTGTATGGGATTTTAGACCAATGATCTCTGGGCAAACCCTCGTTGCGGGCGTGGTCGGCTGGCCAGTGCGTCACTCGATGAGCCCGCTAATTCATAATCACTGGCTCCAAGCCGGCGGCGTTGATGGCGTCTATGTCGCCTTCTCCCCACCGAAAGATGGATTTTCCGCCTTTGCGTCCGGTTTGCGCGGCGGGGCCATCCGCGGCCTTAATGTCACATTGCCCTTTAAGGAGCAGGCCCTTTCCCTTGCCAGTGGTCTGGGCGATCAGGTCAGCGACATTGCCCGGCTGTCGGGCGCGGCGAACCTAGTCCTTTTTGATGCTGATGGATCGGTTCGGGTCGACAATACCGACGGCGAAGGCCTGCTCTATGCCTTTGCGCGCCAAGCGCCATCTCTGAACCTGAAGGCCGCGCCGGTGGTCATTTTGGGCGCAGGCGGCGCGGCCCGGGGTGCGGCGGCAGCCCTGATCCTTGCCGGTGTGCCCCGCGTCCACATCGTCAACCGTACGCTCGAAAAGGCCCAATCCATAGCCTCGGCGCTTGGTCCTAAGGTTCAGGCCTTTGATCAGGCCCAAGCAGAATCCGCCTTTGACGGCGCGGGCGCCGTGATCAATGCGACCTCACTGGGCCTCGGCGGCGGCGAGGGCCCAGCCGTGCCGTGGCAATCTGTCTCTGAGGGCACGGTCTTTATGGACATGGTCTATAGGCCGCTCGAAACTGATTTCTTGGCCGAGGCCAGAGCGCGCGGCCATCAAACGGTGGATGGCCTCGATATGCTGATTGGTCAGGCGAGGCCCTCATTCGAGGCCTTTTTTGGCGTGCCGCCGCCCCCATCGGTTGATGTTCGCGCCCTCGCCCTCGCCCATATGGCTGGGGTCTAAGGAGTTCTGAGATGATCATTGTTGGCCTCACCGGATCGATTGGCATGGGCAAGTCCACCACCTCGGCCATGTTTCAGGCCGAAGGCGTGCCGGTCTATGACGCCGATGCGGCCGTCCACGCCCTCTATGCCAAGGGTGGCGCGGCTGTCGCTCCCGTTGAGGCCGTCTTTCCAGGCGTAGTCGTAGACGGTGCGATCGACCGCGCCAAGCTCAGCGCTCAGGTGGTAGGACATCCTGAAGCCCTAAAAAGCCTAGAGGCCGTGGTCCATCCCCTGGTCGGCGAAAGTCGGAAGGTCTTTTTCGAAGCCGCAGCGGCGGTCAATGCGCCTCTGGTGATCCTCGATATCCCGCTTTTGTTTGAGACCGGCGGAGAGCGCAATGTGGC
This sequence comes from Caulobacteraceae bacterium, assembly GCA_947447115.1. GTDB lineage: Bacteria > Pseudomonadota > Alphaproteobacteria > Caulobacterales > Caulobacteraceae > CAISGS01. The sequence goes on from CANFKD010000002.1 coordinate 27,374, forward strand.
GGCCGTGATTGTGGTTTCGGCCCCTGAAGCGGTCCAGCGCGAGCGGGTTATGGCTCGACCGGATATGACGGCGGAAAAGCTCGACGCCATCTTGGCGCGGCAATTGCCGGATGCTGAAAAACGCGCCCTCGCCGATATTGTCATCGATACCTCGAAAGGCCTCGACAGCGCCCGCGACCAAGTCCGTGCGGCCATCGCCAAACTATTGGCCTCTTGATCAGAGCGGCAAACATCCGCAAGGTTTGGCAATGGCGCGCGAAATTGTCCTCGATACTGAAACCACTGGCCTAGAGCACAAACAGGGCCACCGACTGGTCGAACTTGGCTGTGTCGAGCTGAACGATCTGTTGCCCACAGGCCGGACCTTTCACCGCTTTATCGACCCTCAGCGCGAGATCGATCCGGACGCCGAGCGGGTTCACGGCATTTCCAATGCCTTCTTGGTGGGAAAACCGACCTTTGATGCGCCTGAGGTCACTGATGAGTTTCTGGATTTTATCGGTGACGCCAAGCTGATCGCCCATAATGCCCCCTTCGACCGAGGGTTCATCAATTCGGAACTCGAACGGGCCGGACGCGCGCCGATCCCAGAGGATCGCTGGATTGATACCTTGCCAATGGCGCAAAAGCGGTTTCCGGGCATGTACAATTCCCTCGATGCCCTGTGCAAACGCTACAAGATCTCGCTGGAGTCGCGCGACAAGCACGGTGCCCTGATCGACTCGCAACTGCTGGCGGCGGTCTATCTAGAACTGCAGGGCGGTAAGGAGCGGGGCCTAGACTTTACGATTGAACCCAAGGGCGGGACCAAGACCCTCCTATCGACTGGACCGGTCAACTATGGCGCGCGACCAAACCCGCTTAGTGCACGCTCAACCGAAGCCGAGCGCGAGGCCCACGCCAAGTTCGTGGCCAAGGCCCTGAAAGATAAGGCCGTTTGGTATAGGACTGGACTGCTGGCTGGCGAAAGCTAGTTCCGCCAGCCTAAGGCCTTAGATCGTGATGGTGAAGTCGCCAGCAGGCGTGCCCGACGCGGCGGCCTGAGCCTGACGGGCGGCATAGATGCTCGCAAAATCGATAGGATCCAGCATCAGGGGCGGGAAGCCGCCTTCGCTCGACAGGTCGGCAATGATCCGGCGCGCAAAGGGGAACATAAAGCGCGGGCACTCAATCAGCAGGACCGGCTCGAGGTCAGTTTGAGGCACACCCTGGATTTGGAAGAGGCCACCATAGAGCAGCTCAATGTGGAAGACCGCCTCGTTTTCCCGTTGGGCTGTTGCTGATAGTTTGAGGTCGACCTCGAACAGTCCGTCTTCACGACCGCGCGCATTCATCTCAACACCAAGCTCGATCTGGGGTTGAGGGGCACCGGCACGCATGGACTCAGGCGCGCGAGGATTTTCGAAAGACAGGTCACGAATGAATTGCGCCAAGATCCGGATGCCGGGGCCATTGTCGGCACCGTTCGGCAAGGGCTGGCCCTCAGGAGCGGTCATGGCTGCGCCAGCTTCAGTATCGGTCATATGCTCGTCCCGTCTTGGGTGAAATGGTTCACCGTGTGAGGCTTGGCCCTATCCAGCAGATCGGCCAAATCTGATGTTTTGAAGCCGCGCAGCTAACACGGGAGGCGAACTTACGCAATGTTAAGGCGCCTGAGCCGTCGGTAGCTAATGACGGCCCCCCTGACTTGTGGCAAGGAAATCCCTATATAGGCGTCAGGTGCAGGCCTTTGTGGGCTTATCGCCTAACTTGGCCAGCTTTGGGCCGTCGATTAATCAGGTTGTGAACCGTGCAAGCCCTAGAACTTTTAATCTCAGCTGTTCTGGCCGGTATCGTCCTCTATCAGCTCTATGCGGTCTTGGGCCGCAGGGTTGGCCGTCAGCCTGAAGACGAAAAGCCGATGGCGCGATCTGCGCCTATAGCGCTGGATGGACCTGAGCCGGTTGAGGCGGTGGATGACACGCCCCTGTCGGGCTTGGCCGCTGTGCGCTCACGCGATCCCAGCTTTAACGTCGCCCATTTCCTCAATGGCGCGAAAACCGCCTATGAAACCATCGTTAAGGCCTTTGCTGCGGGCGATCGCGCGGCTTTAGAGCACCTTTTGGCTCCGAACGTCTTGACGGGCTTTGTGGCGGTAATCGATCAGCGCGCCGCAGAAGGGCGCACCGAACTGGTCGAGTTCATTCAGGCGCCGCGTGCCGATCTGGAATCGATTGATCTGACCGGCCATCTGGTTAGCGCCAAGGTGCGGTTCTTGGCTGAGTTTCGTAGCCGAACCAAGGGCCCTGAGGGTGAGGCCGTCGATGATCGCCGCACAGCCGAGGTCTGGACCTTTACGCGTATGCTGACCAGCCCAGATCCGAACTGGACCTTGGTCCGCGTTGATGCGGCTGAAGCCTAGGCCGGGTTGAACGGGGTGGACCTGTTTGCGACCCTCGCTCGTCGGCTGGCTGTTCTGGCCAGCGCGGCCACGCTGACCGCCTGCGCGGCCTTGCCAGCCGGTCCTGTAGATACCCAGCCCTTAAAACCGGCCGCGTCACCCCAAACCCAGACCCCGATGGTCGTCGATAGTCCGCCGCCGCCCCTACCGCCCAATATTGTTCTGCAGGACGCCGCACCCACGCCGTCGATCCCAACGGCCGAACCCCCAACGGTTCCAGCCGAGGCTCGCCTCGAACGGCCCGATCAATTGCCCGGCTGGAAAACCGAAGATCCTATCGCCGCGCTGAGCGCTCTGATGATCAGCTGCAGGGCGACAAAGGACATCGATCTGAAGGCGCTCTGCGCGCGCGCGCAGGCCCTGAACGGTCCCGATGCCCAGACGGCTCGCGCCTTCTTTGAAGCCAACTTCCGGGTCGAACCGATCAAGGGCACCGGTCTTCTGACGGGTTACTATTCGCCGGAATATCAGGCTCGCCAAGCCCCGGACGCTGAATTCTCCGCCCCCTTGCGCGCCCGGCCTGACGATCTCCTCGTTCTCGATCTGGCGGGCCTAGATGAGGACCCCTCCGCCAAACGTCAGGTTGGTCGGATTCAACAGGGTCGGTTTGAGCCCTATCCTGATCGGACCGAGATCGAACGCTCTGGTCTTGGCAAACCGCTCCTATGGATGCGGCCAGAAGATCTGTTCTTCTTGCAGGTCCAAGGGTCTGGCTCGGCCCTGATGCCGGACGGACAGCGCTATAGGCTGATCTACGAAGCCTCCAATGGCAGGCCGTTCATCGGCATCGCCAAGACCCTGCGAGAACAGGGCCTGCTTCCCGACAATGGCACCTCCGCTGAGGCCATTCGCCAATGGCTTTCGGCAAACCGAGGCACAAAAGCCGATCAGGTCATGCAGACCAACCCGCGCTATGTCTATTTCTCGCTGGGCCTTGATGATGGGTCTGAGCCTATTGGTGCAGCGGGTATGGCCCTGATCGCAGGGCGCGCGGTGGCGATTGACCCAACGCAGCACCGTTACGGCGATCTTTTGTGGATTGATGCGGGCGCGCCAGTCCTGACCGGGTCTTTCCCGCTCTATCAGCGTATGGTCTCGGCGCTTGATACGGGCGGGGCGATTAAGGGCGAGGTACGGGCCGACCTCTATCTGGGCCGAGGCGACGGTCCTGGCCTGGAGGCGGGGCGGATAAGGCACAATCTGACGCTCTATCGCCTGCGTCCCCGAACCCAAGCGGCACAATAGTTTCGTGCGCCGTCCCCTTAGCCCGGATGAGCTTAAAATATGGGCTGCGGTCCTATCGACGGTCCGCGCAAGGCCCGGGCGCTCGCCGCCCAAGCTGGCCCATGAGCCAGAACCCTCACCGCTCAATCCCGGCCATAAACCGCACGAGCCCCTGTCACCCATGAGGCTAACGCCAAAGGTCAAGGGCCCTGCGCCTAAACCGGCCAAGGGGGCTGTCTTTAAGGCTGAACCGACCGCTGCTCCTGAAATAGAACCGCGCCGTAAGCAGCGCCTGTCTCGTGAGCGCGATCCCATCTTGGCAAGGCTCGATCTGCATGGCCTTGATCAGGAGCGGGCGCGGTCGATCTTGGTGGCCTTCTTGCTTCGGGCTCAGGACGAGGGCTCGCGCGCCGTCTTGGTTATTACCGGCAAGGGGTTCTTGGGCGACGGCATCTTGCGTCGGCGAGCGCCCGAATGGCTGGCCTCGCCGGGATTGCGCACGGTGGTGGCGGGGGTATCGGAGGCCCATCGTCGCCATGGCGGCGAAGGCGCGCTCTATGTGGCGCTCAAAAAGAAGGCCTAGGGCTTACGCGATGCCTTTTCAGCAAGGCCAGACTGACCTTCGCGGGCTTCCAGCTTAGCGGCGACCGCATCCAGCGAAACGCCAGCCGCCTGAAGCAGGACCAGCCAGTGATAGATCAGGTCGGCGCTTTCGCTGGCCACCCCATCGGTGTCCTTAAGGGCGGCGGCCAGGGCCGTCTCGATGGCCTCTTCGCCCAGCTTTTGCGCCGCCTTGACCGCGCCCTGTGACAAGAGTTTGGCGGTATAGGACTGGCTTGGATCATCGCCTTGGCGCTCGGCGATGGTGGCGCTTAAGCGAGCAAGAGCGATGGCAAATCTTTGGCTGTCGGACATGGGCTCGTTCCTTTGCGCTTAGATCGGCCGCACGGGCAGGCCCGCTGCCCGCATCGCTGCCTTGGCTTCACCAATACTGACCTCTCCAAAGTGAAAGATCGAGGCCGCAAGGACCGCATCGGCTCCGCCATCTCGCACACCGGCGACCAGATCGGCGCAAGATCCGGCCCCGCCACTGGCAATGACCGGCACATTGACCGCTCCGGTAATGGCGCGCAGCAAGGCCGTATCATAGCCGGTTTTGGCACCGTCGCGGTCCATGGAGGTCAAGAGGATCTCACCGGCTCCGCGCTTGACGGCGGAAACAGCGTAGTCAATCACATCCAGCCCCGTGGCCTTGCGACCGCCATAGGTAAAGACCTCCCAGCCGGAACCATCGGGTCTGGCCTTGGCATCGATGGCCACCACCACACATTGGGAGCCAAAGGCATCGGCGGCGTCGGACAGGAGGGCTGGATTTTCAACGGCTGACGTATTGATCGAGATCTTGTCGGCACCGGCGCGCAAGAGACGCCGCGCATCCTCAACGGCGCGAATACCGCCGCCGACCGAAACGGGCATGAAACAGACCTCGGCTGTGCGCGACACCACATCCAAGATCGCGCCGCGACCCTCATGACTGGCGGTGATGTCGAGGAACATTAGTTCGTCAGCCCCAGCCGCATCATAGACCCGCGCCTGCTCAACCGGATCACCAGCATCGCGCAGGGCCAGAAAATTGACGCCTTTAACCACGCGGCCGTCCTTGACGTCGAGACAGGGAATGACGCGGACCTTGAGCATAATCTTTCCTTAGGCCGCGCGGCGTTTTTGTGCAGCCGCAAGCACTTCTGAAGGAACAATAGCCCCATTATAGAGGGCACGGCCAAGGACGGCGCCAGCTATGGCCACACCCGGACGGGCCTGAAGGCGGGTAATGTCATCGACAGAGGCAAAGCCGCCCGAGGCAATGACGGGAATATTGACTGCATCGGCGACAGCGCCCACGGCCTCGACATTGACCCCGGTCAAGGCCCCGTCACGGCCAATATCGGTGACGATCAGGGCTGCGACGCCCGCATCCTCGAACCGGCGCGACAGGGTCACGGCATCAAGATCTGACGCCCCGACCCAGCCATCGACGGCGACCATGCCGTCGCGAATATCCACCGCCACGGCGATCTGTTCAGGAAAGGCCGCGGCGGCGCGGCGAACCATATCGGGGTCGCGAACGGCAACCGTGCCCAAAATCACCCGACTAACCCCGGCCTCGATCCAACGCTCGACCGCTTCAAAGGTGCGGATACCGCCGCCGAGCTGAACCGGTATGGAAACGGTGCGCAAGATTTCGCTGACCGCGTCGGCATTGACGGGCCGCCCCTCAATCGCGCCATTGAGGTCGACCACATGCAGCCACTCAAAGCCGTTAGCGGCAAAGCGCGCAGCCTGATCGGCGGGCGAGCTATTGAAGATGGTGGCCTTATCCATGTCGCCATAGAGCAGACGCACACATTGGCCGTCCTTCAGGTCGATGGCGGGGTAAAGTATCATGGCCGCCACTCCAGGAAATTGGCGAGCAGGCGAAGGCCTGCCGATTGGGATTTTTCAGGGTGAAACTGCACGCCCGCGACATTGGCCTTGGCAACAGCAGCGGTAAAGCGCCCGCCATGATCAACCTGAGCAATGACATTACTCGGGTCGTTAGGGAACAGGGCGTAGGAATGGGTAAAGTACATGTGCGCCCCGACCTCGAGCCCGCGCAGTAGGGGATGGTTGGTCATCTCTTCGAGCGCGTTCCAGCCCATATGGGGGATCTTACAGTGCGGATCATTGGGGGTAAGGGGGCGAACCTCTCCGCCGACCCAGCCAAGGCCTTGGGTCTGACCAAATTCAAGGCCGCGTTCGGCGAGCAGTTGCATGCCGACACAGACGCCCAAGAACGGCTTGGCACCTTGCTGTACCGCTTCGGTCATGGCCTCGATCACGCCCGTCCGCTCACCCAGCGCCCTCATACAGGCGGCGAAGGCCCCGACGCCGGGCAGCACGAGGCGATCAGCCGCCGCAATGACCTTGGGATCATCACTGGCGCAGATGTCGAAGCCACCGCTCAGTGTCGCTGCTGCGGCCACCAACGCCTTTTGGGCTGAGCGCAGGTTTCCCGAGCCGTAATCAATCAGAACAATCTTTTGCATGGGCACGGTTACAGAACGCCTTTGGTCGAGGCTGCTTGGCCTTGGGTCTTGGGATCAAGCTCCACGGCAGTGCGAAGGGCGCGGGCCAGCGCCTTAAAGCCGCTCTCGGCAATATGGTGATTGTTCTCGCCATAGGCACATTCCAGGTGCACGCAGGCCCCGCTATTCATAGCGAAGGCTTGGTGAAACTCTTTGAACAGTTCGGTGTCGAAATCACCAATCTTTGGACGGCTGAAAGCCACCTTCCAGACCAGATAGGGCCGGTTGGACAGGTCAATGGCGCAGCGGCTCAAGGTCTCGTCCATCGGGATTTCGGCATGGCCAAAGCGGCGAATTCCAGCAAAGCCATCGAGGGCCTTGGCCATGGCCTGACCCAAGACAATGCCGACATCTTCGACCGTGTGGTGAAAATCAATATGCAGATCGCCCTTGGCCTCGACCGTCAGATCAAAGCCGCCGTGCCGGGCAAAGCTGTCTAACATATGATCAAAGAAACCAATGCCGGTCGAGACCTGAGCCTTGCCCGTCCCGTCCAGATCAATCGTGACCCGGATATGGGTCTCTTTGGTTTCCCGAACAACTTCGGCGGTTCTCGGTGCAGCCATGGGGACGGCTCCTTTTAAAGGCCAGCTTGGGCGACGAGGTCCTTGAGAGAGACCTGTGGGCGTGGACCATAGTGGGAAATGACTTCGGCGGCGGCTAAGGATCCCAGTCGCCCGCAATCGGCAAAGGACCGGCCTCGTGCCAGACCAAAGAGGAAGCCCGCCGCATATTGATCGCCTGCGCCGGTGGTGTCGAGCACGTGACCGACGGGGCTGGCGGTAATCTGGTGAATCTGATCCCCGGCCAAGATGGTTGAGCCCTGCGCGCCGCGCGTTACGGCGGCGATATTGGCCCGGCCGCGCATGGCGTCGATGGCGGCATTGACGTCGTCGGTCTCAAACAGGGCGCAGATCTCGGCCTCATTGGCAAAGACGATGTCGACCTCGCTGTCGATAAAGCCCAGAAGCGCGGCGCGGTGGCGTTCAACGACAAAACTGTCCGATAGGGTCAGGGCGATCATCCGGCTGTTGGTGCGGGCAATGGCTGTGGCCTTGGCAAAGGCCCGGCGAGCGGCCTCGGGATCGAACAGATAGCCCTCAAGATAGAGAATGCTCGAGGCTGTGATGAGGTCGGGATCGACATCGGCGGCAGTCAGTTGATTGGACGCGCCCAAAAAGGTCGACATGGTCCTTTGACCGTCGGGCGTCACATTGATCAGGCAGCGCGCGGTTGCGGGACCATCGATCAGGCGCGGAATGTCGAACTGAACGCCAATGGCGCGAATATCGTGGGCAAAGACGTCGCCAAGCTGGTCTTGCGCCACCTTGCCAATATAGGCCGCCGTACCGCCGAGGCTGGCAATGCCCGCCACCGTATTGGCCGCAGACCCGCCAGAGGTCTCGATCCCTGCAGCCATGCGGCCATAGAGCTGGGCTGCCCGATCATCGTCAATCAGGGCCATCGAGCCCTTGGCCATGCCTTCAGCCACGAGAAACGCGTCATCGGCGGGCGAGATGACATCGACGATGGCATTGCCGATGGCGGCGACGTCATATTGGGCGGTCATGGGCGGCAATTACCTGAAAAACATGAAAAGCGTGCCCTCCTATAGTCTGACTGGCGCCTGAGGGCAAAGGCGCAAGCGGGCCAATAGCGCACGGACACCGTTGCCAGTCCCTTAAAGGCACGTCACCTTGAAAAAATGACCTCAAAGCCTCACATCGCGATCCTCGTCCCCTCGCCAGACAACCACCAGCATGACGACCGCTGGCCGGCCAATTTCGAAACCCTAGCCGCGCCCTTGCGCGTCCTTGGCGCGACGGTTGAGCCTCAGCCTTGGATTGATGGGGCGGGGCCTGAGGCCCTGCTGGTCTATGACCGGGTCCTGCCGCTCTTAGCTTGGGGCTATCATTTGCGGACCAAGGATTGGTTTGAGCGCCTAGAGCTCTGGCAAGATCTCGGCGTGCGGCTCGATCATGACCCGGAAATCCTGCGCTGGAATACCAGCAAGGCCTATCAGGCCCAATTGGCCGCCAAGGGCGCGCCCGTCACGCCCAGCCTGATGCTCGATGGGGTGACTGAGGCGGATCTGGCCAGGGCGCGTGAGCAGTTTCAGAGCCAGACTCTTGTGATCAAGCCGCAAATCTCTGCCGGGGCGCATCAGACCCTTGTGGTTCAAGAGCATGACCGGCTCGGCGGCCTCCCCACCGGCCCGGTGATCTTGCAGCCCTTCTTGCCCTCGGTCGGGGAAGAGGGCGAGCTGTCCCTGTTCTATTTTGGCGGCGTCTTTAGCCATGCGGTGGCCAAGGTGGCTCGGCACGGTGATTTTCGGGTTCAGCCGCAATATGGCGGGGCAACGACGGCCTTTGATCCGAGCCCAGAGGCACGCGCTGTCGCCGCTGCGGTCTTGGCGGCCTGTGGCCTGAGCCTGACCTATGCCCGGGTCGATCTGATCCGCTGTCTCGATGGCAGCCTCAGGCTGATGGAGCTGGAGGTGATCGAGCCGGACCTGTTCCTAGCCTTTGCACCCGATGGCGGCGCGGCCTATGGCCGAGCGATCCTGAAATCGTTGCTCTAGAACAGGTCTCTTGAGGGGCACAGGTCCGAGATGGGGCAGGTGCTGCATTTGGGCGAGCGAGCGACGCAGATATATCGGCCCTGCAGGATCAGCCAATGGTGGGCCCGGGTCAGGGCGCGCTCTGGAACAATGGCCATCAGTTGGGCCTCGACCTGATCGGGCGTCTTGCCATTGGCCAATTTGAGCCGGTGAGCGACCCGATAGACATGGGTGTCGACCGCTATAGCTGGTTCAATATCCAACTCATTGAGCACAACGCTGGCCGTCTTGCGGCCAACCCCAGGCAGGGCCTCGAGCGAGGCGCGGTCGGTCGGTACCCGCCCGCCGTGCTGGTCGATCAGGATCTGTGACAGGGCGATGACGTTCTTGGCCTTGTTGCGATAGAGCCCGATGGTCTTGATATGGTCGGTGACGCCGTTAAGGCCTAAGGCCAGCATGTCGGCGGGATTGTCGGCCTTCTTGAACAGGGGCTCGACGGCCCTATTGACCCCCTTATCGGTGGCCTGAGCCGACAGGACCACAGCGACCAAAAGCGTATAGGGGTTGGAAAAGTGAAGCTCGGTGCGCGGATGGATATTGGCTGCTTCAAATCGCGCGAACAGGATTTCGATCCGCTCACGCTCTTGGGGTGACAGGCGTTTGGCGCGCGGCCTGGTTTTGGCTTTGGTCTTGCTGATCATGGCGGGGATCATGCCCCGCTTGCGGGCCTAGGCCAAGGTCTTGATCCACACTGATTGCCTCACCCCCCGATCTTGGCCCATAGAGAAGAGGCGCTAAGGCGCGATCTTTTGGAGCCAAGCCATGTTCAGTGATGATGAGGTCGAGCGCTATGCCCGCCATCTGGTCCTGCGTGAAATTGGCGGCCAAGGTCAGCAGAAGCTAAAGGCCGCCAAGGTTCTGGTGGTCGGGGCGGGCGGGCTTGGCGGACCTGCGGCACTCTATCTGGCGGCGGCGGGCGTCGGGACCTTGGGTCTGGTCGATGCTGACCATGTCAGCCTGTCTAACCTGCAGCGCCAAATCCTCTTTTCGACGCCGGATGTGGGCGAGTCCAAGACGGACCGGGGCGTGCAGCATCTGGCGGCGCTCAATCCCGAGATAGGGCTCGTTTCACACCCCTTTGCCCTGACCGCAGACAATGCCGAGGCCCTGATCGGACAATATGATCTGGTGTTGGATGGGGTCGATGACTTTGCCGTGCGCTATCTGATCAACGCGGCTTGCCTTGCGACGGGCAAGACCCTCGTGTCCGGTGCGATTGGACGCTGGACCGGCCAGGTGGCGGTTTTCCATGGCCAGCCCTGCTATCGCTGTCTGGTGCCAGAGATCCCGCCCGGCGCGGAGACCTGTTCTGTCGTCGGGGTGGTTGGGGCCTTGGCGGGAATTATCGGCTCCATGATGGCGCTTGAGGCGATCAAACAGATCACCGGGGCGGGCGAGACCTTGGCCTCACGACTTTTTGTCTATGATGGACTATCCGCTGAGGCGCGGACGGTTAGATTGAGCGCTGACCCTGACTGCCCAGCCTGCGGGACCGGTAAGTCGGGCTAGGCAAGAACCAAATAAAGAGCAAGCGGGGGCGGGACGATGAAATTGGCATTGAAAATTGTCGGCGGGCTTTTTGTGGGTCTGCTGGTCCTGATCGTTGGGACCTATCTGGCCCTGCGCCGCCCCGATATTCCGTTTGAGACGCTTGAGGCCAAATATGCCAACAGCGCCTCGCACTATCTCGACCTGCCCGATGGGGTCCATGTTCACTATCGTGATCAAGGCAACCCGAACGGTCCGGTCTTGGTACTGGTCCACGGCTTTTCCGCCTCACTCCATACTTGGGAGCCTTGGGTCCAGAGGTTGGGCGGCCAATACCGGATCATCACGCTTGACCTGCCCGGCCATGGCCTGACGCGGGCGCCAGCGACCTATATCTCTTCGACCGAAAAACAGGTGGATGTGGTGGCCCAAACCACCGAGCGGCTTGGGGTGAAAAGTTTCGTCTTGGGCGGCAACTCGATGGGCGGCGGCGTGGCCTGGACCTTTGCCACCCTCCATCCCGAGCGCCTGAAGGGTCTGGTTCTGGTCGACAGTGTCGGCCTGCCGCGCGCCCAGACCAACGCCAAATCGCCCTTGGCTTTTAAGCTTTTGCGCTACCCCTTGGCCCGCGCCCTTGGTCAACAGTTGGACACCTCCGCCTTGGTGGCGACGGGGCTTAAGGGAGCCTTTTACCATAAGGAGATGGTCGATCAGACCATGATTGATCGCTATGTGGCGCTAGGCCGGGCCGAAGGTCACCGGGCGATCATTTTGAACCAACAGATGGGCCGCAAGATGCGCACGGAGGGCGAGGTTCGCGCCCTGCTCGGGGCCTTCAAGATGCCGGTTCTGGTCATGCATGGCCAAGAGGACGCGATCATCCCGGTGGCCCAAGGTCAGGCCTTGGCTGCAGCCATTCCGGGCTCAACCCTGATCCTCTATCCGAAGACAGGTCATATTCCGATGGAAGAGGTGGCCGACAAATCTGCCGCCGATCTGGACGCTTGGCTCAAGGAAAAGGGGATCGGTGCGCCTGAGCGGCCGATCTAATCCTAGAGGTGCTTACAGCATCGCCGGAATGACCCGGTCGGGCGGCCGGTGGCCGTCCATATAGGTCTTGATGTTGATGATCACCTTCTCGCCCATATCGATCCGGCCCTCGACCGTGGCTGAGCCCATATGGGGCAGGAGCACGACATTGGGCAGCTTGAGCAGCTTGGGGTTGATCGCCGGTTCGTGCTCATAGACGTCCAGACCGGCCCCGGCGATTTCGCCGCGTGCCAGCATATTGGCCAAGGCGGCTTCGTCGATCACTTCACCGCGCGCCGTATTGACGAGGATCGCATGGGGCTGAAGCAGCTTCATGCGCCGGGCCGACAGGAGGTGGAAGGTTGCGGGCGTGTGGGGACAGTTGACTGACACCACATCCATGCGGGCCAGCATCTGGTCGAGACTCTCCCAATAGGTGGCCTCCAACTCTTCTTCGATGCGGGGGCTGACGGGTTTGCGGTTGTGATAGTGGATCTGAAGACCAAAGGCCTTGGCGCGCTTGGCCACGGCCTGACCGATCCTGCCCATGCCGACAATGCCCAGACGCTTGCCATAGATCCGGCGACCCATCATCCAGGTCGGCGACCAGCCTTGAAAGCCGCCGGTCTGAACCACCTGAGCGCCCTCAACGACGCGGCGGGCGGAGGCCAGAATAAGGGCCATGGTCATATCGGCGGTGTCTTCGGTCAGAACGCCGGGGGTATTGGTCACGGCAATGCCGCGCGCATTGGCGGTGGCCACGTCAATATTATCTACCCCGGCCCCGAAATTGGCGATCAGCTTGAGCGAGGGTCCGGCGCGCGACAGAAGACGCGAATCAATCCGATCAGTAATGGTCGGGACCAGCACCTCGGCGCGTTGAAGCGCGTCAAGGAGTTCGTCCTGCCCCATGGGCTGGTCGGTCAGGTTCAACTCGGTGTCGAACAATTCACGCATACGAGTCTCCACCGGATCGGGGAGTTTGCGTGTAACAATGACATTCGGCTTGCGGACGGCCATGAAGCAATCTGAAAAAGAGGCGGCGCGCTCGAGGCGCGATATTGCTATCTGTAGCAAAGGGACCCGCTTCGGCCAAGGCGGCTGTGCGATCTGGGACGTAAGAGTTATGATTGAGTGGAAATTTAAGGCGCAAAGCGCGCTTTTTACCGCATTAATGATGGCCTCAGCCCTGTCGGTGATCACATCCTCGGCCGTGCGCGCCGAAGATGTCGAGCGACAGACCCCCTCTGGTCTGCCTGTGCCGCGCTATGTGTCGCTGAAATATAATGATGCCAATGCCCGCTCTGGGCCCGGCGATGACCACCGATTGCTGTGGATCTACCATGTGCGCGGCCTGCCCGTGCAGGTGGTGGCCGAAACGGCGGAGTGGCGCAGGGTCTGTGATCCCGACGGCAGCCTGTCTTGGGTCCATAAGCGCCTGACCGATGGGCGCCGTATGACCATGAGGACCAAACCGCAGCCCCTGGCCCTTCGAAGCGCTCCCAAATCTGACGCCCGAATTGAGGCCTATATGACCCCGCGCGCGCTGGCTTCACTGGATCGCTGCCAGAAGGATTGGTGCCGCGTGAAGGTCGAAGATGTCACCGGTTGGGTGCCCGCATCAGAGGTTTGGGGCATTGATGAGAAGCCTCAATGCCAGCCACGATGACGACGGATGATTGAGACAAGGGCACGGTCTGTGCTAGGCCAGCGACAGATATGTCACGGCGGGGCCCAAAAAGGCGCTGCGATTAGGAATCCAAAGCCCATGATGCCCGTCAAAGACCATTATAACAAAGAAGAGCTGCTGGCCTGTGGGCGCGGCGAGATGTTTGGTCCAGGCAATGCGCAGTTGCCGGTCCCCAATATGCTGATGATGGACCGCATCACCTCGATCACCCGGGACGGCGGTTTGCACGGTAAGGGCCAGGTTCAGGCCGAGCTTGATATTGATCCCTCGCTTTGGTTCTTCCAGTGCCACTTTATCGGCGATCCGGTCATGCCAGGCTGCCTTGGCCTCGACGCCATGTGGCAGCTTGTCGGCTTCTATCTTGGCTGGTCCGGCGCTCCGGGTAAGGGCCGCGCCCTTGGCGTGGGCGAGGTGAAGTTCACCGGACAGGTGACCCCAAAGATCAAGAAGGTCGAATATCGCATCGACCTGAAGCGGGTGATCATCCGCAAACTGGTCATGGGTGTGGGTGACGGCGTGATGCTGGCCGATGGCAAGCCGATCTATGAGGCTAAGGATTTGCGGGTCGGCCTGTTCGACGCCAAGGATCTGGTTTGATCGAACCGTCACAAGAACCATCATTAATGATAGGGATGAGTCTCTAAGGGCTCGCTCATGGGAAGGATGCGCATATGCGCCGCGTCGTCGTAACGGGTATCGGTATTGTCTCCTCGATTGGAAACAATGCAGATGAGGTTCTGTCCTCCTTGAAGGAGGCCAAGTCTGGGGTCATTGCTGCGCCCGACTATACGGAACTGGGTTTCCGCTGTCAGGTTCACGCCGCCCCGATCATTGATTGGGAAAGCCTTGTTGACCGCCGCGCGGCCCGCTTCCTCGCCCCCGGCACGGCCTATGCCCACATCGCCATGGATCAGGCCATCGCCGATTCTGGCCTGAGCAAAACTGAAGTTTCCAATGACCGGACCGGCCTGATTGTCGGCTCGGGCGGCGCCTCGACCCGTTCGATCATCAATTCGGCTCAGATCGCGCAAGAAAAGGGCCCCAAGCGGGTTGGCCCCTTTGCCGTGCCCAAGGCTATGAGCTCGGGTCCTTCGGCGACCTTGGCGACCTGGTTCAAGATTCGCGGTATCAACTATTCGATCTCGTCGGCCTGCGCGACCTCGACCCACTGTATCGGTGCGGGCGCGGAACAGATCCAGATGGGCAAGCAGGATGTGATCTTTGCCGGCGGCTGCGAAGAGCTCGACTGGACCTTGTCTGTGCTGTTCGACGCCATGGGAGCCATGTCCTCCAACTTTAACGCCACCCCAACCAAGGCCTCACGGGCCTATGACCGCGACCGCGACGGCTTTGTCATCGCGGGCGGCGCGGCGGTGCTGGTGCTGGAAGAGTTGGAGCACGCCAAGGCGCGCGGCGCCAAGATCTATGCGGAAATTACCGGCTATGCGGCCAATTCCGATGGTCATGACATGGTCGCTCCCTCGGGCGAGGGTGCGGTGCGCTGCATGAAACTGGCCATGAAGGGTCTGAACCGCAAGGTCGACTATCTCAATCCCCATGGCACGGCGACCCCGGTCGGTGATGCCAAGGAGATGGAGGCTGTACGCGAGGTCTTTGGCGAGGATGCGCCGCTGATCTCCTCGACCAAGTCCTTGACCGGTCACTCTTTGGGAGCGGCAGGCTCGCAGGAGGCGGTCTATAGCCTCCTGATGCTCAATAACGACTTTGTCTGCGAAAGCGCCAATATCGAAAATCTGGATCCGGCCTTTGAGGGCCTGCCCATTGTGCGCCAGCGGATCGACCGCAAGCTTGATACGGTCATGTCCAACAGCTTCGGCTTTGGCGGCACCAATGGCTGCGTGATCATGAGCCGCCTCGAAGACTGATAGATGCCCCGCTTCGGCGGGCGAAGGAGACACCATGGCTGACGAATATGATCTGCCCAAGGGCGAGCTGATGAAGGGCAAGAAGGGTCTGATCATGGGCGTTGCCAATCACAACTCCATTGCTTGGGGTATTGCCTCGCAACTGGCCGCCCAGGGCGCAGAACTGGCCTTTAGCTATATGGGTGAAGGTCTGGAGCGGCGGGTGCGTCCTCTGGCCGAAAGCGTGGGGTCCAAGCTGCTGATTCAGGCCGATGTGGCCGATGACGCCTCGATGGACGCCGCCTTTGCTGAGGTTGAGGCCGCCTTTGGCACGATTGATTTCCTCGTCCACTCCATCGCTTTTGCCGACAAGGAACAGCTCAAGGGCTCGTTCGTCGAGAACACCACGCGTGAGGGCTTCCTGAATGCGATGAACATCTCGGCCTTCAGCTTTGTTGACTGTTCACGCCGCGCCGCCAAACTGATGCCCCATGGCGGTTCGATCATCTGCATGACCTATCTGGGCGCAGAGCGGGTCATTCCCAACTACAATGTCATGGGTGTGGCCAAGGCCGCGCTTGAGGCCTCGACCCGCTATGTGGCCCGCGATCTGGGGCCTCAGGGCATAAGGGTCAATGCCATCTCCGCCGGCGCCATGCGCACCCTATCTTTGGCAGGAATTTCCGGCGGCCGGGGCATGCTGTCTCAGGGCCGCGCCTTTAGCGCCTTGAAGGAAGACACCTCGATGGAAGGTGTCGCAGGCGCTGCCCTCTGGCTCCTTTCCGATCTGGGCCGCTCCACCACCGGCGAAGTGGTCCATGTCGATGCGGGCTTCCACATGGTGGGCTTGCCGGACGGGTTCGAGGCCTAAACCCCCTTCCCCGGCTTTGCCGGTACTTCCCCCATAGGGGGAAGATTATTAGCGCTAAATCTTCCCCCCCTGGGGGAAGCGGCCCGAAGGGTCGTAGGGGGTCTTGTTTTCTAAAACCCCCAACCCAACCCCTAAAGGATCAGTCCATCGTCACCACGACCTTGCCCATGGCCTTGCGGCTGGCGAGATGGGTGATGGCCTTGCCGGAGTCGGCGAGGCTGAAGGTTTCGGAGACGTGGGGGCGGATCTTGCCGTCGACATAGAGCTGCATCAGCTCCGCGACATTTTCTTGGTGCAGCTTGGGCTCGCGGGCCACGAAGGCGCCCCAGAACACGCCGACGACCTGACAGCTCTTGAGCAGGGTCAGGTTGAGCGGAATGGCGGGAATACCGGCGGGGAAGCCGATGACCAAGAAACGGCCTTCCCAAGCCATCGAGCGCAGGCTGGCCTCGGCATAGTCGCCGCCGACCGCGTCATAGATGACATCAACGCCATTAGGGCCACAGGCTTCCTTAAAAAGGTTGGCCAGAGCCTTCTTACCGTCCTTATCGAACGGGCCGGTGGGATAGACCACGCCGCTGTCGGCGCCGCGTGAAATGGCCAGATCGACCTTTTCCTGTGACGAGGCTGCGGCAATGACCTTAGCCCCCATAGCCTTGCCGAGCTCGACCGCTGCCAGACCGACGCCGCCTGCGGCACCGAGCACCAGCAGGCTTTCACCGGGCTTGATGGTGGCGCGCTGCTTAAGGCCATAGTGCGAGGTGCCATAGGTCATGATGAAGGCCGCAGCCTCATCAAAGGGCATGGAGGCGGGCATAGGGATGCAGCGGGCCGCATCGAGCGCGATCTTTTCGGCCATACCGCCATTGCCGGTCGAGGCGATGACCCGGTCACCGACCTTGAGCCCCGTGACGCCTTCGCCAACGGCTTCAACCACGCCGGACACTTCACCGCCGGGCGAGAAGGGGCGCGCAGGTTTGAATTGATATTTGTCTTCGATGATCAGCACGTCGGGATAGTTCACCCCGCAGGCCTTGACCGCCAGCAGAACCTGACCGGCCTTTGCGACCGGGTCCGCGACCTCTTCCAGCACCAGAGTTTCTGGACCGCCGACACTCTTGCTCAGCACAGCCTTCATCGTTGTTACCTCCCGTTTAAACGTCTGTTCGATGTTGCCGCGACGCTAGCGCAACTACCGACAAGCGCAAGCGCCCAAAGGGGGGCTTGGGATCGAGAACGCCGTTGATGGGCTGATTTTTGATTAATGCAGACGCAGGGCGCGCTGGACCAGGCCTACGGCGCCCGAAAAGCGCAAGTCGCCGACATTGACCGCGAGGGCAAAACAGACCTGACCGGGTTCCGCAATCGGCTGGTGCACAAAACCCTTGTGAGCAACGGCAATATCTCCGGCCCCATAGCGCCGGTGGCCATCATGATAGGCACCGCACAGGACCAAGGTGACCTCGTCGCCCTCATGGTCGTGACGCGGGCTTCCAGAGCCTGGAACGATCCGCAAAAGCTCGACATGGACGCCGTCAGCGGTCGGCTCGGCGAGGGCTAGGCGCTTAAGGCCGCGCCCGCCAAATTTCCAACCGCTATGTTCCAGCGCATTGAGCGCGGCGTCGCGTACCGGTGCGGGCAGGCCCAGAATTTCGGAGAGACCTTGACCTGCGGCCTTGGCCGCAAGGGCTGCACGCTGGTCGGCCTGATCGAGCCCAGCAATCTGAGCCATCACCCGATCAAACCCTTTGGCGCTCATCTCAACGGCCATTTCCTGTTCAAGCAGGGCGCCGCCAATGGCGTCCGCATCGGCCGTGGACAGGTCATTTTCGGCCAAGACCGCTTCGTCCCGCATGAAGGCTGCCGTGTCGAGCAATAGCTTTAAGGCCGGTTGGGCCTTGGCCATTTCGGCGAGGGGAGTCAGGGTTGGGGTCACGAAAGATAGCCTAAGGTCTGTGGGTTGGTACCCTTTATGATCGGGCACGTCCTAAATCGATATGAACGTGACGTCGGGTTCTTCAAGGCCGGATGACGATTTTCTCTCATTCATCACCCTCTAGCCGGGATCGAAGACGATTGAAGGCCAGCCTTAGCCGAGACTTTACCGTGCCAAGAGGGATGCCGGTGACATCGGCGATCTGGCGATGGGTGAGGCCCTCATAAAAGGCCTTGCGGATCAGATCCATCTGCTCGGCGGGTAAATCGGCCATGGCCAACCTCATCCGATCTTCTTGTTCGACGGCGTCGAGATGGGCGTCCGGGGCCGCCTCTGCTGACGGTAAGAGCGCGGGGTCATCGGCATCCAGCACCGCGCGCTGATCTTGCCGAAACAGGTCAATGCGGCGATTGCGGGCAATGCGAAAGATCCAGGTGGCGACGGAGGCTTGGCGACGGTCAAACAGGGCCGCCTTTCGCCAGACCGTGACCATCACCTCTTGGGCCAGATCTTCGGCCTGAGCCTGACCAAGACCCAGACGGATCAAATAGCCCTTCACCCTTGGGCCATAGTGAGAAAAGAGCTCGGCAAAGGCCGCGCGGTCTTGCTGAGCGCCCACCCGGTCCATCAGATCGGAGAAATGGGCGCGGTCTTCAGACAGGGGCGTCTCGTTAGCCGGCAAGGAACAGATCCATCTAGGCCCTTGTTGCATTGGGCTAGAGCCGTTTAACCACCGGCTTGGCGGGCGCACAATCGCTGGCATCAAAAATCGGGCCGTAAAGACGCCGCCTGCGACCATAGACCTCGGATTTTGGAAGTTCGGCCTTATCTGTTATGAAGCCGCAACAGTCTTTACCCCCAACCTTGCAGGACACGGCCTCTTGGGCGTTACGCTAGATCTTTCGCGCGCGTCGGCCTCGGCCGTGACGCCTCAGGCCCCAACAGGCCCGATCAACCTTGCGGGCCTGACGCGCGAGGGGATCAAGGCGGCCTTGATCGCGGGAGAGGCCTGCGCGCCCGATAAGGCCAAGATGCGCACGGCGCAGATCTGGCGCTGGATCAACCATTTCGGCGTCACTGATTTTGATCGCATGACCGATGTCGACAAGGATGTCCGCGCCGTCTTGGCCGATCGCTTTGTCGTCGCGCGTCCTGAAGTCACCGAGCGGCAGGTTAGCCGCGACGGCACCCGCAAATGGCTCTTGAAATTTGCGCCGGGCGTTGAGGCCGAGGCGGTCTTTATTCCAGGCGTTGGCCGGGCTGGTGCCCTTTGCGTGTCCAGCCAGGTCGGCTGCACCCTGAACTGCACCTTCTGTCACACGGGCACCCAGCCCCTCGTGCGCAACCTGACGGCGGCTGAGATTGTCGCCCAGGTGCAGGTGGCGCGCGATGATCTGGGCGAATGGCCGTCTCCGGCAGAGGGCCGCCAACTGTCCAACATCGTCTTTATGGGCATGGGTGAGCCGCTCTATAATCTGGACGCCGTGGCCCAGTCCATGGATGTGGTCTCTGACGGCGAGGGCATTGCCCTATCGCGCCGACGGATCACGGTCTCGACCAGCGGTGTGGTTCCGCAACTGGAGCCTTTGGGCACGCGCACCGGGGCCATGTTGGCCATTTCCTTGCACGCCACCAATGATGAGCTGCGCGACCAACTTGTGCCGCTCAATCGCAAATATCCGATCGCCGAGCTTTTGGCCGGCATTCGGGCCTATCCGGGCCTGTCCAATGCGCGCCGCGTGACCTTCGAATATGTCATGCTGAAGGGCATCAATGACAGCTTGGCCGATGCCCGCGCCCTAATTCAACTGGTGCGAGGCCTTCCAGCCAAGATTAATCTGATCCCGTTCAACCCATGGCCGGGCTCGCCCTATGAATGTTCCGATTGGGCAACCATCGAGAAGTTCGCGGCTGTGATCAACAAGGCGGGCTATGCTTCGCCGATCCGCACCCCGCGCGGCCGCGATATTTTGGCGGCCTGTGGCCAGCTCAAGTCTGAGAGCGAAAAGGTGCGCGCCAGTACCATGCGACAGGCCAGCCAAGCCGAGCCCTTGGCGGACTAGATCGGCATCCGGCAACAGAGCAAAACGCAATGTCTCCAGAAATCCAAGCCTTTACCAACGCGATCTTGATCGCCCTCGCCCATGGCGCGATCAGCTTAGCCCTCTTGGCGGCGGGGGCTGTGCTCTATGCTTTTCTGACGCCCCATAAGGAAATCACCCAGATTCGCGACGGCAATTCTGCGGCGGCCCTGTCCTTTGGCGGCGTCTTGGTGGCCTTGGCCCTTCCCCTTGCCCTCTCCTTGACGGCCTCAGCCTCGGCCTTAGAGATCTTGCTATGGGGCATCATGACCGTGGCGGTTCAGCTTCTGGTCTTTCGACTGATCGACATGCTATTTGCCGGTCTTCCCCAGCGGGTTGCGGAGGGCGAGGTTTCGGCCGCGGCCCTTCTGGTCTCTGCCAAGCTTGCCTCAGCCATGGTCTTGGCTGCTGCGGTGGCCGGGTGACGGCCTAAGCCATGACCTTTCCGCGCCTGCCCGATTGGCTGGTCTATTCGGCAGTGGTCGTGGCTGTGCTTGTTGCCGCGCGAGGTCGCCAAGAAAATGCTGACGCCCCGCCGCCGCCGCCGATCAGTGCGCAAGAGGCGGCCCTGGCCACCGGAACCCTATCGGCATCAGAGGCTGGCGAGGGCGAGGTCCGCGTTCCCAAATCCCTATCGCCCTCAGAGACGGGCACGGCCTTTTCCATTGCGCAAAGCGGCGTTTGGCTGACGGCGCGCCATGTGGTGCAGGACTGTCGGCAGGTGGCTGTGATTGTGGCGGCGGGACGCGGTGTCGTGGCTGAGGTCAAGCTAGACCCCCACAATGATATTGCCGTTCTCCTGACCCAGGGCGGATCACCCCCCTTACCCATGGCGACCCAACCGCCTGCCGAAGCCGGAATCTTGGCCTTTCATCCCGGTTTCCCGCGCGGCTCGGCGGGAGAAGTGGCCAGCCGCTATCTGGGTCTACAGACCCTGCGGGGCCGAGGCCGGGCTGGGCGCGATCAAGAGGTGCTTAGCTGGGCGGAGGTGGGACGGACTGAGGGGTTAAGCGGCTCTTTGGCGGGCCTGTCTGGCGCTCCGACGCTCGATGCAGCGGGCCGTGTGGTCGGCGTGACCCTCAGCGAGACGCCGCGCCGGGGAAAGATCTATAGCACCACGCCCGCCTCCCTTGCCGCCGCCCTTCGCTTGGCGGGACCTGTCGCAGGCAATGAAGGCGCATTGGACGGCGCGGTCGGCGAGCCGATCACGGTTGAAAACTATGGCCGTGTGGCGGACGGCCTGCGACGGGACCTGCGTGTGGTCCGCGTCGCCTGCCTTGGCGGCTAGCTTACCGGCCTATTTAACAGCGCGGTTAGCCACCAGATCCTCGACCACCGACGGATCGGCAAGGGTTGAGGTATCGCCCAGTGATCCCAGCTCATTTTCGGCAATCTTGCGTAGGATGCGGCGCATGATCTTGCCCGACCGGGTCTTGGGCAGGCCCGGGGCCCACTGAATAATGTCTGGGGCGGCGAAGGGGCCGATCTCCTGACGCACCCAAAGGATCAGCTCCTTACGCAGGGCCTCGGTAGGTTCGTGGCTATGGTCGAGGGTGACATAGGCATAAATGCCTTGGCCCTTAATGTCGTGCGGATAGCCGACGACGGCGGCTTCGGTCACGCCACTATGGCCGACTAGCGCGCTCTCGATCTCGGCGGTCCCGAGCCGGTGACCCGAGACATTGATCACGTCATCGACGCGGCCCGTGATCCAGTAATAGCCATCCTCGTCGCGGCGACAGCCGTCTCCTGTAAAGTACTTGCCGGGATAGGTGGTGAAATAGGTGGTGATGAAGCGTTCATGGTCGCCATAGACCGTGCGCATCTGTCCGGGCCAACTGTCGATCAGGCAAAGATTGCCCTCGATCGCGCCTTCCAGAACCACGCCCTCAGCATCGACCAGTTGTGGCTTCACACCGGGCAAGGGCTTTGTGGCGGAGCCGGGCTTGGTGGCTGTGGCGCCGGGCAGGGGCGAGATCAGGGCCGCGCCGGTCTCGGTCTGCCACCAGGTATCGACAATAGGACAGCGGCCCTCGCCGACCACGCGGTTATACCAGAGCCAGGCCTCGGGATTGATCGGCTCACCGACCGAACCTAAGAGCCGCAACGATTTGCGCGAGGTCCGGGTGACCGGCTCATCGCCCTCGCGCATCAGGGCGCGGATGGCGGTGGGGGCGGTATAGAAGATCTCGACCTGATGTTTGTCGATCACCTGCCAAAAGCGCGAGGCGTCTGGATAGTTGGGTACGCCTTCAAAGATCAGGGTCGTGGCCCCATTGGCCAGGGGTCCATAGACAATATAGCTGTGGCCCGTGACCCAGCCCACATCCGCCGTGCACCAGAAGACCTCGCCGGGGCGATAGTCGAAGATCAGTTCGTGGGTATAGCTGGCCCAGGTCATATAGCCGCCGGTGGTGTGCAGCACACCCTTGGGTTTTCCCGTCGAGCCTGAGGTATAGAGGATGAACATCGGATCTTCCGCGCCCATCGGCTCTGGCGCGCATTCTGCCGATACGGTTTCGCGGGCGGCACTGTAGGAGACATCGCGCCCCTCAGCCATAGTTACGTCCGCGCCCGTGCGGGTGATGACCAGAACGGTGGTGACGTCTGGGCAGGATTTTAGGGCTTCATCGACATTGGCCTTGAGGGGCACCTTGCGGCCGCCGCGCAGGCCCTCATCGGCGGTGATGATCACATGGCTGTCGCAGTCCTGAACCCGGCCCGCGATGGAATCAGGCGAGAAGCCGCCAAACACCACCGAATGGACCGCGCCAATCCGGGCGCAGGCCAGCATGGCATAGGCCGCCTCGGGTATCATCGGCATATAGATCGTGACGCGGTCGCCCTTCTTGACCCCCCGGCCCTTGAGGACATTGGCCATGCGGCAGGTCTCTTCATAGGCCTCGCGATAGGTGATCTTGCGACTCTGTGAGGGATCGTCCCCCTCCCAGATGATGGCCACGGACTCGCCCTTGTCGGCCAGATGCCGGTCTAGACAATTGACCGAGGCATTGAGCACCCCATCGGCGAACCAGCGGATGCGAAAATCCTCGGCCCGGAACGACACGTCCTTGACGATGGTAAAGGGTGAGATCCAGTCCAGAC
>CANFKD010000003.1 GCA_947447115.1 Caulobacteraceae bacterium
AAGAACCGCGAGACCTACGAGATCATGACCCCGGAATCGGTCGGTCAGGCCCCCTCGACCCTGGTCATGGGCAAACATTCCGGCAGCCATGCCTTCCGCGCCAAGCTGAAAGATCTGGGCTATGAGCTGGGCCAGAACGCTCTGAAGGAGGCCTTTGTCCGGTTCAAGGACTTGGCTGACCGCAAAAAGCACGTCTATGACGACGATATTATTGCGCTGGTCGATGATGCCTTGGCGCGGGGCGGGGAGCGTATCCGCGTGACCCATCTGCGCGTCATTGCGGGCACCGAAGGCCAATCTGCTGACCTGACCTTGGACATTGACGGCGTCGAACAGAAGGCGACCTCAACCGGTGACGGACCTGTCGATGCCGTGTTCAACGCCATTCGCCAGATCGTGCCCCACGAGGCGGCGCTTCGCCTGTTCCAGGTCCATGCCGTGACCGAAGGCACCGATGCCCAGGCTCAGGTCTCGGTGCGTCTTGAAGAGGATGGCCGCATCGCGACCGGTCAGGCCGCCGATACCGACACCATGACCGCTTCGGCCAAGGCCTATGTCAATGCGCTGAACAATCTGATGGCGCGTAAGCAGAAGTCGGCTCCCGAGCCCCTCGTCTCCAGCCAGTTCTAGAGACCGGTGCCTAATCCTCAACCTCGCGCTGGGTTTGGCTCGGCGCGAGGCGAGGTCGCCGCCTCATGTTGATCTGGATTCCCCTGACCTTGGCGGCGACGGTTTTGCAGGTCTCGCGCAATGCCTTGCAGCGCGGGCTATTGCCCGTGGCGGGCCCGTGGGGCGCGACCTTGGTGCGGTTCCTGTTTGGATTGCCCTTCACGCTGGCCTTCATTGCCGTGGCCAAGATAATGACGCCTCAGGCGCAGGGTCATTTCAGTGGCTATTTCTTTATGGCGTGCACCATCGGTGCCTTGGCGCAGGTCGGGGCGACGGCGGCGCTTTTGGTGTCGATGCAGCGGTCCAGCTTTGCCATTGGAACAGCCTTTCAGCAAAGCTCGCTGCCCTTTACCGCCCTGGTCGGGATCTTCGTGTTCCACGATCCGATCAGCCCTGTCGCGTGGCTCGGTCTGTTCATCGCCACGGCAGGACTGATCTACCTGTCCTGGCCGCGTCGGATGGAGGGGGTTCGCGACTGGAGCCCGGCTCTGCTCGGCTTGACGGCTGGTGCCTGTTTTGCCCTTGGGGCCAATGCCTTTCGCCAAGGGGGACTGGCCTTTGATCCGAACCATGTGGTCTTTTCGGCGCTGGTGACCGTGGCCGTGGTTCAAACGATCCAGACCCTCGTGCTGATCATCGGCCTGATGATCCTTGACCCCAAGGCGCTGAGGGGCGCGATCGGCGCGTGGAAGTCATCCTTGGGCGCGGGGTTCTTCGGGGCCGAGGCCTCGGCCCTTTGGTTTATCGCCTTGACCATGAGCCCGGCGGGACCGGTTCGCGCCGTTGGCGTGGTTGAGATGCCGGTCGCGGCCCTGATGGGGCGCAGACTGTTTGCTGAGCGTTTGAGCCTCGCCCAGATTGTAGCGGGCACCATTACCGCGCTTGGCGTGGTTTTAGCCGCGATCGGATAGTTTGTTCGCTTGGCGATTTGAGCGGTGTGGCTATAGACGCCCATCAAACCGAATCACAAAATGCCTTGAATTCAACACGCTCACAGGGCAAACCGACCTGTCTGCACGGCTTGAAACAGGGTAAGGGTTCTTATTGTCTGTTGATTGTCCTAACGGAATGCAATTCCTAGGGATGAACCGTCAAGGGCTGCAGCCACAAGACCATCTATTTGCTATCTTAGGTAAGACGCCCTTCAATCCCTGAGTCTCAAGGCACATCATGTTTTCGTCCCTCTTCGGCATGGTCTCCAACGACATCGCCATTGACCTCGGCACCGCCAACACCCTGATCTATATGAAGGGTAAGGGCATCGTTCTGAACGAGCCTTCGGTGGTGGCCCTGCGTACGGTCGGCGGACGCAAGGTCGTTCACGCTGTGGGTATCGAAGCCAAGCAGATGCTGGGCCGCACCCCCGGTCATATGGAGGCCATTCGCCCTATGCGTGACGGTGTGATTGCGGACTTCGAAGTGGCCGAAGAGATGATTAAGCACTTCATCCGCAAGGTTCATAATCGCAAGAGCTTCGTGAACCCCAAGGTTATCGTCTGCGTGCCATCCGGTGCCACCGCCGTTGAGCGGCGGGCGATCAATGACAGCTGTCTGAATGCCTCGGCTCGCCGCGTGGGCCTGATCGATGAGCCCATGGCCGCCGCCATTGGCGCGGGCCTGCCGATCCACGAGCCTACCGGTTCGATGGTCGTCGACATCGGTGGGGGTACGACCGAGGTTGCGGTTCTGTCCCTGTCCGGCATCGTCTATTCGCGCTCGGTTCGCGTTGGCGGCGACAAGATGGATGAGGCGATCATCTCCTATATGCGTCGTCACCATAATCTGCTGATCGGTGAAACCACCGCTGAGCGGATCAAGAAGGAAATTGGCACCGCCCGGTCACCGGCCGATGGCGAAGGCCTTGCGATTGAGGTCAAGGGCCGCGACCTGATGCAGGGCGTGCCGCGCGAGGTTCGGATCAGCGAAAAGCAAGCGTCTGACGCCTTGGCAGAGCCGGTCAGCCAGATCGTTGAAGCGGTTAAGGTCGCGCTCGAGGCGACGCCGCCTGAATTGGCGTCGGACATTGCCGATAAGGGTATCATGCTCACCGGCGGCGGTGCCTTGCTGCGCGGTCTGGATTTGGAAATTCGAGATCATACGGGTCTGCCCGTCACGGTCGCTGATGACCCCTTGTCCTGCGTGGCGCTGGGCTGCGGCAAGGTGCTTGAGCATCCGCGTTGGATGAAGGGCATCTTGGAATCCTCCATGTCCTAACCGCCTGATGGTGGCACTTCTTGCGTCCTGACGAATTTCTATGATCTTGGCCCTGTCCGGATCTGCAGTGGAGACCAGCGTTGTCCTTAAGGGACGGGCCATTTCAAGACCTCAAGGTCCCGCTAACCTGGGCGGCAGCCATGGCGGTTATTGTCGCGGGCGTGGCGGGTCTTGGCCTTTTGCTCAGCGATCGGCGCGAAACCTATAAGGCCGAGGCCTATGGCGCTGGGCGCGTCGTTGTTGATCGGGTCGTGGCGCCTGCCGCCGATGTTCTGTCGACGCCCGCCGATTGGGCTCGGGTCCTTGGCAACGGCATCGGGGACTATTTCTTCGCTGTCAGTGAAAATCGCCGCCTGAAGCTTGAAAATGCCCGGCTGCGACAGTGGCGAGACGCCGCCATCGCGCTCGAAGACATCAATTCTCGCTACCGCGCCTTGCTGGGCGTCAAGATTGATCCCCCGATCCCCATGGTCACGGCGCGGGTCGTGCTCGATGCGCGAGGTCCCTTTGCCAATACCCGCCTTGCCAATGCCGGTGAGGAAAAGGGCGTCAGGGTCGGTCAGCCGGTGATGAGTGACGCCGGTCTGGTCGGCCGCGTTGTCGGCACCGGGCCAGGCATTAGTCGCATTCTGCTGCTGACCGATGTCGCGAGCCACATGCCGGTCTTGGTGGACCGCACCAATGCCCGCGCGATCCTGTCCGGCGATGGCGGTCCCAATCCGACGCTGGACTATCTGCGGGGGATTGATCCTGTTCGCAATGGCGACCGAATCTTAAGCTCTGGCGATGGCGGTGTCTTGCCGCGCGGCCTTCCGGTCGGGACAGCGGTTAAGGGCTTGGATGGCCATTGGCGGGTGCGTTTGAGCGCCGATGCCGTACCGATCGATCTTGTCCGCATTCTGCTGTTTAAGGATTTCACGGATCTTGCCGCCCAAAAGGCGTTGCAGGCCTCGAAAATGCCGCCCTTGACCGATGTTCCCGCGCCGGTGGCCTCGTCGTCTGTGCTGCCGCCCCCGCTGACGTCAAAACCTGCGCCAGCGCCGGTTGTTGCTCCTGTCGCTGTAAAACCGGCTGCGACTAAGCCTGTGGTGGCTAAGCCTGCCCCTGCCAAGCCCACCGCTCTAACAGCCGTGCCGCCCAAGCCGGTGGCCAAGCCTAGCGCCGCTGCGGCGGAGCCGGTCAGATGACGTTTCAGACCTCGCGTCAGACAGCAGCACGCTCGATGGATGCGTGGAACTGGTTGGCCGTACCGACCCTGACCTGCCTGATGCTGACCCTGCTATTTGCCTTGCCGATCAGGGTATTTGGTCTTGTGCCGCCAGAGCCCGTCTTCTTGATGGTGCCCGCCTTTGTCTGGGCGGTGATCCGGCCCTCGATCTTGCCGCCGATGATTCTGATGGTCTCTGGGCTATTGATTGACATTCTGTGGGGTGCGCCCTTGGGTCTTTGGGGTTTCTCGCTGCTGTTTGGCTATGCCGGTGTTCTGGCCTCACGCAGTTTTGCCAGTGGACAGGGCCAGTCGATGAACTGGGTCTGGTACGCCATCACCTGCCTGATCGTTGAACTGACCGCCTATCTCGTGACCCTCATCGATCTCCATGCTGCACCCAGCATTGTTGGGGCCTTTTGGCAGTGGGCGGTGACCGCAGCGCTCTATCCCTTTGCCCACCAATTGATTGAGCGGTTCGAGGACGCGGACGTCCGCTTCAAATGAGTGAACCGTCGATCTTCTTTTCTGAGGTCAATGAGCGTCAGGGCGTTTTCAACCGGCGCGCCTTTCTCATGGGGGGATTGGCGGGCGGCGGCATCTTGGCGCTCGGGGGGCGATTGGCCCAGCTGCAGGTGCTGGAGTTCGACCGCTATCGGCTGATGTCGACGGAAAACCAGTTCAATTTCCGCCTGATCCCACCACCCCGTGGCCGGATTTTGGATCGTTTTGGCGTGGAGCTCGCCTCCAACAGGCCCAATTTCCGTGTCCTGCTGGTGCGCGACGAGATCAATGATATTGACGCCACACTCGATGCCCTGTCGCAGCTGATCCCTATTACCTCTGAGCGGCGCAGGCAGTTGCTGCGTGAAATCTCACGCAGTCCCAAGCTGGTGCCGGTGGCTGTTGCTGAAGACCTGACCTGGGAAGAGTTCTCACGGGTCAATGTGCGCACGCCCGAGCTGCCTGGCGTCACGGCCGATATGGGCGAGGCGCGGGTCTATCCTCACGGCGGGGCCTTTGCTCATGTGGTCGGCTATGTGGCCAAGGTATCCGATCGCGATGTTGCGGCGGCGGGCCTCAATCCTGATCCCCTCCTGCACCATCCCGGCTTTCGCATCGGCAAGCAGGGTGTGGAAAAGGCACTCGACACCGTCCTGCGCGGCAAGTCCGGCGCGGTCAAGACCGAGGTCGATGCCTTGGGCCGTGAGGTGCGCAAGGATCCTGAGGGCGATATCAATCCGGTTGCAGGCAAGACCGTTGTCCTGTCGCTCGATGCCGATGTTCAGAGCCGGGCGCTGGAAGTGCTCGGTGAAGATAGCGGGGCCTGCGTGGTGATGGACGTGCAGTCCGGTGACCTAATCTGCATGGCCTCTGCCCCTAGCTTTGACGCGAACCAGTTCGTCAGGGGCCTGACCTCCGCGGAATATCGCGCCCTGTCCGAATATGAGCGCCGTCCCTTGCTGGACAAGGCCCTGTCAGGAACCTATCCGCCGGGCTCGACCTTCAAGCCGATGACGGCCTTGGCGGCCTTGGACTCAGGGATGGTCAATCCGAATGAGACCGTGGTCTGTTCAGGTCAGATGTGGTTCGGAAATCGCTTCTTCCACTGCTGGAAGCGTGGCGGACACGGCGCGCAAAACATGCACGAGGCGATCAAGAACTCGTGCGACATCTACTTCTACCAGACGGCCTTGAAGATCGGCCCCGACCGGATCGCACGGGTCGCGGAGGCCTTTGGGCTGGGTCAGACCTTCGACATCGGCATTTCGGGACAAAAGCCTGGGCTCGTGCCGTCGACGGCTTGGAAGCGCAAACAATATCATCAACCCTGGTATCCGGGAGAGTCCCTCAGCTTCGGGATCGGGCAGGGGGCTCTGTCGGCCAATGCCCTGCAACTGGCCGTTATGACCGCGCGCTTGGCCAATGGTCACAAGGCGCTCAATCCGCGCCTGATCAAGTCCATTGGCGGGGTTGAGACCCCGAGCGGTGCCGCCGCCGCAGACCTGCCATTCAAGCCCGAGCATATGGAGCTTGTTCGCTCGGGCATGGCGGCTGTGGCGAATGACACGACCGGTACGGCTTACCGTGCCAGTCAGTTGGGTCTTGGCCCGGTCCTGATGGCCGGAAAGACCGGGACGGCGCAGGTTCGGGTGATTAGCCGCGCTGAGCGGGCCAGTGGTGTGCGCAGCAATGACTCCCTGCCCTGGCACCTGCGCGACCATGCGCTCTTTGTCGCCTTCGCGCCCTATGATGCGCCGCGCTATGCCCTGTCTATCATTGTCCAACATGGCGGGGGCGGAGCGGCGGTTGCGGCACCCAAGGCGCGGGAAATTATGCGTGTGGTCCTGCTGAAAGATGCCGCCATTCGCGCGCGTATTGAATCGCCCCTGCCTATGCCTGAGGCCCCCGTCTCTACGACCGGCGAGGTTGAGGGCGAGGCCCCGCCGCCGCCCAGCGAGACGATCTTGCCTGCGGCTGCACCCGCCGTTACGGGAGGACCGACCCAATGACTGCGAGCGCCATTACACGTCCCGGTGAACGGGATCGCTTGATCGTCAAGCTGGCCCAGATCGACTGGACCTTCATGCTGGTCCTTTGCCTGATCGCGGCTACGGGCGCGGCCATGCTCTATTCGATTTCAGGCCTGTCGTGGGAGCCATGGGCTGCCAAACACCTGATCCGATTTGGTCTCTGCGTTGGGATTATGATCGTCCTCGCGACAGTCGATGTGCGTTTATGGTTCATGTCGGCCTATCCCGTCTATGGGTTTGGGCTGCTCTTGCTGATCGCCGTTGAGATCGTGGGCGACGTGTCGCTCGGAGCTCAGCGCTGGCTTGATTTGGGGTTTGTCCGACTGCAACCCTCTGAAATCATGAAGATTGGCTTGGTCTTGGCGCTAGCCCGCTTCTATCACGGCCTGTCGGCGGAAGCGGCCAAGTTCTCTTGGCGTTTGGTTGTGCCGGTGGTCTTGATTGCTCTGCCGACCTTGCTGGTCGCCCACCAGCCTGACCTTGGCACGGCGGTTCTGTTGGTCGCGACGGGCGGTGCGGTAATGGTCTTGGCGGGTCTGAGCCTGAGGGTCGTGGCGGCCTTAGCGGTGACGGTTGCCGCCGCCATTCCGCCCTTTGTCATGTTTGTGCTGCATGACTATCAGCGCAACCGTATCTTGACCTTCCTGAATCCTGAGGCTGATCCCTCCGGGTCGGGCTATCACATCTTGCAGTCCAAGATCGCTCTGGGCTCCGGCGGTCTGCTTGGCAAGGGCTATGGCCTAGGGTCGCAAAGCCAACTGAACTTCCTACCGGAAAAACATACGGACTTTATCTTTGCCACCTTGGCTGAGGAGTTTGGCTTTGTCGGCTGTATTTCGGTGCTGCTGCTCTATGCGGCGGCCATCACCATTGCCCTGCGTATTGCCAGTATCTCGCACAGCCACTTTGGCCGTCTGGGGGCAGCAGGCGTCACCGCGACCTTTGCGCTCTATGTGATGATTAACGGAGCCATGGTCATGGGCTTGGCCCCTGTCGTGGGCGTGCCCATGCCGCTGCTGTCGTTTGGCGGTACGGTCATGCTGACCGTCATGATCGGTTTTGGACTGGTCCAGTCCGTACGTGTGCACCGCTATTCCGAAATCACCAGCGGTCGCGGCACCCTGCTCTAGAGGCTGAAGGCCGCGTCTGTGGCTCGGACCAGTCCGTCGATGACGCCTGGTTCTGTTGAGGCGTGACCCGCATCCCAGATCAGGTTGAAGTTCACTTCCGGCCAGCCGGTCTTGACCCGCCAAGCCGCGTCCATCGGGGTTACCACATCATAGCGCCCCTGCACGATCCAGCCGGGAATATGACGGATACGGTCAAGGTTTTTGACGATCCAGTCGTCTTCCTCGAAGAAGCAGCCGTTCATGAAATAGTGGCACTCGATCCGCGCAAAGGCGACGGCGAAGGCGGTCTCGTTGAACTTGTCAGGGCGATCCGCAGGGCCACGGATGGAGATGGTATCGCCCTCCCATTGGCTCCAAGCCGCTGCTGCCTCGGCTTGGGCGACGGGATCAGAGCCGGTCAGGCGCTTGTGGAACGCTGCCATCAGATTGCCGCGCTCCGCCATCGGGATTGGCGCGACATAACGCTCCCAGACATCGGGGAACAGCATGGAGGCGCCGTTCTGATAGAACCAATGCAACTCGCGCTGAGAGCCCATAAAGATGCCGCGCAAGACCAGAGCCTCGACCCTTTCGGGATGGGTGATGGCGTAGGCAAGGGCGAGCGTCGAGCCCCAAGAGCCGCCAAAGACGGTCCATTTTTCGAGCCCCAACTGGATTCGCAGTCGCTCAATATCCTCGATCAGGGTCCAGGTCGTATTGTCCTCGAGCGAGGCATTGGGGGTGGAACGTCCGCAGCCGCGCTGATCAAACAGGACCATGTGCCAGCGTGACGGATCGAAATAGCGCCTCATGGTCGGGTTGATCGCGCCGCCCGGCCCGCCATGTAGGATCAGGCAGGGCTTGCCCTTGGGCCGCCCGCACTCTTCAAAAAAGACCGAATGGCCGTCTTGTTCGGGCAGGAAGCCGCTGTTGAAGGGCTGGTTCTCAATATAGAGACCCCGGCGCATGGCGGGGCTGGCGAGGGTCGAGGCGGTTGTCGGGTCCATGGTCTCGCCCTAGCGCGGAAACCGGCGATTGAGCCAGTCTAAAAAGATCGCATTCACTTCTTCGGGCTTTTCCTGCTGTGTCCAGTGACCGGAATCAAGGACCAGCGCCTTTTCCAAATCCGAACAATATTTGCCCATCTTGTCGGCCATGGAGGGCGGCAGGACGGCGTCCTTCTCGGCCATGACCATCAGCGACGGCACATCGACCCGGTCTACCAGATGGGCGGAGTTCTCCCAGTTGCGGGTAAAGTTGCGATACCAGTTGATGCCGCCGCGAAAGCCAGAATGGCGGTACATCTCGACATAGACCCCCAGTTCCTCATCAGTCAGGATCGGGCTGTCGGTCTCGCTAGGCACAAAGTTCGGTATGGCCTTGTAGATCGGCTCACGCACCTGAGCGGCCATCGCGGCGTTGGGGCGGCGCAGGTTGAACCTGAAGGTCCTTTCCAGATCGGCCTCAAAGACGGCCTCGGCCTCACCCGGCTTTTGGAAATAGACGATGTACATGTCCTCGCCCAAGTTCTCGCGATAGAGCGCTATGGGGTCGCGGGACAGACGTGGAATGAAGGGGGTGTTCAAGCCCATGACCCCGGCTGTGCGATCCGGATGGCGCAGGGGCATTTGCCAAGCAATCAGCCCGCCCCAATCGTGCCCGCACCAGATGGCCTTCTCGATGCCCAGATGGTCCAAAAGGCCGATCAGATCGTCGGTCAGGTGCTCCATATCAAAGTCGGTGACGGCCTCGGGCGAGGAGGTCAGGCCATAGCCGCGCTGATCGGGCGCGATCACCCAACGCCCCGCATCGCCCATACCCTTGAGTTGATGGCGCCAAGAAAAGGCCAGCTCTGGCCAGCCGTGACAGAAGATTACCGGAATGCCGCCGCGTGGGCCGGCCTCATAGAAGGCCATTCGGATACCGTTGAGTTCGGCATATTGGACCGGCGGCATCAGCCGTTGCAGTGCGGTCATGTCTTTACCCCATCCCCTAGACCTTTTCGGTCCGCCTTCATCTTGACTGTATGGATAGGGGGCAGAGGGGCTCTGTGCAAAGCTCTTTTGCCACCTTGGGCTTGCCCAGCCTTGCAGGGTGGTTCATGACCTGCCCATGACCGAGACCCAAACCCGTTCGTCGACCTTTGGCATTGTGATGCTGCTGGGCACCATGACCGCCTTCGCCCCCATGTCGATCGACATGTACTTGCCAAGCTTCCCCGCCATTGGCCGCGAGTTGCACACAACCCCGCAGGCCGTGCAGACCAGTTTGGCCATATTTTTCGCGGGCCTAGCCTTTGGTCAGTTCTTTGTCGGCCCAGCCTCGGATCGGTTCGGACGGCGTTTGCCGGTTCTGATTGGCATCAGTGTCTATGTCGCCTCTTCCATCGCCTGCGCCCTTGCCCCAACCATTGAGGTTCTGTGGGCGGCGCGGGTGGCTCAGGCCTTGGGCGGATGTGCCGGAGCCGTGGTCTCTCGCGCGGTCGTGCGCGACCTGTTCAACAATCAGGAGATGGCCCGGATTTTCTCTCTGATGAGCCTTGTCATGGGCATGGCCCCGATCCTTGCCCCAATGGTGGGCAGTGTCGTGCTGAGCCTTGCCGGATGGCGGGCGATCTTCTGGTGCTTGGCGCTGTTTGGAACGACGGTCGGTCTTGCCGTGATCTTCCTTCTCAAGGAGACGCGCTCGCCCGAGACGGCGGCCCAAGCGCGGGCGGAGAACCCGTTTCAGGCCTATGGCATCTTGCTGAAAAATCCCCGTCTGATGGGCTATCTGTTGGCAGGGGCGCTCAACAGCGCCTGCCTCTTTGCCTATGTCTCGTCGTCAGCGGACCTGTTCATCACCACCTACGGCATTTCGCCGGGGCAGTTTGGACTCTATTTCGGGGTCAATGCGGTCGGATTGATTGGCGCAGGTCAGGTCAATCGTCACCTGCTGCGTCGCCATAGCTTGGATCGGATCTTGAGTATCGCCAGCCTCGTGACCCTTGTTATCGGGGTCCTGATGATGGTCACGACCTCAACGGGCTTTGGCGGATTTTGGGGCGTGTTTTTGCCGATCTTTGCCCTGATGAGCACCTTTGGCTTCATGCAGTCCAATACGGCGGCGGGGGCCTTGAGCATCGATCCCCTCCGCGCTGGATCAGTCGCAGCCATGCTCGGTGGATCAGCCTTTGGCGTTGGAGCCGTGTCTTCGGCTCTGGCAGGGATGATGCATGATGGAAGCGCCAAGCCCATGGCTCTGATCATCTTGGTTAGTGTCTTTGGCAGCGCGCTGGCCCTTTACGGCTTAGCCTTGCCCAAGTCCGCACGGTAGGCCTGCCAAGCCAAGAGGCTCCAACCCGCCATCAGGCCAAGTCCGCCGATGGGCGTAAAGGCCCCCAAGATCCGAGGCGCACCCAGCGCCATAGCATAGAGCGTTCCGGCAAAGATCAGACCGCCGCCGAGGAACAGGCTGGCCACGGTCTGCATCCGCGCTAGCCCCGCTTGGGCAAGGCTCAAGGCCACCAAGGCGGCGACCGCGTGGACCGACTGATAGTGCGCGCCGGTCTTGAGCCAGTCCTGTGCCTTTAGGTCCGTGATCGCGTGGGCGCCGAAGGCTCCGGCACCAACGGCGATCAATCCGCTCAGTGCGGCAAGCGCCAAGAGGTTATTTTGTCTCGACGTCATTGCTTGACCCTTCGTCACCGTTGCAAAGCCTGCACAGGACCTTAACGTGACCCCGAACAAAGCGATATGGCCGCGACAGACGGTTTGAGCTGGTGTGGAAACGATAGAGCGAAGGACGGCAACCATGACCTTGACCCGCGGGGACGACTATCCCCTTCACCAGACCCCTGAGCCTATCGCCTATTCCGGCACCGACCGGAATTTCTATGATCGCTATTTCTTCAATGGCTATGCGGCCGAAGGCGACCGGATGTTCGCCGTGGCCCTTGGGGTCTATCCGCATCTGAACGTCATTGACGCCCATTTCAGTGTCATCCGCGATGGGGTGCAGGTCTGTCTCCATGCCAGCGCCTGTCTGAATATGGAGCGGATGAACATCGCCGCCGGTCCGATCAGCATCGAGATCCAAGAGCCTTTGCAAAGGCTGCGGGTCCTTGTCGATGACGCCCCGAACGGCATTAAGGCGGATATCGAATTTGTCGGCCGGTCCTTCCCGATCGAAGAGCCGCGCTTCATGCGCCGCATCGGTCCGCGCGCCTTCATGGACTATACCCGCCTGACCCAGAACGGCCACTATACGGGCTGGATCGAGGTCGACGGCAAGCGCGAGAGCGTCGATGGCTTTTGTGGCACACGCGACCGCTCATGGGGCGTGCGTCCCGTCGGCTCACGCGATCCGCAAGAGATGATGCCGCCTGCACCGATGCAGTTCTATTGGCTCTGGTCCCCGACCAGCTTTGAAGATGGCAGCTTCTTCTTCCACACCAATGATGACGCCCATGGACGGCCTTGGAACACGCGCGCGGTCTGGGCTGCGGATCAGTCCAATGCGGAGGAACATGCTCACTTTGAGGCCGCCAAGGCCAAGATCGTGTGGAAGTCCGGCACCCGTCACGCCACCCGCGCGGTGATTGATCTGGTCGATGAAGAGGGTGGCAAGGGGTCGGTGACCTTTGAGCCGGAACATCAGTTCTTTATGCGCGGCATTGGCTATACCCACCCGACCTGGGGCCACGGCATTTCGCACGGGATGCTCGAGGTCGAGCGCGAAGACATCATCCTGAAAGATGTCGATGTTCAGCAGATGCACAATCTACATATCCAAGCTGTTTCCAAGGTCACCTATGTCGATGCCCATGGCCGGATCCGGGTTGGACGCGGGGTGCTGGAGCAACTGGTGATGGGGGCCTATGAGCCTGCAGGCTTCACCGGCGTGACGGACTTTGCAAAATGACTTTAGCCGATCAACTTTCCACCTATTTGGGCCGACTGTGGGGGCACCCGGTGCAGGTGCTGGACCTGACCCGCATTCCTGGCGGTGCCAGCCGCGAAACTTACCGGTTCGATGTTGACGTCGATGGCGAGCGCAAGGGCTTGATCCTTCGCCGCGACCCCGTCGGTAGTCTGATCGACACCGACCGGCGGCTAGAGTTTCTGGCCGTTCAGTCCTTCTATGGTCGCGGGGTTCCTGCGCCCGAGCCGGTGGCTCTGGAAATGGCCGAGACAGAGTTGGAGCGACCCTTCTTCATTATGGGGCGGATAGACGGCGGCAAGGCGGCCAGTCCCTTTACGGTCGATGCTTACGGCGTCCATGCAGCCACGATCGGCGAGCAGTTCTTCTCAAGCCTTGGCATCATCGCCAAGGCCGATCCGGTTGGCCTGCCGATCAGTGACGTGGCTGAAATGCCCGAACTGTCCGCCTGCTGGTCCAAGGAATTAGACTATTGGGCGAACGTGATTGAGACCGATCAACTCCATCCTCAACCCATCGTCTGGGCTGCGATCCGCAAACTGCGCCGCAATCCACCGCCGCCCGCTCAGAAGATCAGCGTCGTCCACGGCGACTATCGCACCGGCAATTTCCTGCATGATGGTGAGGGTAAGATCATCGCCATCCTCGATTGGGAAATGGCGCATCTGGGCGATCCGATGGAAGATCTGGGCTGGGCCATTGATCCGCTTTGGGGCCATTATGATCCCGAAAAGGTCGCAGGCATGCTGACCCGCACTGAGGCCTTGAAGCTCTGGGAACAGACCAGCGGTCTCAAGGTTGATGAACAGGCGCTGGACTGGTGGTCGCTGTTCAATGCGGTCAAAGGTCAAGCCATCTGGACCTCATCGGCCCGTGAATATCGCGACAGCGGCGGCAAGGACCCGGTTCTGGCCCTCTCGGGTTGGTACACGGCCCGTCGTCACGACAAGATCATTGCTGATCGCCTTGCAAGCCTGGAGGGCTGGGCATGACCCCCACCGCCGCAGAAGTCCTGATGGGCAATTTCATGGCTCTGGTCGAGCCGGCGCCGCAAGAGTCGGTGGGTGACTATATGGCCAGCCGTATTTCGGTCATCGGCATGAACTCCCTGCTCGCCAGCCAAGAAACGGAAATGGGGGCCGCTGTTCGGGTTTGGGAAAACGAGGCCATCTCGGCGGTTTTGTCCAAGGCCGGTGCGCCGCTTGCCGCCTCGACCGAGGATCTCTCGATCACGGCTTTGGATGCCTTGAACGCCAAGCTTCGTCTGGCTCTGATCGTCGTCCATGAGGCGGTTGAGGCTAAGGGTGACGCGACGCTGGATCGCGAGATCTTGACCCTTTACCAAGCGATGGCCGACAGGCGCATGCTGGTCTTGCCCGTGATGCCGGGAAGCTGAGCGACCTTGTGGACCGACTCTGCTAGGGCTCATCCATGAAACAGTGGATGCCCCTTGGCCTGTTCTACGCCACCATCTTTACGGTGATGGGGATTAGCACACCCTTCATGCCCGCTTGGTTTCGGGCAGAGGGCCTTACCGGCGCGCAGATCGGATTGATCCTGTCTGCGCCGATGATCGCGCGCACCGTCACTGGCCCACTGATCGCGCTTTGGGCGGATGGTTTTCGGCTGCGGCGCACGCCGGTCATGCTGTTGGCAGCCGGATCGGCCATCGCCTATGGGGCCATCTCGCTGTTAGAGGGCTTTTGGTTCTGGTTTGCCGCCTGGTTTGTAGCCTCGTCTCTGGTCGCTACGCTTCCGCCCCTCACCGACGTCCTTGGTCTGAGAATGGCGCGGCGAGAGGGGTTTGCCTATGGCTGGCCGCGCGGGGTCGGGTCGGTCGCCTTTGTGCTGGCCAATATCGGGATGGGGTGGGCGCTGACCCTTTTTTCCCACCAAGCGATCCTCTATGGGACCATAGGCTTTTCGGCCCTTTGCGCCCTCGGGGCTTGGGTCCTGCTGCCCCCTGAGCCGGTGCAAGAGGGCGCGCAACTGACCCGTCGCGATCGCCTGAAGGGCCTCGGCAATCTGTTCCAGAGCCCGCTGTTTGTCTGGGCAATCTTTTCCAGCGGCCTAATCCAAGCCGCCCATGCCTTCTACTACGCCTTCTCCACCCTGATCTGGCAGGCTCAAGGCATCCCGGCCAGCACCATAGGCGCGCTGTGGGGTTGGGGCGTGATCGCCGAGGTTGGCTTCATGTGGTTCCTCGAAGGGGTGCGTCGGCGTCTTGGCCCTGAGACCATGCTGATCATCGGCGGCGTCTGCGCGGTCCTACGCTGGATCGCCATGGGCTTTTCGCCGCCAGTGCCGGTCTTGTTTGCCCTTCAAGCCCTGCACGCCCTGACCTTTGCGGCGGTGTTCATGGCCTCCTTGCCCCTGATCGAGCGTCACAGCCCGCGCGAAAGTGCCTCGGCGGCTCAGGTGGTCAATTCGGCTCTC
Organism: Caulobacteraceae bacterium; assembly: GCA_947447115.1. Classification (GTDB taxonomy): domain Bacteria; phylum Pseudomonadota; class Alphaproteobacteria; order Caulobacterales; family Caulobacteraceae; genus CAISGS01. Next base: position 15,090 of record CANFKD010000003.1, read on the forward strand.
TCGAGTGGACTGCTGATCGGACTTGCCACCAGTGTGTCTGGCCCCCTGTTCGATCATGTTGGCGCAAAGGGCTATTGGGCCATGGCGCTCATGGCCCTGACTGGACTGTTGGTGGCGTTGAAGCTTCGGAGATTGACGGCGGGTTTGAAGGCTTAAGGCAAACAAGAAAGGCCCTCACCCAACCCTCTCCCACAGGGAGAGGGCTAAGAACGGCTAAGCCCTCGCCCCCTTGGGGGAGAGGGTTGGGTGAGGGGGTGCGGCGTCATTGCGAGACGCATCGCGTTGAAGCAACCCAGGGGAACGTCAACGTAGGATCGCGTCAGTCAACTGGGTTGCTTCGCTGCGCTCGCAATGACGCAAGTTTCCTCACCCCCAAAGCGCTCGGCTTGGCGGCATGATCACGGAGCCGACAAATTCCAATCCCGGCTCGCGATCTTTGGCCAAGAGCAGGGGCCCGTCGAGATCTACGAACCCGACCCCTTGGGCGATGATCATGGCGGGGGCCATGGAGAGAGACGTGGCCACCATACAGCCGGCCATGATCTCGAGGCCCAAGGCCTGCGCCTCTGCCTTCAGGAGGAGGGCTTCGGTCAGGCCGCCGGTCTTGTCGAGCTTGATATTGACCGCGCCATAGCGCCGGGCGCAGACGGCGAGGTCTTGGCGCGTGTGCAGGCTCTCATCGGCGCAGAGCAGGACGGGGCTCTGATAGCCTTCCAACGCCTCATCTTCTCCCGCCTTGAGGGGCTGTTCGATCAGCTTGACGTCCAGCTTGGCGAAGTCCGGGGCCAGACGGACCAGATCGTCGAAACTGAGGGCCTCGTTGGCGTCGACCACCAGTCGGGTGAGCGGGGCAGCGACCCGGACGGCCTCGACCCGGTCCAGATCATCAGGCCCGCCGATCTTCAGCTTGAGCATCGGCCGTTTCGCGGATCTTGCGGCCGCTTCGCCCATGGCTTCGGGCGTGCCAAGGCTAATGGTGTAGGCGGTCTTGACCGGGTCCAGACGTGCATAGCCCGCACGGATAGAGGCGGCGATACCCGTTTGCTTGGCCTGAAGGTCCCAGAGGGCACAGTCTAGCGCATTGCGGGCCGCGCCAGCGGGCAGGAGGGTCTGCAGGGCGGCGAGGTCAGCTCCGGCCTCAATGGCGGCCCGAACCTGCTCAATCTGATCCTGCACCCCGGCCATGGTCTCACCATAGCGGCCATAGGGGACGGCTTCACCGCAACCGGTCATGCCATCTTGCGTGATCGTGACCAGCGCCACATGGGCCTCGGTCTTGGCCCCGCGCGCGATGACAAAGCCGCCCGCAATGGGCCAGCGCTCGTCGCTAAAGGTCAGTTGGTGCACGGCGATGACGTCTATTCCGTATCGGCAAGGGCGGCGGCATAGAGCAGATAGGCGCGGCCCTGCTCATTGGACAAAAGGGTCGGCATGAGGAAGCCCTCGCGGTCGCGGGAGGCGGCATCGACGATCATATTGGATTGCATTTCGACAAACCGCTCAGCCTTGGTCATCAGGCCGCGATCCGACTGCAAGCGCTTTGTCAGGCGGCGGATTGAGTTCTGGGCCAGGGCCGTGACCTTGTCCAAGGCCGCATCATAGTCGCCAGCATTGATCGACGCTGCAATCTCTTCGACGCTGGCTCTGGGCAGAAGCGACTGGGTGTCGATCTTCATATCGTGGATTTCTTGCGCCAAGATCGGCCCAAGCTGTTCATCCTCGACAAAGTCCTCTTCCAGTGAGGTCAGCAGGTCTTTCCACGTCCATTGATCAGGCTTTTCCTCGCCGCCGCCAAGGTTCGCTGGCGCGACCGTCGGCGCTGGGGGCGGAGGAGGCGGGGTCTCAATGGCAGGCGTCAACTTCAGGCGAGGCCGCGGCGGACTGTCGTCCATGCGGGCCAAGGGCCGCGTGATAGGGTCGGGCCTTGTCGGTGAGGCCGGTGGCGTGCGCAAGACGGGGCGACCTGCGACAGGTTGGCGTATGGGGGAACGGACCGCCAGCGGTGGCCGTTCGGCTAGGGGTGCTGAGACCGGCGACGGCGTTCTCTTGCCCATGGCTTCCAACTGCATCACGGCGAGGCCGAGGGCCTCATAGTTGCGCCGGACCCGGTCTTTGAACTCAACATCGAAGGTCTGGCTGTCCTCAGCGGCCCGCCGCGCGGCGAGGGTCAGGTCCTCAATGCCTTGGATCAGGCCTTGGGCTAGTCCGGAGGTGACGATCTCAGCCTGACGGGCGGCTTCCTTGGGCAGGTTAGCCATGCGCGCTTCGAGGCTGGCCAGAAGCTCGGCAAACTCAGATACTACGGCGCGGGTCGAGACCAGCCCCTCGGTCAGTTGCTCTGATGAGCGCGCCCCGGCCTCTTCGGCCAGCCGTGCCGACTGTTCGATCAAGGTGCGCGCTTCACTGAGGCGCGCCTCGAACATGGCTTCCGCCTGTTGACCAGCGGTGAAGGAGGCCTCGCCCAACTGATCGATCTGTCCCTTGACGTGGGCCATTTGCTCTTCAGCCGCCAGACGGGCCTCCTCGGCGGCCTGCACCATCGTGTCGGTCATGTATTGGGTTTCAGCCAGAAGCACGTCGCGGTGGCGCAGTGAGGCATCGGTCAGGGCGCTGAGCGAGTCGACGGCGGCGCTGGCAATGGCGGCCCTATGCTGGCGCGCCGCGTCGCTCATGGCCTCGGCGCGATCAATGCTGGAGCCCGCAAGATCATCGAACTGCTGATTGGCATCGGCCACCGATTGGGTCACCGCTTGAGCGGCTTCGATCGACTGGCTGACCAGAATGGCCAGCTGGTCGTGGCGCTCGGCAAAGGTCTGCTCGAACTGTTCCTGCTCGGCCTTGAGGCTGTCGACGGTGGCGGACAACATGACCCGTTGCCGATCCATACCGGCGTCGGCGTCGCTCATCCGGTCGTGAACCGTGCGGCTTGCGGTTTCGAGGCGCTCGATCTGGACCTCTAGGCCTTGGCCCGCAGCCTGAGTGCCGCGATTGGCATCTTCGGCAGCGGCGGTCAGGTCGGCGGCCCGCGCGGTCAGAGAGGCTTCGGCCTCGCGCAATTGGGTCTCAGCCAGATCGGAGGCTTCGGCGACCATCCGGGCTTGACGCTCAACGCTGCTGACCACGCGGTCGGCCTGATGATCGAGCGCCGAGGTGACGCGGCCAAGCGCTTCACGCTCTTCACCCATCACTTGGGTCAGGTGCTGGGTGGTGCGAATGGATTCGTTGGCCGCTTCTAGGAGGCGGCGGGTTTCTTCGGCCAGACCTTCGCGCAGGGCGGTCAGTTCGATCCGCGCCCGGGTGGCGGCATCTGTGGCCCCATTGATCTCAGATCGGATGGTGGCGACGGCCGATCCTGCCGCCACGGCCGCGCTTGTGACCGGCGCGGCCAGATCATCGGCCAGACCCTTGGCTCGCTCAGCCTCGCGCGCGAACCGGGCACCCTGATTGAAGGCAAAGGCCGAGAAGCCGATGAGACCGACCGGCGCTAGGGCCAAGAAGCCGAAGACCGCCGTGGTAAAGGGCTCGAAGGCAAAGGCACCCAACCGGCTTTGAAAACCGACGGCAAAGGCCAGTAATCCACCGATCCAAAGGGCCGAGGCGAGGAGCGCAAGCAGATAGACTTCCAACGAGGCTGTGGTGCGCTTGGCGGCGGTCTTCTGCCTCGCTGGACCGGCAACAGCGCGCGGCGCAAAGAGGGGCACCTCGTCCTGCGGCGCTGGGGCAGTGGCTGCCGCACGCTCAACCTCAACAGCCTGCTCGGTGGTGGCTAGGGCACCGAGCGACTGATCAGAACGCATTTGATCGGGCGCCTTAAGGTCATCGTCCTGCAAGCCCGTTTCGGTCAGCCGGGTCTCAGTGTCGCGCTGCGCCATGGCGGCTGAGGCCTTCTCGAGCGGATTGCGGGTACCGTGAGGCGGCTCGGCATCTGGCTCAAGCGCTGTTGGGCTATAGTCATAGGCAGAGTTTGGCCCATCGGTGGCGGTGTCAAACGGCGCTTGGGTCGTCGCATCGCCGATATTGGACGCGCCGCTTCCAGAGCCTGATGTCTTTTTGACCTTCATTGCCGACCTTGTCTGCGGCATGCACACCGGAAAATAGGTGCCGGAGGGTTCATCCGCTTCCGGAAAACTATCGAGTAACAGGGCGTCCGCAAAGATGCTTTTACGCTTTTCTTCGGATAGGCCATGCCTATTGTTGGGGACAAGGACGAGATGGAGCCGTTATAGGGTTTTGTTTTCGGAAATCATGTCTCAAGGGTTGGAATCTCAGGCGCGATGAGCAGGTTTGACCCAAAGAATGGCAGGCAGCCCCGCAAGGGTGAGCTGCTCTATCTGTGCATGGGTCTGAACCAGCCTGGCTATAAGCTGCCCCTGTTCGATGACAGTGGTCAGAGGATCCATTCGGCGATCATTCAGTCCTGCGTCGACTGCGGATGGGCTGAGCCTTGGTTTGCCAATCCTCTCGCGCCCGATTGGCTGGTCTGCCGCCTTACGGTGGCGGGGGTTCAGGCCGCAAGGCTGGCGGATGGCGTGAACGACGACGTCGATACAGACCCCCTTACCCTGCGCGCAAACGGCTAGCCTGCAAGGGCTTGGGGATCGACCTGCATCCGCGGCCTGTACCAGATCGATTGCAGTCGCTCTGACCTTTCGATCTTTGGGCTCTGGGTTTTCAGAGAGGGATTGAGCGCAAGTTGGTCCGCAAGATGGGCCCAAACATCCTCAATTTCCCTTGCAGCCGCGCTGCCTGGAAACTGTTCAGCAGCCGACAGTCCGCAGGATATGGACGCTTGAAAAGCGGTCCGGGATCGAAAACAGCAGGGCGCAACAGGAAGGCCAAAGCCGATAAGGATGTCGATCGCTTCCTTGACCAGGGTCGGCTCCCGACCATTGCGTTGTGACGGGGCCTGATTGAGCAGGATGACGCTCTTGAGTTTCAGCGACTTCAGGGTCGTGACCATGTCGGTCATGGTTCGCAAATCCATCACCGTCGGGCGAGAGACCAGCACCGACAGGTCGGCCGCCTTTGCGGCCTGAAGTGAGATTTCCGGTGACGCTGAGGGCGTGTCGAGGATGAGAAGGTCTAGCCCGGCCCTGTCCGCTGCAAACTGCGCGGGGAAGAGCGAGCCGCGTTTGAACGGCGTGACGGCTGGGCCATCCGCCTCGCGCCCTCTGGCCCAGTCGACGGATGATCTTTGGGGGTCCAAATCGCCAATCATCGTCTGATATCCAAGGTTATGAGCGGTGGCCGCCATATTCACCGATAGGGTGGTCTTGCCGGTACCGCCCTTATTCGAAATGAAAGCTATCGTTTTCATCGTCTTGAGGATCCACATCTTGTCGGCTATCGGAATCAATTTCAATTTACAGTCTATAGATGTGATTTAAACATTAAATTCTTAAATAGTGATAGTAATTTCTTTGGGTAACCTCGCGATCGGACAGCGCGTCAATGTGGGTACAGGTCAGCGGCCCATAGAAAAACCCTCCCCCTGAGGTCAGGGAGAGGGTTGGTCTGGATCGGTTCAGGGACCCGTCTTTCGAGGGAGTCCCTGAGGGTCTAGATCGACCTATTTGGCTTTCGCCGCTTCAGCCTTGGCCTTGGCGGATTCGCTCAGGACATAGGCCCGGATCGATTCGGATTGGTCGTTGGTCAGATAGTCCTTGAAGCTGATCATGCCCATCGGCTGGCGAGCGCCGTCAATCACGACGGACTTCCAGTTTTCAGCAGACAGCAACATCGGCGATGTCTTCAGGTCTGGCAGATAGGTGCCAGAGACGCTCGCACCGTGGCAAACCGCGCAGTTGGCGTGATAGAGCGCGAAGCCATCTGTGACGGAGCCCTTAGAGGTCACGCCGGTCAGGTCGATCTGCATCTTCTCGGGCAGAGGCTGTTCGGGAACCTTGGCGGTGCCGCCCAGCTTGAAGACGATCAGACGGCCTGGAAGACGGGGACGGTCAGGCAGGAAGACGTTGGCTGCCAGAGGGGCCGCGCCGCCATAGCCAACCATCAGGGCGATATATTGCTCACCATCGATCGAATAGGTCGAAGGGGCGGCAATGATACCGTTGTTGGTCTTGTAGCTCCAAACCTTGGTGCCGTCCTTGGCATTGTAGGCAACAAATTCGCCTTCAGCCGAGCCTTGGAACACCAGATCACCGGCTGTCGCCAGAACGCCAGCGTTCCAGAAATAGGGATGTTCGACGGTCCAGCGTGCCTTTTGCGCGACCGGATCCCAAGCGATCAGGTGACCCTTCATCATGGCCTTCACAGCCTTACGAGCCGCGTCACCATCTGGAAGGGCGGTGGCCAGCGTATCGATGCCGACATTCCACTTACCTTGCTGGTGCACGTACTTGGTATCGTCCTTGTAGCCAAAAGGAACCGACATGGCCGGAATATAGACCAGGTTTTCCTTAGGGCTGTAGGCCATCGGGTGCCAGTTGTGACCGCCATAGGGGGCGGGCATGGCCAGGGCAGGGTTCTTTTCATACCGTGCGCCGGGGACCTCTATGGGACGGCCAGTCTTTTGGTCGACCCCCGTGGCCCAAGTGATGGGGATATAGTTCTTGGCCGAAATCAGCTCGCCGGTCGCCCGGTCCAGAACGTAGAAGAAGCCGTTCTTGGGGGCCTGCATCACGACCTTGCGGGTCTTACCGCCAATATCCATCTCCGCCAGCATGATGTGCTGAACGGCAGTATAGTCCCAGCTTTCGCCCGGCGTGGTCTGATAGTGCCAGACATAGGCTCCTGTATCGGGCTTGAGTGCGACGATGGAGGAGAGGAACAGATTGTCACCCTTGCCGTCTGAACGCTTCAGACGGTTCCAGGGCGAGCCATTGCCGGTGCCGACATAGAGGATGTCCAGATCCGGATCGTAGGCCATGGCATCCCAAGGGGTGCCGCCGCCGCCGGTCTTCTTCCAACCGTCACCGAACCAGGTGCCATTAGCCTTTTCAGCCAGAACCTTGTCCGAGGCCGCGCCGTCGGGCTTACCCTCTGGATTTGGCGTCATATAGAAACGCCAATCGAGCTTGCCGGTGGCCGCATCATAGGCTGACAGATAGCCGCGCACGCCATATTCCGCGCCGCCATTGCCGATCATGACCTTGCCCTTGATGACCCGAGGGGCACCGGTAATGGTATAGGGCTTGGACTGGTCGACGGTCACGACGGACCATTTGACCTTGCCGGTCTCTGCATCCAGAGCGATCAGGCGTCCATCGAGGGCTCCGACATAGACCATGCCGTTCCAAACCGCGACGCCGCGATTGACCGTGTCACAGCAGGCGCTGAAGCCGCGCTTGCCGTCGACCTTGGGGTCATAGGACCACTTGGGCGCGCCGGTCTTGGCGTCGAACGCATAGACCTTGGACCAGTTGGTGGTGGTGTAGAGGGTGCCGTCGACGATCAGAGGCGTAGCCTCTTGACCGCGGTCGGTATCGAATTCGTGTGACCAGGCCACGCCCAGCTTCGCAACTGTGTCGGTATTGACCTGAGTCAGCGGGCTGTAACGCTGTTCTGAATAGGTCCTTCCATAGGACATCCAGTTGCTGCCATCGGCATCGGCTGCGGTCAAGCGAACGGCATCAACCTTGCCCGCCTTGGGGCCTGGCTGGCACGCCGCCAAAAGCAGGGACGCGGTGAGCGCCCCAATGATTTTAAATCTTCCCATCTGTTCCCACCCTGATTTCGACCCACTTGTCGCGAGACGATTGATTAGTATCTAGGTTGACACCGATCATGTTGCATCGGCGCGCCGATGGCAACGGTTCAAGCCCCAATAAAGGGTTGCTTCGCGCCCATTAAGCGCCTTCGGTCGGGTTTGATCTTTAAATAGGACGACGTCTCGAATGATTATGGATATGCCTACCGCCCAACCCTCCGCGCAGGTTGAATCCGCGCCGGTTGAAACCATCGTCGTTCGGGCGGCCCGTCTGTCACCATCCCCCACCGATCCGGTCTTTTCGATCGTTCGATTGAAGGCGGAAGACCTGCAGGCCTCGCCCCGTCTGGATGAGGCTTTGAAAGCGGTTCCGGGGGCCTCTCTGTTTCGCCGAACCTCCAGCCTTTCGGCCAATCCGACCTCGCAAGGTGTGTCTTTGAGGGCCATAGCCCCGTCCGGAGCAGGCCGGGCCCTCGTGACCCTCGACGGCGTGCCCCAGAATGATCCCTTCGGCGGTTGGGTGATCTGGACCGCGCTGCCACCGGAGGGCCTTTCAGGAGCTTCGGTCGTTCGCGGTGCCGGTGCTGGGGCCTATGGCGCAGGGGCCTTGACCGGTGTGGTCAGCCTTGATGAGGCCGGACCGGATAGCGGCTACGTCTTGGACCTTTCGGCCGGTGAATTGGGCGCGCAAAGGCTGGCCCTGTCTGCGGCAACGGGCCCGCTCTTGATCGTGGGCAGCAAGGAACATTCGGACGGCTATGTGCCCGTGCGGGGCGCAAAGGCGGGCGCGGCAGATATTCGGGCGGGTCTGGACGCGTGGACCGTCTCAGCCCGCTTGCAGGGCGATATTGGTAATGCCGTCGGAGCCTTGCGGATTGGGGCCTATGAAGAAGAACGGGGCGCAGGCCTTCGCGGGGCCAATAGCCGGGTTGAGGGCCAGCAAGCCAGCCTGACCCTCGTGCGTGATGCGAGGCCCAATGCCGCTGGGTGGCGGATGCAGGCTTGGGTGCGTCAGTCCGATCTGGCTAACAGTTCCGCAGCCGTGGTGGCAGGGCGGGCGACCACCACGCCAGCCAATGAGCAATATGAGACTCCTTCGACGGGTTACGGCGCCAACGCCGCGTGGCGGTGGGTTCAGCCCGGTTGGAGCGCTGAGGTCGGAGCCGACGCGCGGCTGACCGACGGTGAGGTGCATGAAAAGTTCCGGTATCTGAACGGCGTTTTCACTCGTGATCGCCGCGCCGGGGGGCAGACCCAAGTGATCGGGGCCTATGCCGAGGCCTCGCGCCAGATGGGGCCTTGGTTGCTGGCCGGTGGGGCGCGGGTGGACCGGTGGTCGGCCAGTGATGGCTTCCGCCGCGAGCGCGATATCCAGACCGGTGCCGTGACCTTAGACCAGACCTCGGCCAATAAGGATGGTATCCAGCCGACCGCCCGCCTTGGCCTTCGCCGCAGTCTGGGGGAGAGCCAGTGGATCAGAAGCGCGGTCTATTCGGGTTTCCGCACGCCGACCTTGAACGAACTTCATCGGCCCTTCCGCGTTGGCAATGACGTGACCGAGGCCAATCCCGGCCTCAAGCCCGAGCGGCTAGGCGGGTTTGATCTGGCCATCGGCGGCGATCAGGCTTGGACTTGGAGCCTTGGCGGTTTCGTCAATCGGATCAGCGACCCGATCACCAATGTTACGGTCGGAGTCGGGCCAAAGACCTTCCCAACCGCCGGGTTCATCCCCGCAGGCGGCGTCCTGCGCCAACGCCAAAATGCCGGGCAGATTGATGCCTATGGCCTGGAGGCCGAAGCCTCGACCGATTTGACCCAGACGCTCAAGCTTCGCGCGGCGATCTCGGCGACCCATGCGCGGGTCGATGGCGGCACCACTGCAGCGCAGCTCAATGGCAAACGCCCGGCCCAAACGCCCGAAGTGATCACTGTGGCCTCACTGACCTGGACACCTGTGCCGCGCCTCACCGTCAATGGCGACGTGCGCCTTGAAGGCTCGCGCTTTGAAGATGACCTCAATGCGCGCAAGCTTGGGCCCGCCACCTCGGCGGACCTGAGCCTACGATGGCAGGTGGTTAAGGGCACGGAGCTCTATATCGCCGCGGACAATGTCACCAACGCCAAGATTTCCATCGGCCAGACCGCCGATGGGGTCGACAGCTATGGCGCGCCGCGTCAGATCCGGGTCGGGCTGACGCTTCGGCGTTAGGGCTTGGCCGTCTTCCAATAGATCAGCCGGACCATCATCTCCCCGATCTCGTGGATCGGGGTGGTGGCGACTGACAGGACCTGACCATCATGCGGCGCGACGGCGGTCGCGATGACTGTGCCAAAGGGGTCAGAGACCGTGGCCAGCAGATCGCCGGTCTTGACCTTCTGGCCGATGGTGACCTTGACCCGCACATAGCCGCCGCGCTGGGCGGTGATATCGGTGGTGTCATTGCCGACATAGGGCTCCGGGCCTATCAGACTGACCGTGCCGCTGATCATGCCGCTATCGATCATCAGATTACGAATGCCGGTGAGGGCGCGGCGGGTCATGGCCGGATCAAACACCTCTGGTGCCCCAAGTTCGGCCGTGACGGCTTGGATGCCGGCGGGATTGAACTCATTTTCGATGGTGCCCCGCACGCCCGGATCGAGGGCAATGACATCAGGACGCAACAGGTCGGCCATATGCTTGGCTGCAGGGGTCTCGGCAAAGACATAGAAGGGATAGAGGGTGCCGCGCGACTGGGTGTGCAGATCAACCGCCATGTCGGCATTGCCGAGCAACAGCTTGGTCCAGAGCCGCCCAGCATAGACATTGATGATCTCGTCCGAGTTCACATCACCGGGCATCTTGCGGTTCAGATTGGCACCCGTCGCCCCGTGGCTCGGCTTAAATTCGCGCGCTGCCTGAAGAAGGCCCGGCTGATTGAGCCCCGGAACGCCGATCACCACGCCCTTGAGTCCTTTGGGATCGAGGTCCTTGAACAGGTCTTGGATCACCCCGATGCCGGTTAGCTCATCGCCATGGACCGCTGCGGTGAGCAACAGGCGCTTGCCGGGGGCCGCGCCCTTGGCCACCAGAACTGGGACGTACCAGCCTTGACCTGTGGCCTGATCAGTCACCCGGAAAAAGAAGCGTGACAGGCTGCCGCTCGGCAGGTCAGCAACATCCAACTGCTCGATCACCGGCACGCCATCGATCCGATCCCCGCTCCTGATCGTGGCGGCATTGGCACCGCTGCTCAGGGTCCAAAGACAGAGCGCAGCGATCAAGGGCTTGAGAGTCATGGGAGTGCTCCTCGGGCGACAGGGGATCGATAGGAAACCATTAACCCTTTGGGTCGTCATATCCGCAGGTTCACCGTCGTTAAAGCACGGTAAAGGGGGAACCGCCATGAACACCGAACTGACCATGCTGACCTGGACCCTCGTCCTGGCCTTCGTTCAAATTCTCGCCTTCGATATCGCCCGTACTGGCCAATATGGCTTGAAGTGGAATACCGGTCCGCGTGACGAAGAGATGCCGCCGCTCAGCGCCATGGCTGAGCGCCTGCGCCGGGCCCAAAACAACCTGTTTGAAACCCTGCCGCTGTTCATTGCCGCTGTCCTGATCGCCCATGTGGCCGGTAAGGAATCGAGCACAACGGCCCTGGGCGCACAGATCTATTTCTGGGGCCGGGTAGCCTATGTGCCGCTCTATGCCTTTGGCGTGCGTCAGGTGCGTTCGCTGGTTTGGCTCGCCAGCACGGCAGGCCTCTTGATGATCTTCTGGGCCCTGTTGGCCGGTTGATCCTAAGGTTTGGGGCGGGTCCAAGCGATCCGCCCCTTTAGGCTTTAGCCCTTCAAACAGTCGCGATAGAGATCGCGCAGCAGATTTTTCTGCACCTTACCCATCGCATTGCGCGGCAGGTCCTCGACCAAGATGATCTTGCGAGGATGCTTAAACCGGGCCAGTTGCTCGCGCACACAGGCTTCAAGGTCAGCCAGTGACGGTGCCAAGGTCTTTTCCGCCACGACCAGAGCAACAACGGACTCGCCAAAGTCAGGGTCGGGAACGCCAATGACGGCGGTTTCAGCGACCCCGGCCACCGCGTCGAGCACGCTCTCAATTTCCTTGGGATAGATATTATAGCCGCCTGAGATGATCAGGTCCTTGGCGCGGCCAACGATGGTCACGCGGCCATCGGAGCTCTGGACCGCCACATCGCCGGTGATGAACCAGCCGCCGTCACGAAACTCCTGCGCTGTCTTTTCGGGCATGCGCCAATAGCCGCCAAAGACGTTGGGGCCCTTGATCTCGATGACGCCGGGGGTGTCATGGGGAAGAGGCTGTCCCTGTTCGTCGGCGATGCGCAGGTCGACCCCGGGCAGGGGATAGCCGACCGTCCCGGCAACCCGTTCGCCGTCCAAGGGGTTGGAGGTGATGATCCCCGCCTCGGTCATGCCATAGCGCTCCAGCACGATCTGGTCGGTACGGGCCTCAAACTGGCGATGGGTTTCGGCCAGCATCGGGGCTGAGCCTGAGATGAACAGCCTGACCGACCCACAGTCTGCTGCGCCAAAGTCCGGCAAGGCCAGAAGGCGGGTATAGAAGGTCGGCACCCCCATCAGGACTGTGGCCTTGAGCAGCAGGGCCTTGATTTGGGCCGCATCAAAGCTGGGCACAAAGATCGTGGTCGCGACGCTCAAAAAGGCGGTGTGTAGGGCGATAAACAGGCCGTGGACATGGAAGACCGGCAAGGCATGGAGCAGCACATCCTCAGGCGTAAAGCCCCAGAGCCGGTTCAGTTCTTGGGCATTGGAGGTCAGGTTGCCGTGGCTGAGCATCGCCCCCTTGGACCGTCCGGTGGTGCCCGACGTATAGAGGATGGCGGCAATGTCACTGGCGCTGCGCGGTGCGATCACGGGATCGGGCTCGGCCGCGAGCGCCTCGGCCCAGAGCGGGCTGTCGGGCGTGTTACCCATGACCAGAACATGGTCAGCGGCGGCGTCCCTTAGGCTTCGGGTCACAAATAGGCGCGGTTCGCTATCGCCTAGGAAATAGTCGACCTCGGCGGCGGTATAGGCGGTATTGAGCGGCACAAAGATCGCCCCGACGCGCAGGCAGCCCAGATAGAGCGCCATAGCCCCGACCGACTTATCGACTTGAACGACAATCCGGTCCCCGGCTTCGACGCCATAGGTCCGCAGAACCGCCGCGAACCGGGCAGAAAGATCATCAAGCTGGCCATAGGTCGGGCCGTGTCCCTCGGCATCGATCAGGCTCGGTTTGGCGCTCGCCGCCAAAAAGCGATCTTGCAAAAGGCTGTAGAGATTGTTGGTCACGGCAGGGCCTCAGGGCAGGGTGGTCTATAGGACGCACAGATTAAGCGCCTTCGGGCTGGTTTTCGAGCAGGTCCAGCGCCCTTTCAGACGGGCGGCACAGGGCTGTGCCCTTGGGGGTGACCATGATCGGGCGGTTGACGAGGATCGGGTGGGCGACCATCGCCTCTAGGATGGCATCATCTGTCGCCGTTGGCTCCAGAAGGCCAAGTTCAGCAGCCGGCGTGCCGCGATCGCGCAGAAACTCGCGCAAGGGTACCCCTGCTGCTGTGGCCAGGTGCCGAAGCTGGTCTTTGGTCCATCCAGCCTTGAGATATTCAACCACCTTCGGCTCGTAACCTGCCGCCTTCGCCATGGCCACGACATTGCGCGAGGTGCCGCAGGCTGGGTTGTGGAAGATAGTGATCGGAAAGTCAGAGGTGCTCATGGCTCAGTCCTTAGAAGACGTGGTGGATTGGCGCGCAGCGAGACGCTGAACCGCCGAGTCACTTTCGTACCAGCCCTTGCTGGCATTGACGATGGCGACGATGGACAACATGACGGGCACCTCGATCAGAACCCCCACAACCGTGGCCAAGGCTGCACCCGATTGGAAGCCAAAGATGCTGATCGCGGCGGCGACGGCCAGTTCGAAGAAGTTGCTGGCCCCAATCAAGGCCGATGGTCCGGCGACGCAATGGGCCTCTCCGGTTAGGCGGTTGAGCAGATAGGCAAGGCCCGAATTCAGATAGACTTGGATCAGGATCGGCACGGCCAGGAGCGCGATAATCAGGGGCTGTTGCAAGATCTGCTCGCCCTGAAAGCCAAACAGCAGAACGAGAGTCGCGAGCAGGGCGGCGATGGAGGCAGGCTGGAGGGTGGCCAAAAGCCGGTTTAGGGCCTCCGGTCCGCCTGACCGCAGAAGGGCCGCGCGGATCATCTGGGCTGCGATCACAGGCACGACAATATAAAGGCCGACCGACAGGACCAAGGTCTGCCAAGGGATGGTGATCGAAGACAGGCCCAGCAGCAGGCCGACAATGGGGGCGAAGGCCACGACCATGATCGTATCATTCAGGGCCACTTGGCTGAGCGTAAAATTGGGCTCGCCCTTGGTCAGGTTGCTCCAGACAAAGACCATCGCGGTACAGGGGGCGGCTGCCAGCAGGATCAGACCGGCAATGTAGCTGTCGATCTGGTCGGCCGGCAGATAGGGGCGAAAGAGCCCGCCGATAAAGATCCAGGCCAGCAGCGCCATGCCGAACGGCTTGACCACCCAGTTGATAAACAGGGTCACGCCAATGCCGCGCCAATGGTTGCGCACCTCGCCAAGGGCCGCGAAATCGACCTTGACCAGCATCGGAATGATCATCAGCCAGATCAGACCGGCCATCGGCAGATTGACCTTGGCGACCTCAAGGCTGGCGATCAGGTGGAAGGCGGGTCCGAAAAAATGGCCTAGGGCGATGCCGACCACGATGCAAAGGCCAACCCAGACGGTCAGATAACGCTCGAACAGAGACATTCAGCAAAGTTCCTTTTGGCGTGATGGAGTCGGGGCGCACTGTTGAGACTGAGACAGTAACTGGTTCAGCGGCGAGCAGATTTCCGGCGCACCACCGCAGCAGTCTCCGACCAAAAACCCGACCAGCGCCGTCATGGTCGAAAAATCCGCCTGATAGATGATCGACCGACCCTCTCGCCGTGACGTCGTTAGGTTGGCGCGGCTCAAGATGTTGAGATTGGCCGACAGACTGTTCGGCACCATGCCCAATCGCCGCGCGATCTCCCCCGCCGCCAGTCCGGTTGGGCCCGCTGATACAAGCAACCGAAAGATCGCGAGGCGTCCTTCATGGCCAAGGGCAGACAGGCTGAGGGTAGCTGATTTTGATTCCATAGTTCTAGGATAATAGAATTATGTGACGGTTTGAAGGGGGGCTACCTCGTGCTTCGACAGGCTCAGCATGAGGAAGAGTGGTAGGTCAGCGCTTTCCAATTCATCCTCATCCTGAGCCTGTCGAAGGACGAGGATGCCCCACTCACTCTCCGTCCTATTCCCCGCGAAGGCAAAGATCCAGCGGGCCACGTCCAAACTGTTCGAAAGGGTCTGGGTCCCCGCCTTCGCGGGGAAGACGGGGGGGAAGAAAACAAGGCCCCACTAAAGCCCTTTCCCCCCTTGAGGGGGAGAGGGTTGGGAGAGGGGGGTTACCCCGCCGTTTGGGTGCTCAGCTTTTCGCGCAGTTCGCGCTTGAGGAACTTACCGCTGGCATTACGGGGCAGGGCCTCGTCCATGAACCAGACATAGCGCGGGGCCTTATGCTTAGCGATGAGGCCCGCGCAGTGCTCGCGCAAGCCATCAGCCGTCAAGCGGGCGCCCGGATGCAGGACCACAGCCACAGCCACCTCTTCGCCCAAGCGATCATCCGGCACGCCGAACACGCAGCATTCCGCCACCGCGTCGTGACGGAAGATGCAGGACTCGACCTCGGCGCAATAGACGTTCTCGCCGCCGCGCAGGACCATGTCCTTCTTGCGATCGACAATATAGATGAAGCCGTCCTCGTCGAGGCGGGCCACGTCGCCGGTCTGAAGCCAGCCATCGACGATGGTTGAGGCCGTGGCATCCGGGCGGTTGATATAGCCCTTGATCACGGGCGAGCCCTTAACCCAAAGCTCGCCAACCTCACCGACGGGCAGGGTGTTGCCCGCATCATCGACAACCTTGACGATCAATGTGGCGACGGGAGGGCCAGCGCTGTCTGGGCGGTCGATAAAGAAGTCGCCAGAGATGGAGGTGATGATGCCGCTGGTCTCTGTCATGCCATAGCCGGTATTGGGGCGGGCCGTGGCCACCGAGCTGTCAATCTTGGCCACCAGATCGGGCTGAAGCTGCGCGCCGCCGCCGCCCAAGGAGAGCAGGCTCGACAGGTCATACTTGCTAAAGTCAGGGTGGGTGATCAGTTCGCGCGACATCATCGGCACGCCGCTCATGGCCGTGACCTTTTCGCGGGCGATCAGCTTGAGCGCATCACCAGCATCCCACTTGTACATGAGCACAATGGCCCCGCCGCCTGCGGTCGTGGCGTAGGCGCCGCAATTGTTGGCCGTGACGTGGAACAGGGGCGTGGTCAGCAGGGCGGTCGGCCAAGGGATGGACTCTGGATCCGGCGCTGGGGTGTTGGTGGCCCGCTGGATAGCCAGGTTCTGGGCCTGACCGGCAAAGACCATGTTGAACAGGTTGGCAATGCAGCTGCGATGGGTCAGCTGTGCGCCCTTTGGACGACCCGTTGTGCCCGAGGTGTAGAAGATGCAGGCATCATCATCGGGATCGATGGTGGCGTCGGGCAGGACGGCGGCGGTGGCCTCGACCTCGGACCAAGGGGTCACGCCAGCCGGGATATTGGCGGTGCGAACAGCCACGACCTTGATGCCCTTGGCCATGTCAGGCCGCTCAGCGATGCGGGCAAGACGCTCGGAATCGACGAACAGGATCGTTGGCGCGGAGTCTTCGAGCGCAAATTCCAGCTCGTCGGCAACCCACCAGGCGTTCAGGCCGACGACGGCGACGCCAAGGCACAGGCTGGCCCAATAGATCAGCATCCATTCGGGATAGTTGCGCATACCAATGGCGATCCGGTCACCGCGCTTAACGCCCTGCGCGACCAGCCAAGCAGCGATGGAGGCAACCTTTTCATGGGACTGGCCATAGGTCAGGCGCTCGTCCTCATAGACCAGATAGTCGCGGTCCGCGAAGGCGACGGTCGACAGCCAAAAGTCGCGGATGGTCGGCGGCGCGTTCTTGTAGGCCAGCAGGCTTTGCCCGCGCACTTCAATCTCATGGACTTCGAGGGGTGAGCCTGGGCCGGACAGTTCGGCGCGGGCCTGCTTCAATTCGGCGTAATACATAGATCCTCCAGCAATCCAATCTTGGCGTTGGTTTTGTTTGTATGGGCGCGAGCAGCAGGGCTTGCTGTCCAGGTCCCTTCAATCCCTATGGTGACAAGCCGTTGCGTGTAACGCCAGTCGAAATCGTTACGCGAGCGTCAGGCAGCGGCCGCCAAATGATCTTTTGTGCGCTGCTGGGCCAAAATGGCGATGTCGGCATCGGCAGATAGGCCAAGCGCCTGCATCATCTCATCCCGATCAGGTCCAAGTTTGGGCGGATAGGCACCGGCCTTGCTCTTTTTGCTCTTGGCCCAGTAGCGGAGGATTCGAAGCAGATTGGCCGGGCGACGCAGCCAAGCGTCCGGATGTTCCAGCATATGGAACCCGCGCAGGGCCTCGCGCAGCAGGTTGGTTTCAGTGCGAATGGCCGGACCGATGCCATCTTCAAAGAAGCTGAGCAGGATGCGGGTGCGCAGGCGCGGCTTGTAGTCGGGGGTCAAGATCTGTTCGGCCCGCTTGATGGCGCCCCGGTCTTGGCGCTGCATCACATCGAAATAGGGCTTTAAGTCGGCATGAAGGCGCTGCTGATAGGCCAGCAGCCGCGCCTTGGGATCGCTTTGGGCGGTCAGCACATCGCGCAGGGCATAGGCCGCCACCGCCGCGAACGAACAGCCTCGGCCATAGAGCGGGTTGGTGCGAATGAGGGTGTCGCCGACGGCAAAGAAGCCAAGCACGGCGGGCACTTCACCGGGCGCGAGATCACGCCAGCGGCTGAGTAGATTGCCCATGCCAAACACCTTGCTGACGGGCTCGGATAGGGCCTTGTCCGTCCAGACCTTCAGGCCTGGAATATTGGCGACAATGCCATCCCAGGTCTCGGGGTGAACAATGGCCTTGCGCATCTCATATTCGATCTCTGGCGTGCAGAGCGTGATCGAGAAGCAGCCATTGTCGGCGGGAAAGACGCCAAACTTCAGATAGCCCAGATCGCCCGTGGCGGGGGGATTGTCATCACGCGACGGCTCGACCTGACCGGGGTGCAGGCGATAGTGGCGGGTGAAATAGAGGATCCCCGCGCTCTCGCTGGCCTCAGAGATGGGGGCATTGGCGGCCATAAGCTGGTCAATGGCCGAGCCGTTCTTGCCGCTGGCATCAATGACCATATCGGCCAGCATCTCGACCGGTCCGGTCTCATCCTCGCCGCGCAGGCCCGTGACCGTGACAATGCCGCCCCCATTGGTCTCAGAGATCAGGCCCCGGACAAACAGGTTCGACTTGATGGTGATGTTGGGCAAACGCTCGACATAACGCCGGATCACCAGTTCCAAGGTCGTGCGCCGACTGGTCAGGATCGACAGGTCTGCGTCCTCTTGGGTGGGTTGATAGGTCGGCTTTTGCAGAGGCGACAACATGCCCTCAAAGCCCAGTTCCCGCACCCCAACATCCAGCAGCTCTTGGCGAAGGGTGGGGTGGTCGGTCTTGATGATGGTGTTGAGACGCGCCAAGAAGGCGTGGCTCTGACGAAGATGACCAACACCGCGCCGGTTCCAGTCGTGGAAGGCCTCGTCCGGACTGCCCTCAGGCGGCGGTCCGTCACGCTCGATCAGGGTCAGGGACTTGCCCGTCGGACCCAAGGCGAGTGCCGTACAGAGACCAGCAATGCCAGCCCCGATCACGAGGATCTTCTCCGTCATATCCAACCCACAGCTCTAAGCGCAACGATCATGTGCCGTCGTTCAAGGTGACCATACCAAACAGGGCAGTCGTCTGTAACTGAACTTAGATCACATGGGTCGCGGTTCCAGCAACCACGTACCAGGTGACAAAGAGGCTACAGATCAGCGCACCGGGCACAAAGCTGTTGGTCCGCCGCCAGGTGAATGTGGCGATGGTGGCAATGACGGCCATAAGCGGTAGGAACTGGATCGCCACGACGGTGCTAAGCGGATCGAAACCGGTCAGCAGATGTCCGGTCGCGAACAGGACGCCATAATCGACCGCGAGAAACACCAAAAAGCCCAGCGCCAAGGCGGCGATGGCCGACAGATATTGCGCGCGGACGCTGTCGCCCTGCACCGTCAACCGGCCATGCAGATCGCGCAGGGTGACGAGGAAGAAGGCTGTGAAGGGCAGGACATAGATCAGGGCGATCTTGAACTGCTGAGGGCTGAACAGCTTGAGGGCAACCACCCAGAACCGGAAATCGACGGTGAAGAGCCGGTCCGCGATCATCAAGGACAGATAGCCCATCGCGACCGTCAGCATCGCCACCAGGGCGCTCATGCCCCAGTGATTGTCGAAGCTCTCTTGCGGCTTGGCCTTTTGAAGAGCGCGCATCACCAGAGCAATGGCGGCATTGACCAAGGCCCAGACAATGACCTGATTGGTGATGGACTGCGGCATCAGGCCGAACGGTTTGAGCAGCAGAGTTACGGCAATGAAGGCGGGGAAATAGGTGATGATGGGCAAGAAGGCGGTGGTCAGGAGCTTGCGGTTCCAACTGCCGTCTCGGCTTACCAGCGCCGCTTGGGCGGGATGTTTCAGGGCGGCAAAGGCGGGCAGGCTGAGCAGGAGCTCGAAGGTGCCGAGCAGCAGAACGACAAAGCCGATAAAGCCAATGCCGGTACCAACCTCTTTCCAGATCCAGATCTGGTCGGAGGCCGCGCGCGGTGTGCCGCCGCTCAAGGTCTGGGCAAACCAGTCGAGGCTATAGCCGATAGCGGCCGTGGAGATATGATCTCCCGGGTGGGTCACGGGCGGCGTGCTCAGGCGGCGCGCGGTGCCCATGGAGATATCGCCATAGACCTTGCCCGGAACCACGGCGTCAGGGGTGCCAAACACGGCCTTGAGCTTATCGCTTCCGGTCACGGTGTTGGCCTGACCGACATGCCACATGATTTTGGAAAACTCATCGAACTGACTGAAAACAAGACCTAAGTTGCGCGGCCAAGTGGGCGAGCCTTCGGCGGCGAAGGGCGCGCCGGTGGATGAGCCTTCGAGGATCACAGAGCGATAGGCGTCAGGCATGGCCGCGGCGGCGGCGAGCACTGTCCAGCCGCCCATAGAGTGGCCTTCCAGTCCGATCTGATCCTTGTCGACCATGGGCAAGGAGCGCAGATAGGCGAGGCCATCAGGCCCGCCAAAGCCATGGGAATAGGCTGCCCCTCCACTATAGCCGTGACCGGTCTGATCCAGCGCCAGCACGACATAGCCGCGCCGTGCGAACTCGATGGCAAAGCCGCTTTGGGTCTCGCGGCTGTTGATATAGCCATGGACGGCGAGGATTCCGGGGGCCGGGGTCTTGGCGGTCGCGGTCTTGGGCACATAGAGCAGGGCGCTCATGGGCGTTCCGCTGGCACCGGTAAAGCGCACATCGGTAACCGTGACGCCGCCGGAGGTCTGGATCGTTGCGGCCAGCCAAGAGCCGACCAAAATCAATGCCCAACCGGCCAAATAGAGCCGCCACGACTTGCCCATTTTATTTCCCCCATTGTGTTGCGTAAGTCTGACCTGAGATGGGGGGAAGTACAATCGTCTATCGGGGACACAAACAAGGCCCTCACCCTTCCCTCTCCCACAGGGAGAGGGCTAAGACAGAGCGGATAAGCCCTCGCCCCCTTGGGGGAGAGGGTTGGGTGAGGGGGTTACATCCCCTCTCTACACCGCGTTCCCCGCGAAGGCGGGGATCCAGATCATTGATTCCAGCCTGCGTGTAAGGGTCTGGGTCCCCGCCTGCGCGGGGAAGACGGGATTGGTGTATACAAACAAGGCCCCCTTCGTCGCTTCGCGCCACTTCCCCCAAAGGGGGAAGATCTTGGCGTTCTAAATCTTCCCCCTCTGGGGGAAGTACCGGCGCAGCCGGGGTAGGGGGCTCGCATCGTTGCGAAAAGCGCGTAGTCTGGGCAAAACCAAAACGAGGAAACGATCATGGCTTACGAAGATATTCTCTATCGCGTTGATGACGGCGTCGCGGTCATAACCCTGAACCGTCCGGATCGGCTCAATGCGTGGCGCGGTCAGATGGCCGTGGATGTACGTGCGGCCATGCGCGCCGCGAGCGATGATCCTGCCGTCAGCGTAATCGTCCTTACCGGCGCCGGGCGCGGCTTCTGTGCCGGGGCCGATATGAACAACTTACAGACCATTCAGTCCGGCGACAGCTCCGCCCGATCATCCGCGGCGGCCGCACCGGATGCGCCGTTTGATCCGGCCAGCCGCAAGGATTTTCAGACCGCAAATTCCTACTTTCCCTCGGTGCCAAAGCCGATCATTGGGGCGATTAACGGAGCCTGCGCCGGGCTTGGCCTTGTCATTGCCCTCTATTGCGACATCCGCTTTGCCGCCGACACGGCCAAGTTCACGACGGCCTTTTCACGGCGCGGCCTGATTGCCGAACATGGGGTGAGCTGGCTCCTGCCGCGTCTGGTGGGCATTGCCAATGCCGCTGACCTGCTGTTCTCCGCTCGCGTGATCGAGGGCACTGAGGCTCAAGCCTTGGGCCTCGTCAACCGGGTCGTGCCGCATGAGCATCTTGAGCGCGAGGTCATGGCCTATGCCCATATGCTGGCCAAGCATGTCTCGCCTCGGTCGATGCGCGAGATGAAGCGGGAAATCTGGAATGGCCTGTTCCAGTCCTTGGGCGAGGCGATTGACGACGCCAATCAAGACATGCTGGCCAGCTTCGCGTCCGAAGATTTCAAAGAGGGCGTGGCCCACTTTGTCGAAAAGCGTCCGGCCAGCTTTACCGGGCGTTGATGGGTTGGCTTGACCTGCCGGGAGGGCTCGTGAACAAGGGCGCAAGGCCGGTTGGGCCTTGCGGAACCTGAACCCATGAGCGTGGCCTTTACCAAGGAAGAGGATAGCGAAGCGGCGGCGGCGAACCTGCCCGATCGTCCGATCTCGCCCCATCCCAATCTGGTCACAGCCAGCGGCTTGGCCCTGATCGAGACGGCGTTGGCGCAGGCGCAAGCGGCCTATGGGTCTGCTCAGGCCGACGGTGAGATCAATACCGACCGCACGGCGATGGCCCGCGCAACCCGCGACCTGCGCTATTGGTCAGCCCGCCGGGCGACGGCTCAGCTGATCGAGCCGACGGGCGCGGCCGATGAGGTGATGTTTGGACGAAGGGTGACCCTCGACCGCGAGGATGGTCGTCGGCAGGTCTTCCGGATCGTCGGTGAAGACGAGGCCGACCCGGCCAAGGGGGCCATCTCCTACCTGTCACCGATTGCCCGGGGTGTGCTGGGCAAGTCGGTGGGCGATGTGGTCGAGGTCGGGGGTGACGAGGTCGAGATCGTATCAGTCGAAAGCCTTTAGCGGCCTTCGAACACGGCGGGGCGCTTTTCCATGAAGGACAGCATGCCTTCGCGGGCATCGGCGGTCTTGAGCAGCGGCATCAGTTGCAGGAACACGTGATGGACATGGTCGTTGAAGTTTTCCGACAGACCCATCCGCATCATCCGCTTTGAGGCCTGTACGGCGAGCGGGGCATTGGCGGCAATCTCTTGGGCCAGAGCCATGGCGCGGGGCATGACCTCGGCCTCTTCGACCACGACCGAGACCAGACCCATGGCCTCAGACTCGGTGGCATTGAGGGTGCGACCGGTAAAGATCAGTTCTGCTGCCTTTGACCAGCCGATCATGCGGGGCAAGAACCAGGTGCCGCCGGACTCCGGCACGATCCCGCGCTTGACGAAGGCGGCTGAAAGCTTTGCGCCCTTGGCCATGATGCGGATATCGCAACCCAGCGCCGTGTCCAAGCCATAACCCGCCGCCGAGCCGTTCAGGGCGCAGATGGTCGGCTTTTCCATATTGAACATGACGGTTGGCGGCGTGAATTTGAGGTCAATATTGGTGGCATTATTGTTGCCATTGGAGATGCCGCCTTCGCTCGGACGGGTAACCTCGGTTAGGTCAAGACCCGCGCAGAAGGCCCGGCCCGTACCGGTCAGGATAACGGCCCTAACGGCAGGATCCTTGTCGGCCGCAAGCATGTGCTCGGTCAATTGATTGAGCATGTCGCGGCTGATGGTGTTCATCCGCTCTGGCCGGTTCAGGGTGATGATCGCGATGTGGCCCTCTATGGCGTAGAGGACCTCGGCATTATCGGCATCGTTGGCGGCTTGAACTTGGGACATCTGAGGTTCCATCTTTAGCTAAGGGCGCAGCCGGCGATGGTGATGCGGTGCATCACGCGGCGGTGGCCGTGATAGTCGTTCTTGGCAAAGTGCCAGCTGGCGCGGTTGTCCCAGATGGCGACCGAACCCGGCTTCCATTGCAGCGTGCAGACATTGTCCTGCGCGATGGCCTGGGCATAGAGATATTGCAGCAGGGGCAGGCTTTCCTCGCGGGTCCAGCCGTCAAACCGGGTGGTGAAGGACGGATTGACATAGAGCGCTTTGCGGCCGCTGGTCGGGTGGGTGATGATCACTGGATGGACGGCAAGCGTCTGCTCGTCGTGGCCGCGAAAGATGCTGGCAATGTCGGTCTTGGCGTAGGCCCCGTCATGGCCATAGATGTGGTCGGCGGTGTGGACAGCGCGCATGGTCGCCAGCGTCGCCTTCAGCCCATCCGATAGACTGTCATAGGCCGCATACATGCTGGCAAAGAGGGTGTCGCCGCCGCTGGGGGGCAGTTCACGGGCCAGCAGGATCGAGCCCATGGCCGGTTCGGCATCATAGCTGTGGTCCGTGTGCCAGCCGCCGCCAATATTGACCTTCTGGTTCTCTTCCTTCTGGACCAGTGCGATTTCTGGATAGAGCTCATTGTTCGGGAAGAAGCGGTTATAGTCGATCTCGCCCCATTGACGGGCAAAGGCGATATGTTGCTCGGGGCTAAGGTCCTGGCCGCGCACCGCGACCACGCCATTTTCGGCGACGGCAGAGCGCAGCCAGTTGATTTCGCTCTCACCCAGACGGCTCAGGTCTAGACCCTCGACCTCGAGGCCGCAGGTGGGGGAAAGGGGGCGTACGGAAACGGTGTCAGCGAGCATGGAGGGGGCCTTTCGTCGGATCTGTCACAATCACGCTAAGGCCCAGATAGAGATAGGACAATAGAGTTCGTCTGGAATTGTAAGGTCTATTGTCTTGGCGCCCAGATGCCCATAGCCTGACGGATGAAGGGGCGATCAGCGTCCCCAATGAAAAACAGATTTGGGAGTGGAACATGGTGCTGCGTAAACATTTGCTCGCGTCGGTCTTTTTGGCCTCGGCCTTGGCGCTGGGCGGCGCACCTTCGGTCTACGCCAAGGACCGTCCCACCGACTATGCGGTCATCAAACCGGTTGCCGCAGAGAAGGTTGGCTTTGATGCTGAAAAGCTCAAGGCATTGGATGCCGCCATGGCCGCGTCGATCACCGATGGCCAGATCGCAGGCATGACCACCTTATTGGTGCGCCATGGTCAAGTCGTTGAGTTCAACACCTATGGCAAGGCCTCGATTGCCAAGAACAAGCCGATGACCAAGGACACCTTGGTCCGCATCTATTCCATGACCAAGCCGATCACCGGCGTGGCCATGATGATGATGTTCGAACAGGGCAAGTGGAACCTCGATGATCCGGTGTCCAAATTCATCCCTGAATTTGATCATCTGACGGTCATGACCGGCCTTGATGACAAGGGCCAGATGATCACTGTTCCGGCCAAGCGCTCGCCGACCATGCGCGAACTGATGAGCCATACGGCGGGCTTGGGCTATGGCCTTGATGACAAGCATCCCGTCGATCGCATGTTCCGTGACCGGAAGATCCTGCAGTCGCCGGGCCTTCAGGCCGCTGTGACCGAAATCGCTAAGATCCCGCTGAAGTTCCAGCCGGGCGAAGGCTGGGCCTATAGCGCGGCCGTTGACGTGCAGGGCTATCTGGTCGAGCGCATGTCTGGCCAGACCTTGGGCAGCTTTATGCAGAGCCGTATCCTCGGCCCGCTGAAGATGACCGATACCGCGTTCGTGGTGCCGCAGGACAAGCTCGATCGTCTATCGGCCGCCTACGTCCGTTATCCTGCCGAAAGTCCGCTGGCCGAAACCGGCTCGATCATGGGATTTTCCATGCAGGACTACAGCAAGGCTCCCAATATGGAATCTGGCGGTGGCGGTCTGGTGTCGAGCACCAGTGACTATGGCCGCTTCTCTCAGATGATCCTCAACGGGGGTCAGTTGGACGGTCAGCGTTTGCTGAAGCCTGAGACCGTGGCCTTGATGGGCAAAAACGTTATTCCGCAAGAGGTGCTGGTGACCTCCAACGGTTCAACCGCCTCGCGCTTTAATGAGGCTGTGGGCTTTGGCCTCGACTTTATGGTCGTCAATGACCCGGTTATGGCCAAGTCACCGGTCGGCAAGGGCACCATCAGCTGGGGTGGCGCGGCTGGAACCTGGTTCTGGATCGACCCGACCAATGACCTCTATTTCGTTGGCATGATCCAGCGGATGGGCGGCACGGGCAAGCTGGACCTGCGCCAGATCTCGCAAGACCTGACCTACAAGGCTCTGGTTAATCCAAGCAAATAGGGTGATGGGGCGCTTGGGCTGTCTCTAGAAGACGGCTTGAGCGTCCAGCGCCAAGGTGGCGGCGCAGCTTGCAGCCATCGGAGCGGCCTTGGCCCGTAAGGCCGCCAGCTCTTCACGCGCCGCTTCCAAGTCGGCCCGGAAGGCGGCTTGACCGTGCAGGGTGGCGATCAGCGAAGCCCCATTGGTGCGGCCAGCCTCAACGGCGCTGGGCGAGTGGACCCCGCAAACGACGCGGCTTTCACCAAAGGCGCGGCCGCGGTTCAGGATGGCCGTGGCGCGGTCAGGGGCCAGTTCCGCCAAGATCAGGCTCATGCTCCAGCCCCAGGTCGAATGGCCAGACGGATAGTCGGGGCTTGCGTCCAGCATTACCGAAGGCGGCACGCAGATCTTGCCCGCCTCAATCAGATAGGGCCGCTTGCGTTTGAAGACATCCTTCACGGCCGAGACCTGCCGACCCGTATCCATGGCGGTGCGGCTCAGCAATGTGTTCAGCCTGGGTGCTATTTGCGCGCTGAGTTCAATTCCAACCGCGCAGCTGAAACCCTTGAGCATGGCGTCTGGCATGGTCGGAACATCGGCCTGAGCCATGGCCCAGCGCGGCGTGCCCTCTAGAGCGCGCGTGGCCCGAAAGACGCCTTGGTCAACCGCCTCGCGAGCCGAGCCTGTCGTTGGCGGCAGCGGCAAGATCTTGGCCGCATCTGGCCATGTTTCCGGGGTCAGGTAACCCGTCGGAAACGCCGAGCGGGCTGGCGCAGGCGCAGGAGTTGTCTGAGCAACCTGTGCACTCGCGGTGCCGGAAAGCCCCATGGCCGTGATGATCAAGATGGACTTTAAGCTGGACATGGCGCGATCCCGGATCGGAGGTTTTAGATGTATTTCGTTGATATACGATCCCGCCCCGCTTGGCGATTGTTGGCTCAACTGACGGCTGGGCTTCAGTGACTGGGCAGGGGCGAATTTTTAGAACCCTATTGATGTCTAAAGTTCTATCCTGCGTAGGTTGCTCCGCTGGGTCCGGGGGGTATAGTTAGGACGCTAAATGTGACTTGAGCGCGGTTTTCCGAAGAACCTGAAGGCGTGCGGCACATCGGAATAGGTTAAATATAATGTCGGCTAGCGAAATTAGAAGCCTGAGCTCATTAGAAAACAGCGCATCGACAGCCCGCGTTCTGAATTTGCGAAAGGTTTTCGCCGATTATGGTGACGATGATGATTACAAAAAATCACCTTTTTTCAATAATGTTACTCTGAATCGTTGCTTGATACTGAAGCACCGATTGCGTGGCAATGAACGAGATGAATTTACCGAATTTCGTAATGTTGCGACGAAGTTGGTTGTTCCAATCGATGTCACCGACCTAAAAATGGGCGCTCTATATGTTTTTGTAGGGCAGAGAAATTTTGAAAAAATGCTTTGTAACAGTCTCAACAAGACTGAAATGGAGCTTCAAAAGGATCTTGAAATCCTGCGAACGCTTGATACGATTCCGACGCTGGACCCTTTCCTACTGAGAGAAACGTTAGATCGTGCCGGGATTAAGCCCGCCAACTGCTATTTCCAAATTACCGAGGCGGACATCATCCGGATGTTGGCCTTTGTTGAGGAGGAGATTGGCGCACTGGTGCGGATGTCCTTTGGCAATGATGGCAATGCCGAGCAGGCCAGTATCCTAACCAAGAAACTTCTGTCCAATTCGGGTGCCGCCGACACTGAAGCCCTACGCCTGACGCTCCATATGGACCATATTCAATATCGTGAGGGCATTTTCTGCTGGAAGGCCTTTCTCTATTACAAATGGCAACTCAAGGACCTCATGCCAAAGGCGGCGAGGATCCTGTCTGAGATCGAAAATGTAATTCCAAGAGGTAAGGCGTCGAGCGACGAAAAGCTTCAGATTGCAGATATGCGGGGTAATATCTCACGTAGCTTCAACAAGGCCGTGAAGAGTGTCAGCGATACCTTGGCGATTTACGACAACGCCTATTACATGCTCACTCAAAAGAGTGACCCGCAGGTGTTTAAAAACTTCCTACTTTCGGCACCCGAGCTGTTTAAGGCGTTGGGAGAGCGTCTGGGCGCCGTTCAGCACCTGCTGAGTTTTTGGCGCTACCGCGTACCCGAAGGTACGCGTCCTCAAATGGCCGCCGAGGAGTTGCTGGACATATTTGGTGATTTTGAAAACAGTCTTGATGTCGTCAATAATCAACAGGAGACGGCTATTCCGCAGATCGATTTGAACTCAGGCAGTTAAGGCAAACCAAGAGGCCATTTGTCTTGCCGTGAGGCGGACAGACAAGGTCATGACCAATTGATATTTTGACTTTCGTAAAGGTAGTTTTAGTATTTGCTATGATGCTAAAGCCTCCGCCCCTTGTCGTGGCGAAGGTGTAAACGAAGGCAACCCATGGCTATCGGTGAATCGCGTAGCTTGAGCTCCCTGGAAGATTCGGCATCCACCGCGCGGGTGTTGAATTTGAGGAAGGTCTATTCAGATTTTAGCGAGGATCCTGCCTACCAGAAGGCCCCGTTTTTTCAAAATCCAGTGCTCAATCGGTCGCTCATTGTAAAACATCGGCTTCGTAGTAACGAGCGCGATGATTTTATTGTCGCACGCAATGTCGCGACAAAGCTCATTATCCCGATAGACACAACGGACTTGAAACTCGGTGCCCACTACGTGTTTGTGGGCCAAAAGAATTTTGAAAAAATACTGCTTACCAGTATCGATAAGAACTCTAATCAGCTCCAAAAAGATTTTGAAACCTTAAGTGTACTTGACTCAATACCGACGCTCGATCCTTTTCTTTTAAGGGAACAGTTGCTGCGTCACGGCATAAACCCGGCGAATGTTTATTTCCAAATTACGGACGCCGATGTCTTGCGCATGTTGACCTTTGCCGAGGCTGAAATTGGTGAACTGGTCCGGATGTCGGTCGGCAACCAAGGTACGGCCGAGCAGGTGGCTATCCTGACCAAAAAACTGCTGTCGAGTAATGGCGCGGCCGAAACAGAAGCTTTGCGGCTGACCTTGCAAATGGATCATGCCCAATATCGCGAAGGCATATTCTGTTGGAAGGCCTTCCTCTATTATAAATGGCAACTTCGGGAATTGCTGCCCAAGGCCAAGAAGATTCTCACCGAGATAGAGACCGTGGTTCCCAAGGGGACGCCGTCGGTCGATGAGCGGGTTCAAATTGCGCAAATGCGCCGCAATATTTCGCGCAACTTCTCACGGGCCGTGAAAAGCGTCAGCACGACCTTGGGGATCTATGACAACGCCTATTTCATGCTGACCCAGAAGAGCGATCCGCTGGTCTTTAAGAACTTCCTCCTGTCCGCGCCGGAGCTGTTCAAGTCGTTGGGAGAGCGGTTGGGTGCGGTCGAGCACCTGCTCAGCTTTTGGCAGTTTCGGGTGCCAGCAGGCAGTCGTACCTTGATGATTGCTGACGAGTTGATCGATATATTTGGCGATTTTGAGTCAAGCTTGGATGTCGTTAATGATCAGGATGATGCTGCGATTTCTCAGATTGATTTCAGTGCGATAGACCAAACAGTCCTTTGAATTTTTTCTATTCAGAGCGGTCTTTTTATTATGTTTAGGGCCTTCCAATTTGGCTGATTGAAACCCAAAAAACCCTTGGTTGTTATCCTTGGCGCGCCTTGACTATCTCGCGTTGGTTGTGCCCTAGTGAAAATAAGCTTTTAATAAAGGTCTCAATAATGACCCCGGCAATGATTATCTGGGGCGCAGAGTCATAAACAGAGTCAAAGCATGGCCATCGGTGATTTACGAAGCCTAAGTGCTCTTGAAAATTCGGCCTCTACGGCGCGGGTTTTGAATTTACGCCGTGTTCACGCAAACTTCTCTGACGATGCTTCCTATTCCAAAAGTCCATTTTTTCAAAATTCTGTCCTTAACCGGTCCTTGATCATTAAGCATCGGTTGCGGTCCAATGAACGGTCTGAATTTGTGGCGTTGCGAAATGTCGCGACGAAATTGATCATCCCCATCAACGAAAACGATCTGAAATTTGGCGCCCACTACGTCTTTGTCGGCCAGAAAAATTTCGAGCAGATGTTGTCAGGGAGCATCGACAAGGATGTTTCGGTGTTGCGTCGGGATTTGGAAACCCTAAACGCGCTTGACGCCATTCCAACCTTGGATCCCTTCCTGCTTCGAGAACAGTTACAGAGAAACGGTATCACCCCGGCGGCGTGCTATTTTCAAATTACTGACGCCGACGTCCAACGGATGTTGTTCTTCGCTGAGAATGAGATTGGCGATCTGGTGCGTCTGGCTGTGGGCGGCGAGGGAACGGCTGAGCAGGCCGGGGTCATGACCAAAAAACTGTTGTCCAGCAGGGGGGCGGAACAGACCGAAGGTTTGCGCATGGTCTTGCAGATGGACCCTGGCCAGTATCGTGAGGGTATTTTTTGCTGGAAAGCCTTCATCTACTACAAATGGCAACTGATGGAGCTTCTGCCCAAGGCGGAGAAGGTTATCCAAGAGATTGCACATGTCGTTCCCCGAGGCTCACCGACCCATGATGAGAAGGCAGAGATTGCCGATATGAGAGACAATATTTCTCGGAGTTTCGCGGCTGCGGTTAAGAGCGTTTCGGCCACCCTGGCGATCTACGATAATGCCTACAAGATGCTGACCCAGAAGAGTGATCCTCAGGTGTTTAAGGATTTTCTGCTTTCGGCCCCGGAGCTGTTCAACACGCTTGGCGAACGGTTGGGAGCGGTAGAGCATCTGTTGAGCTTTTGGCGTTTCCGCGTGCCTGAAGGCAAGCGCTCTCAGTTGCAGGCCAATGAGCTCATTGATATTTTTGGTGATTTTGAAACCAGCCTTGAGGTCAAGAGCTAGCCCGCAATGGCAAAGCCCTCATAGCCCTTGGCCACGACCTCATCGCAGCGGACCTTATAGTCCCCGCCGATATAGGGCATGAAGACGCGTGGCTTGCCCGGCACATTGGCCCCGATATACCAAGAATTGGCTTGCGGGAAGAGGGTCTCGTCCGCCGTTTCATTGACATGCTTGACCCACGCCTCTTGCGCCGCTTCGGTGGCCTCGATGGTCACATGGTTGGTCGCCAGCACATGACCGATGGCGGCATTGATCCAGTCTACATGCTGCTCGATGGAGGTCATCATGTTGGTCAGCACCGATGGGCTGCCCGGGCCGGTGACGGTGAACAGATTGGGGAAGCCCGCCACCTGCAGACCCAAATAGGTCTTGGGGCCATGTTCCCAGGCCTCGCTCAGTGCTACGCCGCCCTTGCCGCGAATATCCATCTTCAACAGGGCCCCGGTCATGGCATCAAAGCCGGTGGCAAAGATGATCACATCGACTGGATAGTCGCCCTCAGAGGTTCTCACACCCTCGGCGGTGATTTCGCTGATCGGCGTGGCGCGCAGGTCGACCAACGAGACATGGTCCTGGTTGAAGGTGTCATAGAAGCCGCTGTCGACGCAGGCGCGCTTGGAGCCAAAGGGATAGCCGCGCGGGGTCAGTTGCTCAGCGACCTTAGGATCCTTGACGATTTCGCGGATCTTGCCGCGCACATAGTCTGCCGCGACGCCGTTGATATACTCATCTCGCATCAGGTTGGGGATCACAGTCAAAGAGACGAGCGCGCCTCCATCCCATAGGCCCTCTGCCAGTTGGTTCAGCTCTTCCACCGATGGCACATAACCCTCAGGCGGCAATGGGAAGCCGGGGCTGCCATCGGCCAGCATCTGGCGATAGACGGGGAAGTTGGCCTCGAACTCCGCGACCTCTTCTGGCGTCAATGGGCGGTTCTTTGCAGGCAGGCTGAAGTTCGGCGTGCGTTGAAACACCGTGACGCTGGCGGCCTGCTGGGCGATCAGCGGCAGGGACTGGATGCTCGACGAGCCGGTGCCGATCATGGCCACGCGCTTGCCGCTGAAATCCACCCCTTCATGGGGCCACAGGCCGGTGACATAGGTCTCGCCCGCAAAGGTCTCAGCCCCGGCAATGTCGGGTTTGCGCGGCACCGACAGGCAGCCGGTCGCCATGATGCAGAACCGCGCCTCGATCTGATCGCCGCAATCGGTCTCAACCGTCCAGCGCTGGGTTGCCTCACTATAGGTCGCTGAGATCACGCGAGTGTTGAAAGCGAACCCGCCACGCAGGTCAAAATGATCGGCCACATGGTTGGCATAGGCGAGGATTTCTGGCTGCGGCGCATATTTCTCCGACCAGTTCCAAGCGGCCCGCAGCTCATCTGACCAGGAATAGGAATAGAGCAGGCTGGGAATGTCGCAGCGCGCGCCCGGATAGCGGTTCCAATACCAAGTGCCGCCCACATCGGTGCCCGCCTCAAAGCCTTGAAAGCTAAGGCCCGCCTCGCGCAACCGATGGGTCATATAGAGGCCGCCAAAGCCTGCCCCGACAACGACCACATCGACGGTCTTGCGGGTCATAGGCGCACGGGTAGCGATCTTAGCTTGGGCGTTCATGGCTTCCTCCAACATCGATTGGCTCGATTGTTGGGATTAAGATACCGCAACTGTCAGGCTTGGGAAGCCGCTAAGCGCACGGCCGCCTAAAGACTGCGCGCCTCCAGCCAATCACAGACGGTCTGGACCGCTTGGGGCAGCAGTTCCTTACGGTCCATATAGTAGTGATCGGCCTTATCGATTTGAACGAGACTCTTATCCTTGGAGGCGACGGCCTCGTAAAGGCGAGTGGCGTGGCTGGGGGTACAGGCCAGATCAGCCGTATTGTTGATCACCAGCACGGGACAAGAGATATTGGCGGCATTCTTCTCGCCGTGCGCCCGGCTGTCATCATAACTCCATTGCGACAGCCAAGAGCGCAAGGTGGTGAAGCGTGCCAGCCCGACCGGCCCATCATTGGCCACGCGCGGCTCGCCCAGATAACAGGTACCCGCCGGACGGTCGGAGGGGTCCTGCGTGGGGTCGGTCCAGCGCACGTCGCACATGGTTCCGGCTACGACAAAGGGACGCTCCATATAGTCATCCCCCTTGGCCCTCAGCTCGGCCAAGGTCGCCTTGACCCGAGCCGTGATCCGCCGATTGCGGGCGATCTGGGCGGCGCGGAACCGCTCAACAAATTCAGCCGAATAGGGCGGCTGGTTGGGGCAGGCGGGATCATAGATGTTTAGCTCGACATCGCGCTCATAGGGCCGGTCCTCATCGGTGATCGACGGGTCCATCCATTCGGTCAGGGTGACATTGCGGCTGACATGGGCGGCCAGCAGCAGGATGGCGTCGGCGGGCTGAAGATTGGCCCCGACCAGATCGGCCTCGTCGCCTGCGGGGGTGTGGGTGATGGTCGGATGCTCGGCCTGATCTTGATAGAACATCGATAGAGAGCCGCCGCCGGACCAGCCTCCCAAGATAACGGTCTCATAGCCGAAGCGCTTTTTCAGGTCGGCAATACAGGCTCCAAGGTCGAGGACGCATTTTTCCAGCACTAGCGCTGTGTCATTGCCGCGAAAGCGTGTGTTGCAATAGATGATGTGCCGACCGGCTGCTGCCAGGGCCGTAACCATCGGCAGGAACGAGCCACCGCCGACCGGGTGGCTGAACAGGATGACCGACTTGGACTCTACCCCAACGGGGCGGATACGCATGCACTCGACAAAGACCGAACCGGTGGGACCGCCATAGACGTCCTTGATCTTGGTCACTTCCTT
>CANFKD010000004.1 GCA_947447115.1 Caulobacteraceae bacterium
CAGGCGGCCGATACCTCCAAGCTGATCATCTCACCGATGCCGGGCCTGGTCGTTTCGATCGAGGTCGCTCTGGGCCAAGAGGTCAAGGAAGGCGAGATCGTCTGCATCATCGAAGCCATGAAGATGCAAAATATCATCCGCGCGGAACGCGATGGTGTGGTCAAGGAAGTCGGTGCCAAGGCTGGTGACAGCGTCGCCGCCGACGAGATCCTCGTCGAATTTGCTTAATTCAGCCCGCCTTCGTCCCTAGACCCTCTAGGGGCGAGGGCGCGCTTAAGCGGCCGGTGTCGCTAGGGCCTGATCAATCGCCAAAACCAGCCGCTCTGGCGATTCCGCCCCCGATGCTGCGACCTTGCCGTCAAAGATGGTGAAGGGAACGCCGGTAATGCCTGCGCGGACGGCTATGCCGTGCTCATTGGCGATGACGTCGCGGTCAGTGTCTTCCGACAGCATCTTCAGCACGGCCATCCGCTCAAGACCGGCCTTGTCGGCAATATCGGCCAGCACCTCTGGATCGCCAATATCGCGCAGGTCCGTGAAATAGGCCTTCATGATCCCTTCGATCACGGCAATGTCGCATCCAGCGCGCTGAGCCCAGCGGATCACGCGGTGGGCAGCATTGGTGTTTGGCGAGATGGGGATGTCGGCGAGGTTCAGGATCACGCCGTCTTCCAAAGCTCCGGCCTGAAGCGCAGCCGTCGCGGCCTTGATCCGCTCAGGATCCTTGAACTTGTTGGCCATATAGGCTTTGCGGTCGACGCCCTGCTCGGGGATCATCGGATCCAGCTGGAAGGGGCGCCACAGGACCTGCGCGCGCACATCGGGACGAAGGGCGAGGGCCTTTTTCAGGCGCTCCCAGCCAAGATAGCACCAGGGGCAAACGACATCGGCGACGAAGTCGATCTGCATCGGGGCGGAAGGGGCGGGCGGTGTGGTTTGGCTTGAAGCGGTCATGGGCCCAAGGTGACTCAGGTTTCAGCCGGATGCAATGCCTTGGCCGCTGCCCGCTCTAGGGCTGAGGCCGCGCTTTCGCCGGGCTCGAGCTGCGCCACGCCAAGACTGAACTCCGCGACAAAGGCGGGGCGGTCGGTGCCCGCGTCAAAGGCGGTGCAGGCAATGACCGCGGCAATCCGCTCAGCCGCCGCTCGGCCCTCATGCAGGGCGGTGGCGGGCAGGGCCAAGGCAAAGACCTCCGGTGCGATACGGGCCGCCGTGTCTTCTGCGCGGACCAGCCGTCCAATCATGGAGCCGATCTGAGGCAGGGCGCGATCCATCCAGCCCTCGGCGCGGGCCGCACGGACCTCGTCGCTATCGATGATCCGCAAGACGCAGACCGATAGGGGCCTTTTACACTGGACGGCACTTTGGCTGAGGCGAAGAAGGTGCGCGGCAAAGAGTTCGCGGGTAAATAGCCCGGTCGCCTCATCCATGAGGCCCGAGGCGCGGCCCCGGTCTAAGGCTTTACGAATGGCGGTCTGGCGGCGATAGGCTCTGGCCAATTCCAAGATCCGCTGGGCCGTATCGCGCTCGTTTACATCGGGGGTCACAAGGTCCGACACGCCGCGATTGAAGGCCTCGGTCGCGGTGACGCTATCGGCTGCGGCGCTGCAGAGCGTGATGGGGACGTGAAAGAGGCGCGTATTGCGTCTCATGCCGCCCGCAATGGACAGGGCCTCGGTGGCATTGGTGCCGCCCCACATGACCACCGCATCGAAGTTTTGCTCATGCAGATAGTCGAAGGCGGTATAGGCGGTGAAGGCCCCGACAACCTCGGCCCCCGCCTTGGTCAGCATGTTGGACAGGGCGAGAAATTGCGGCGCGGGCTCACCAATGGCCAAAATGCGTAAGGGCAATTTCCGATCAAGCGGGCGCTCCAAGCCCTTGCCGCGCTCGGCGAAGGTCTTTTGGCGCAGGTCGAACTCTTCATCGGCAATGGCACTGCGCACCAAGGCCTCAATATGCATCACCGCTTGGGCCGGGTGCAGGGGTGGGGCGAGCACCAGATCAAAGGCCGGTGTTTCAAGAAGTCCGTCTGGGGTTCCGAGCGCTATGATGGGCAGTTGGCGCGGCGCAACGGCGGCCTTGAGGCGGCGCGCGATCGCTTCGGTCTGGCCGTCATGGTCTGAGGCGGACAGGTCTAGGATCACGGCGGCGATTGGAAGGTCGAGCAGCGCTTGAAGGGTCTCAGCCTCGCTGGCCGTAATCCGCGCCGTCCAGCCCAGCCGCTCCATGCCTTCGGCCAAGAGACCAAGGAGCGGGCTATTTTCGGACATGATCAACACACGGGGCTGAACCGCCACGATATAACCTCTCGCCTTGACGCCACGACACCATTCCAGCGCGCGCGTCCTAAGGCTACCTTTTAGGCGCAGAGTCGCTAACAGGACCCTAGCAAAGCCTGCATCTCGCGATAGGGTGACGATGATGGTTAGGGAGAGGTTGGATATGCAGACCAAGATGTTGGCCGGTCAGGTTGCGGTCGTGACGGGCGCCTCGAGTGGATTGGGCGTGCGCTTTGCCAAGATCCTGTCGGAGGCGGGAGCCTCGGTCGCCCTGATGGCGCGGCGGACGGATCGATTGGATGCTGTTGTCGCGGAGATCAAGGCCGCGGGCGGTCAGGCTGTCGCGATTCCCCTAGATGTGGCCAATGCCGCAGCGATTGGTCCAGCGCTGGATGAGGCGCAGGCCGCGCTCGGCCCCCTCTCTATCCTGATCAACAATGCCGGTGTCGCCGGTGAGGGCCGCGCGCTCGACATCTCGATTGAGGACTGGGACGCGACCTTTGCCGTCAATACGCGCGGCGTGTTCTTTGCCGCTCGTGAGGCCGCCGCTCGCATGATCGCTAGCGGTGTGGCCGAGGCGGGCAAGGCGCGGATCGTCAATATCGCCTCCATCGCCGGGATGAACGTCCTGCCGGGCGTTCCGGCCTACTGTGCGTCCAAGGCCGCTGTGATCAGCATCACCAAGAGCCTGTCGCGCGAATGGGCGCGCAAGCTGATTGCCGTCAACGCCCTGTGCCCCGGCTTTATCGAGACGGCGATCAATGAGGAATGGTTCAAGACCGAGGGCGGCAAGCGTCAGGTTCAAAGCTTCCCGCGTCGTCGCCTGATGCTCGACAGTGACCTGGACGCCGTCTTCATGGCCCTGTGCGGCCCGGGCGCCAACGGCATGACCGGCTCGGTT
Organism: Caulobacteraceae bacterium; assembly: GCA_947447115.1. Taxonomy (GTDB): domain Bacteria; phylum Pseudomonadota; class Alphaproteobacteria; order Caulobacterales; family Caulobacteraceae; genus CAISGS01. Next base: position 3,184 of record CANFKD010000004.1, read on the forward strand.
ATCACGATCGATGACGGGCAGTATGTCTAACCCCAAGCGGGCATGAGAAATTTACGGCGCAGGGCTACAGGTCCGCGATAAACCTTCTAAAGATTAGAAAAGAACAGGGAGAAATATCATGGCTTCTGGGCCTTTGTCAGGATTGAAGATCGTTGAATTTGCCGGGATCGGCCCGGGGCCCTTCTGCGGCATGTTGCTGTCCGATCTGGGCGCGGATGTGGTGCGGATTGACCGCAAGGGCAGTGGCCGGGCCTCTCCCGCCGATGTGACCAGCCGTGGCCGCCGGTCGATTGCTTTGGACCTGAAGTCGCCGGAAGCCATCGAAGCCTGCCTAAAGCTGTTCGAGAGCGCTGATGCGGTGTTCGAAGGATTCCGCCCCGGCGTCATGGAACGCTTGGGTCTTGGCCCCGATGTGGCGCTCAAACGAAATCCGAAGCTGGTCTTTGGCCGAATGACCGGTTGGGGGCAGTTTGGTCCCTATGCTCAGGCAGCCGGCCACGACATGAACTATATCGCCATCACCGGGGCGCTCCATGCCATCGGCACCAAGGACAAGCCCATTCCGCCGCTCAATCTGGTCGGCGATTTCGGCGGTGGTGCGCTCTATCTGGCCTTCGGTCTCTTGGCCGGGGTCATCCATGCCCGCGCCTCTGGCCAAGGCCAGGTGATTGACTGCGCCATGAGCGATGGTGCCGCCTCTCTGATGTCGATGTTCTATGGCTTTAAGGGCGCGGGCGCTTGGCAGGACAATCGCCGCACCAACCTGCTTGACGGCGGGGCGCACTTCTATGACACCTATCAGTGCAGCGACGGCAAGTGGGTCTCGATTGGTTCAATTGAGCCGCAGTTCTACGCCCTGCTGATGGAAAAGACCGGCATCACCGATCCGGCCTTTGCCAATCAGATGAGCCGCAAGGACTGGCCTGAGCTTCAGACCAAGCTGGCCGCTGTTATCGCCACCAAGACCCAGAAGGAATGGTGCGACCTGATGGAGGCCACCGACGTCTGTTTCGCGCCTGTGCTCGATCTGGATGAGGCCCCTAAGCACGCTCACAATGTCGCGCGTCAGACCTTTGTCGAGATTGCGGGTGTGGTTCAGCCTGCGCCAGCCCCGCGCTTCTCGGCCACGCCCGGCGCGATCCAAGGTCCGCCACCGGCCATCGGGTCGAGCACTGAAACGGCTCTGGCCGATTGGGGCTTTGCCAGCGCTGAGATTGAGGCCTTGAAGGCGTCCGGCGCGGCCTAGGCCTTACGGCAAGGTCATTGTCTTTGGGCTGGGGATCGATCTATCCTCAGCCCAAGGCTGATCACCAAGCCAACCTAGGGAGTTTTGCCATGACCCAGTCCCTACCGCTTTTGAAGGGTGTCCATCACAGCGCCTTTCGTTGCCGCGATGCCGAAGAGACCCGCGCCTTCTATCAGGATGTGTTGGGCTTGCCGCTGAGGGCCGCCTTAGTCATCGAGGAGGAGCCGGGGACCGGCAAGGCCTTGCCCTATATGCATCTGTTCTTTGAGATGGCGGACGGCAACTTCGTCGGCTTTTTCGACATGCCCGAGGGCAGCGACGAGAGCAAATTCAAGATCAAGTCTGGCTTTGACCTCCATATCGCCATGGAGGCCTCCAGTCACGATGAGATGATGGCCTACAAGGCCCGTCTGGATGCCGCCAAGGTCAAGTGTTTCGGCCCCATTGATCATCATTTCGTCGAATCGATTTACTTCTTTGATCCCAATGGCTTGCCGCTAGAAATTACCTGCCGCACTCAAGACCATGACCGGATCATGATCGAAGAATCTGCCAATTCTCGCGACGCGATTGCCGCGTGGAGCGCACGCAAGGCGGCTGACAAGGCAACGGCGGCCTGAACGATAGGTTCAGGTACGGTTCAGCTTGAGAGGCCTAATCCTAAGGACGGTCGCTGACCCAGCCCCATGTCCCTCGCGGGGTTGGTGACCCACAGGACCCCAAACCAACCTTGGCCCCTTCCTGGCGGCGCGCCTTCACCGGCGCGCCGTTTTGGCATTAGGGCTTCTGGATCAGGAAGTTCAGGGCGGCGCCGTCTGCCGGGGCCTCAAGGATCACGAGGCCCAGACTGTTGGCCAGGTGGGGCACGTCGATGCGGGCGAGGGGATCATCGGCCAAGAGCCGCAGCCTTTGACCTGCCTCTGCCTGCTCGACCGCCTTGCGCAGCCGCAAGGTCGGGACGGGGCAGCGATGGCCGCGCGCATCGACCAAGATCTCGTCGGCGGGTGTGGTCACGGGCTGGCGCTAGACCGCGACGCTGGCCATATGGCCCTGCTCGGGACGAGACTTGCCCTCTAGGACCTCGTGATAGATGGCCTCGACGGCTTCAGGACCTCGGCCTTCGCTGATCTTGAGCCAGCGATCAATATCGGCAAGGAAGGCGGTCCAGACGCCAGCAACCCTCTGATCCAGACCGCCCGGACCCCAGTCGGTGTGGCGTTTCTTAATCTGGGCGGGGGCGAAGAACAGGGTCGGACGTGGACCGGGTAGGCCCTTGGTGACGACGCGATCTTCCCAGTGGGTGCCTCCGACCGAACAGGAATAGGTCATCTTGTCTGCGAAATGGTTGTGAACCGCTGCCAGAACCGAGCCGCCGCCCGCCATATCGACAAAGACCGAGGCGATCAGGGGCAGGGCGGTGATGTCTTCATAGGCTACGACCTTGGTGTAGTAGCCCGTCGCCTCGACGAAGGCGATGTTGGCCTTTGAGGTCAGGCCAACAATGGCAATCCCATCGCGCGCGGCCTGTTTGAGGGTGAAGGCCAGACCCAGCGAGGTCTTGCTCGAGGCGCTGGATATAACGACCTGCTCGGCTTCGAAAAAGCGATTGTCGGCCAAGAAGTCGTCGATCACGAACGAGGTCATGAACAGGGGCCAGAGGATCGACTGGGCGGGTTCGGCAGAGGCCTGATGGGTCCCGTCGCTCGAAACGCGCATATAGTTGTTATAGACTGCCGCCAGACCCGCGCGGTGCTCTGCCCTGTCGATGAAGCTGCTCTTGCTGACCCGGTCGGCTTCGATGACGAGGTGGCTGGACATGGGCAGATAGCCATAGACCCGCTCGCCGACGATCAGATCGGGATGGCGGCTCTCAACAATGTCGCCATAGCCCCAGACCGGAATGCGGCCCAACCCTTCGGGCGCGGGAAAGAACTTCCAATAGCCCATGGCCTCACCAAAGGCCGCGTAGGTGATGTTGTTGGCCGTCAGGGCAAAGTGATCGATCTTGATCAGCACCTCCCCGTCACTGAGCGCGGGCAGGGGCGTGGTCTGCCACTGGCCTTGGCGCAGATCACTGCGCGACACCATGAAGTCGAGGCTGGAATGGGTCATCGGGGCTCTACCTAGTCTGGTGGGTCATAGAATTGGCACGGACGGTGACATAACCTTGTGGCGCTGGCAAGGGATGGACTTAACGATAGGGGAAGACCGGCGCGCGCTTGGCCATGAAGGCGGCGCGGCCCTCGGCAAAATCGGGACCTTCGACGGCGTCGAGTTGCCAGGCGGTGGTCTCAGGCGTGTCGGTGACCGTGCCGGACAGGATCATGCCGACGACCTGCTTGACCTTGCGCACCGTCCATTGTGAGGCGCAGGCGATCTGCTCGACCTTGCTGACCACAGCCGCTTCGAGCGCATGGGGGGCGTGAAGGCCATTGATCAGGCCTATGCGAAGCGCGCTCTCGGCCCCGACAATCTCGCCCGTATAGAGGATGTTCTTGGCCTCTGATGGGCCGACCGCATCGACCAGACGCTTGGTGTCAGCGAGGCTATAGACGATGCCCAGCCGTGCCGGGGTAATGCCAAACCGGTCGTTGGTCGCGGCAATGCGAAGGTCGCAGGCCAGCGCCAGGGCCATGCCGCCGCCGACACAGACCCCGCTGATCATGGCGATGGTTGGCTTAGACAGGGTGGCGAGCGCCTCAACCCCTGCGGCGACATTGGCGCGATAGGCGGTTGCAGCCTCGCGGGTGCCATAGACGGTCTCGAACTCGCTAATATCGGCCCCGGCGGCGAAATGGTCGCCTGCGCCGCGCACGACCAGAACCTTGACCTCTTGGGCTGCTTCAACCACCGCGCAGACCTGCGGCAAGGCCATCCACATGGCCTTGGTCATGGCATTGCGCTTGGCAGGCTGGTTCAGGGTCAGGACGGCATAGTCCCCGACGAGATCAAGCTCTAGGGCGTTATCAGCAAAGGATGAAGTCATGGCGGGGGTCTCAGAACGATGAGGGATCGTACCGATGTAACGGCCCCAGACTTGCATTACCAATATTTCATGCAGAACCCTGCATCCGAATGACCCCGTTCATGTCTCTATCCATCAGAAGGCCACGATGGGTGGCAAGGCGATCTTGGATTTTATGGAGGTTTTTATGGACGATATTTTGGTTCCGTTGGCATTTTTCGCAATGATTGCTGCGCTGTTTCTTGTGCCGGACTACTTCAAATCGAAGGATCGGGCGCGGCTGCACGAGACCTTGCGCATTGCCTACGAAAAGGGCCAACCGGTTCCGCCAGAGTTGATCCAAGCCCTTCAAAGCGGCAATTTGGCCACGAAAGATGTCAATCGTTCAGATAAGGACCTGCGCGCCGCTGTGGTACTCATTGGCCTCATCGGCGGCGTCATTGCGGTCAGCCAGATCATGGCCACCAACCTAATGGGGCGGGTCGAGAGCCTGTCCCTTGGGGCACAGCAGCATCTGGTGAGCCGTCTTATCCAATCGGTTGAGACACATCTGGTCTTGCCCTCCTTGCCATTTGGTGGTGAAGGCCTGTGGATGTCCGCTGGATTGGCGGGCCTTGCCCTGGTCTTTGCTCTGACCCGGGCCATTGAGGAGTATTGAGCCCTGTCTTCTCACCAAGAGGCGGCTGTTCGCCGGATCTCAGCCCCGGAAATTACCGCGCGCAAGGGCGGAGAGCCCATTGTCTGCCTGACCGCCTATAGCGCGCCGATGGCCGCGCTGCTGGACGAGCATTGCGATCTTCTGCTGGTCGGGGACTCGGTGGGTATGGTGGTCCATGGCCTGCCCAATACGGTGGGTGTGACGCTGGAGATGATGATCCTGCATGGTCAGGCGGTCATGCGCACGGCCAAGCGCGCGCTGGTGGTCATCGACATGCCTTTCGGCAGCTATGAGGGCTCGGCGGAAAAGGCCTATGACAATGCCGCCCGCATCATGAAGGAAACCGGTGCTCAGGCCATCAAGGTCGAAAGCGGTGAGACCGTGCCCGACACCATCGCCTATATGGTCCGCCGGGGTATTCCGGTGATGGGCCATGTGGGCCTAAGGCCGCAAGCCGTTCTGGTCGATGGCGGCTTTCGTGCCAAGGGCCGCACCGAGGATGAGGCCGCGCGCGTGATCGCCGAGGCCAAGGCGACGGCGGATGCGGGGGCCTTTTGTCTGGTCATTGAGGGGGTCGCCGAGGCTTTGGCCCGTCAGATCACTGAGGCTGTCGCCGTGCCAACCATCGGTATTGGCGCCTCGAGTGGCTGTGATGGACAGATTCTGGTCACCGATGACATGCTGGGCCTGTTCGACTGGACCCCGAAATTTGTTCGCCGCTATGCCGATCTGCGCGGAGAAATCAGCGAAGCGGTGCGTCTCTATGCCGAAGATGTCCGTGCGAGGCGTTTTCCGGCCTCATCAGAGACATATTTTTCAAAGACATAGGCCGAAGTCGCCTGGCCCTCATTGCGGGCGGACGCCACAGACGATAGGTTCCGGCCTCATTGTCCTCAGACGAGTGCGGAGCCAAAAGCCGTGACCGACGTTTTTGAAGAGGTCGAAGAGCAGCTTCGCTCCGACCAATATATCGCACTCGCGCGCCGCTACCTGCCTTGGGGGATCGGCATCATCGTGGGTGGCGTTCTGATCGCTGCGGCGGTCTGGGGCTATGGCGACTATCAGACCCGCCAAGCCGGTAAGGCCGCTGAGGCCTATGCGGAGGCGCTGGAGACAGTGACCAAGGGCGATAAGGCCGGTGCCTATGCCCAGTTCGACACGGTCGTGAAGGTTGGCTCTAAGGGTTACAAGGCCCTAGCCCTTATGCAGCAAGGCGGTCTTCGCCTTGAGGAACGCAAGACCGATGAGGCGATCAAGCTGTTCGACGCGGCCGCAGAGATCGCGCCGACCCCGGTGATTGGCGATGCGGCCCGCCTCAAATCCGCCTTCGCCCTGATGGATACAGCCTCCTATGCCGATTTGGAAAAGAGGTTGAAGCCATTGACTGAGACGAAGAGACCCTATCGTGCCTCCGCTCTAGAGGCCCTCGCCATTGCCAAGCTCGCGGCGGGTAAGGCCGATGAGGCGCGGAGTGATTTTGGTGTGATCAACCTTTTGCCAGATGCGCCAGCGGCCATGCGTGAGCGCGCGACGGCGGCGATCAGCCTGATTGATTCGGGGACATCCAAGTCTTTGAAGGACATTGCCAAGGCGGCACTGGCCCTTCCAGAGCCCGTGGCCCCGCCTCCTGGCCTGTTAAATGCAAATCCACAAGCCGGAGCGGCCCAATGACCCTGAAGCGCAATCTCACGGTCCTCGCCCTCATCGTGGCGACCAGCGCCGGTCTATCGGGCTGTGCGTCGGTGTCAAAACTCAACCCCTTCAAGGGCAAGGCCGGCGGTAACAAGGTTCAGGCCTCCGCAGGCGAGCGTATCTCGATCATTGCCTTTGATGAGCAACTACACATTGCCGATGCCCTCAAGGGGGTGGATTTTTATCTGCCTGACGCCGTTGCGCGGACCGATTGGCCCTTGCCGGGTGGAACGCCCGAACAATCAGTCGAGCATCTTGCCGCCGGTGCCAATCTCGACATCGTTTGGAAGCGTGCCATTGGTAAGGGCTCGGACCGCCGGGTTCACCTGACCGCCCCCCCGATTTCTGCCGAGGGTGTGATCTTCACTATGGATGCTGAAGCCGGTGTTTCGGCCCATAGCGCCAATGGCGGGGCAGAGGTCTGGCATGCCAATCTCGCCTCCCGTGATCGCCGCGACCGCGAAGCCTTTGGCGGTGGTTTAGCCTATGCCGATGGCAAGGTCTTCGTGACCTCGGGCTATCGCTTTGTTGCAGCCCTGAATGCCAAGACGGGTGCGCTGATCTGGAAAACCCCGGTTGAAGCGCCGATCCATGCGGCTCCAACCGTTTCGGGTGGCCGTCTGTTCGTGGTCTCGACCGACAATGAACTTTTGACAGTGGACACAGCGACCGGGGCCTTGGGCTGGAACTATCAGGCCTTGGTTGAGCCTGCGCGGATCCTCGAAGCCACTAGCGCCGCCATTTCCGGCGATACGGTCATTGCCGGTTTTGCCTCAGGTGAACTGATCGCCCTTCGTACCGGCAACGGAAACGACATCTGGTCTGAGGTCCTGTCACGGGCCAGTCGCACCAACGCCCTGTCTGAAATTCGCGACATTCCCGGCCGTCCGGTGATCTATAAGGGCGACGTCTTTGCGGTCAGCCACTCGGGCGTTTTTGCGGCAACCGACCTTCGTACCGGCACCGCCCGGTGGTCCTTGCCGGTCTCGGGTATCAGCACCCCCTTGCCCATCGGTGACGTGGTCTATGTGGTGTCCAAGCCGGGTGAGGTGATCTGCGTGTCGCGTGAAACCGGTCAGGTCTACTGGATCGTCGACATGAACAAGGATCGCAAGAAGAAGCAGCGGGCGGCCTGGTCGGGCCCCGTTCTGGCCTCGAACCGCCTGATCGTCGTGTCGAGCACCGGTGAGCTTGTGGCCCTTAATCCCAAGACGGGCGCCGTCGAAAAGACGGTGAAGTTGGGCACGCCAGCCTTGCTGTCCCCGATTGCCGTCAATGACACGCTCTATCTGGTTGGAGACAAGGGCGTACTTCTCGCCATTCGGTGATAGACTGTCCGATTAGGGCGGTGATTTGGCCGCCCACATGCCCCTTAAGGAGACCGCGCGTTCATGGCGCTTAAAGTCGCGATCGTCGGTCGCCCAAACGTGGGCAAGTCCACGCTGTTTAATCGTCTGGCCGGAAAGAAGCTGGCCATCGTCGATGATCAGCCGGGGGTGACCCGCGACCGCCGGTTCGCCAAGGGCCGGATCGGCGACCTTGAACTGATCTTGATTGATACGGCTGGATTTGAAGATCTGACCGATGAAAGTCTGGAATCGCGCATGCGGCGCCAGACCGAATTGGCGATCGAAGAATGTGACGTCGCCCTGTTCGTTATGGATGCCCGAGAGGGTGCGACCCCTCTCGACGGCGTCTTTGCCGAGATCCTGCGCCGGACCAGCAAGGCCGTCATTCTGGCTGCCAATAAGGCCGAGGGTCGGGCCGGTGAGGCGGGGGCGCTCGAAGCCTTCCAACTGGGCCTAGGCGAGCCGATCTCCATCTCTGCAGAACATGGCGAGGGCATGGCCGATCTCTATGCCGCCTTCCGCGTCGTTTCCGATCAACTGATCGAAGAGGATGACGAGGACGAGGACAGCGAAAAGCCTATCCGCATCGCCATTGTCGGCCGTCCCAATGCGGGCAAGTCGACCCTGGTCAATCGCCTGATCGGTGAGGAACGCCTTCTCACCGGACCCGAAGCCGGGATCACCCGCGATGCCATCCCGGTCGACTGGACCTTTGAAGGTCAACAGATCCGTCTGGTCGATACGGCGGGCCTGCGTCGCAAGGCGCGGATTCATGAAAAGCTGGAAAAGCTGTCTACGGGCGACACGATCCGCGCCATCACCTTTGCCGAGGTGGTTATTCTGGTCATGGACGCCACCCACCCGTTCGAAATTCAAGACCTACAGATCGCCGACCTGATCGAGCGCGAGGGACGGGGCCTCGTCTTCGCGCTGGCCAAGTGGGACCTTGTCGAGGATCAGCAGGCGCAGTTGGCGGCCTTTAAGGAACATGCCGAACGCATGTTGCCTCAGGTGCGCGGCACGCCGGTAATCGCCCTGTCCGGTGAGACCGGTAAGGGCGTTGATCGCCTGATGCCCGCCGTGACCAAGGTCTATAAGGACTGGTCGACCAAGATTAAGACCCGCGATCTCAATGACTGGCTGCAGATGGCCATGCAGCGTCACTCGCCGCCTTCGGTCGGTGGGCGGCGGATCAAGCCGAAATATATGGCCCAGATCAAGGCACGGCCTCCGACGTTCGTGCTCTTCTCATCGCGAGCGGCAGAAATGCCTGAAAGCTATCGGCGTTATCTGGTCAACAGCCTGCGCGAAAGCTTCGACATTCCAGGCGTGCCCTTGCGGATCACCATCAAGTCGGGGGCCAACCCCTATGCCGATGGCGATGGCAAACCGGCGTCACGCGCGGGCTATAAGCCAAGCCGTGAGCGCGCCGCCAAGGCCGCTGCGTCGGTCGAGAAGGTCAAGGCTGCTGCCGAAGCCAAGGCGGCTCCTGCGCCCGTGTTAGAGCTTGAGGCTGTTGAGGTCTCTGTTGCCGCTAAGGCGAAAGCCAAACCCAAGGGCACGGGCGGTGGGGTGAAGTCGCCCCGCGCCAAGGCACGTGCCCTGGCCAAGACCGCTTCCATCATCCGATCACGCCCCGGCGGCGCACGGACCGGCCCAAAGCCGCCCAAGACCCGAACGGTCGCGCCTAAGAAGCCCGCAAAGCCTGCGGGGCCAAAGAAGCGCTAGGTCTTGTCGGCCAAACTGCTCGGGCGCGGCATCATATTGATGTCCGCCGTCTCGACCGCCATGGCGCGGATGGCGGGCAGGATATCTTCGACGCGTGTCACCGAGCGATAGGCATCGGCGAAGGACCTAGGGGTCAGTCGTTCGTCCATCGTGTGGGCGATCATGTGGAAGAAGGGCTGCCAATAGCCCTCCTGATCGAAAAAGATGATCGGCTTGCGATGCAGGTCGAGCCGTCTCCACGATAGAAGCTCGACCACCTCTTCCAAGGTGCCGATCCCGCCGGGAAGAACGACAAAGGCGTCGGACTGTTCGAACATGATCATCTTGCGCTCATGCATAGAGGTCACCACCACGGTCTCAACCTCGTCATAGAGGATTTCGCGGCTCCGCAAGAAGTCGGGCATGATCCCTAGGACCTTGCCGCCGTGATTGTGGGCTGACTTGGCCGTCGCGCCCATCAGGCCCACCCCGCCGCCGCCATAGACCAGTCGCAGGCCCTCTTCGGCTAGGATCGCGCCAAATTGCGCTGCGGCCGCGAGAAAATCGGGATTGGCGGCATTGGACGAACCGCAATAGACACAGACAGATGAAATGGATGAAGGATTATCAGCGGCCGACATATGATCAGGTCTCCCAACCAGCCAAGCGATGGGCGTGCACCCCGCGCGGCTATGATCTATTTATGTCCGGGTTTCGCGCGGACATTGCAAGGCGTCCTTTATGAAGAGTTTAGCTGAGCGTTTGGCCTTTGCTTTTGGGAGAGTTCCCCACACGAACCGGTGGCCGATTGTCCTTGCGGTGTCGATGGTTGCTGGCCTTGTCTCAGCCTGCGCCCCCAAGGCCAATCATCCAATCCCGCCAGCCGATGTTCAAAGTGCGCAGGTCGGTTATCTGCAAGCCCCGCGTCTGACCGCGACCACCCTTTTGGACCGTTCATTCAGTGTGAAGGGCTCCGCAGCGAAGGGTGCTCGCATTCGTCTGTCTAGCCCTGAAGGGCAGGCCTTCGGGACCACCGCAGACGATCAGGGTGTGTGGCAGATCGACGTACCCCGTAGCGCCGCTAGGCCACAGCAAGCCCTGCTGTTTGGCCTGTCGGAGGACATAGAGGGGCGCATCATTCAGGCTGAATTCTATGTGGCGCTCTTATCCGACCCTCAGGTTCCGGTGGTCCTGCTCAGGGCGGGCACAGGAGCCCAGACCTTGGCCAATGGCACCGTTTTTGCGATTACGACCGCTGACTTCGATAGCGCAGGCGGCTTGACCGTTTCGGGCTTTGCGCCCGCCGGAAAGCCGATCAAGGCCAGCCTGGATGGCTCTGGTGCCATCGAGACGTTCGCCGGTCAGGACGGACGGTTCAGTCTCGGCCTAGCCCCTTCAACCCCGGCAGTTGCCCGTCAAATTGAGATTCAGTCTGGCATAGATCAGCGGACCCTTTCCCTGGATGTTTCCGCCCATAGACTGCCGGCTGGAACCTTGGCCGACACAACGCGGTTGGTAGGGGGATGGCGCATTGACTGGACGACCCCAAGCGGCGGCGTGCAGACCACCTATATTCAAAGTCCAAAGGCTGGCGTGAAGCCATGAGCGGTTCCCTATGAGTTTGCGTATGTCTGCCCCCTCTCGCCGCGATGCTGCCCCCGGTGCCATTGCGGAGCGTCGCGCTGCGGTGCCCTTGTTGGGCGTGCTCAATGACCTCTGGACGCTTGTTCTGCGGTCGAAGGCCGATCATCTGAAGACCCGCCTCAGCGTGGCCCTGATCCTGACCATCGGCGGCAAGGCTATTGGCGTCTTGGCCCCTCTGCTGCTGGGCAAGGCGGTCAATCGGTTGGCCGAAGGGCAGAGCGCGGCGGTTGGTGCGCTCTATGGCTTTGTCGGTCTTGCGGTCGGATGGTCGATCATTCGATTTTTGGCAGCAGCGGCGCCTCAGGCGCGCGATGCGATCTTCACCCCGGTCGCGCAGGCGGCGCAGCAGCGGGCGGCCACCGAGACCTTTGCCCACGCCCTGTCCCTGTCGATCGACTTTCACCAGACCAAGCGCACGGGGTCCTTGTCGCGCGTAATCGATCGGGGCGCGCGTTCGATTGATTTCCTGCTGCGAACCCTTGTCTTCAATTTGGCTCCAACGGCTTTGGAATTGATCATGGCGGCGGCGGTCTTGGCCAAGGCCTATGATTGGCGCTTTGCGGTTACTGCGGTGGTGACGGTCGGCATCTATGGGGTCTTGACCTTCAGCATCTCCGATTGGCGCATCGGTCATCGGCGCGCCTTGAACGAGGCCGATTCCGAGGCGGCGGGCCGCGCGGTCGATGCCCTGATGAACTATGAGACGGTCAAGACCTTTGGGGCCGAGACGCGGGCGGCGGCCACCTATGACCGCGCCTTGGCCGGCTATTCGCAGGCCTCGATCAAGGCCAATACCTCGCTGGCCGTGCTCAATGGGGTGCAGGCCTTGGTCATGAACCTTGGCCTTGGTGTCATGGCGGTTCTGGCGGGCCATGAGGCGATGGCCGGGCGAATGGGGCCGGGGGATGTCACCGCATCGATCCTCATTCTCATCGCGCTCTATCAGCCCCTGAACATTCTTGGCTTTGCCTATCGCGAGATCCGGCAGTCCTTCATCGATATGGAGGCCATGCTGGAACTGACCCGTTTGAAGCCCGATGTTGCCGATGCCCCTGACGCCGTTGATCTGCCGAAGACGGTGGACCGGCGCGGTGGCAAGGTCCAGTTCGAGGCCGTGTCCTATCGCCATGATGCTCGCTCAGAGGGTCTGGTCGATGTGTCCTTTGACGTCGAACCGGGAACGACCACGGCGTTGGTTGGCCCGTCGGGCGCGGGCAAGACCACCCTCGTGCGCCTCGCCTTGCGTCTGATCGATCCGCAGGTTGGCACGGTTCGCTTGGACGGTCTTGACCTTCGCAAGATCAAGCAGGCGTCGCTGCGCGGTGCCGTCGCTCTGGTGCCGCAGGATGTGGCCCTGTTCAATGATAGCGTCCGCAGCAATATCGCCTTTTCGAGGCCTGATGCCGATGATGCGGCGGTCTGGGCGGCGGCAGAGGCCGCTGAGTTGGGCGATTTCATTCGCGGTCTGCCCGAAGGCATGGCCACGCGGGTGGGGGAGCGCGGCTTGAAACTGTCGGGCGGTGAGCGGCAAAGGGTCGGGATCGCCCGCGCCCTGATGGCTGACCCCCGCGTCCTGATCCTCGACGAGGCCACCAGCGCCCTCGACAGCCGCACCGAAGAGGCGATCCAAGCCACCCTGCGCCGGGCTCGCCAAGGCCGCACCACCCTCGTCGTGGCTCACCGGCTCTCGACCATCGCCGATGCGGACGAAATCATCGTCTTAAAGGCTGGCCGGGTGGTTGAGCGCGGCAATCATGAGGCCTTGATTGCGGCCAATGGCGAATATGCCCAACTCTGGCGTAAGCAGACCCGCGATCAGGGTGAGGGGGACTGAAACAAGACCCCCTACGTCGCTTCGCGCCACTTCCCCCAGAGGGGGAAGATTTTCATTTCTTAGATCTTCCCCCTCTGGGGGAAGTACCGGCGAAGCCGGGGTAGGGGGCCGCGCGATCACTCAAAACCCCAAGGTGACGTCAGGATAGGCTTGTTTTTGTTGGCGTGACGCACAACAGTCATCTCAAGACAAACAGGGTCCGAGCCAAGGGTTCAGGACCTGCCTGTGAGGAAACAAGATGAACGCGCTGGTCAAATATCCCAACCTGTTTGCGCCTTTGGATCTGGGTTTCACTCAGCTCAAGAACCGCGTTCTGATGGGCTCGATGCATACGGGCTTAGAGGACATTCCCGGCGGTATGGCGCGGCAGGCGGCCTATTTTGCAGAGCGCGCGCGCGGCGGGGTCGGGATGATCATCACCGGCGGTATTGGTCCCAATCGCGAAGCCGGTTCTGGCAAGCTGTCGACGCCGGAGGACGCGCAGGAGCATCGTCAGGTCACCGACGCGGTTCACGCTGCCGATCCCGATGTGAAGATCTGCCTGCAAATTCTCCATGCCGGGTCCTTGGCGCGGAGCGGCGAAAGCGTTGCCCCCTCGGCCATCCGGGCCCGCATTGCTGCCCATGTGCCCAATGAGCTGGACGAAGACGGCATCGAAAAGCAATTGAGCGACTTCGCCAACTGCGCCGCCTTGGCCAAAGAGGCGGGCTATGATGGGGTCGAGATCATCGGTTCGGCGGGCTATCTGCTGTCCACCTTCCTCGTTGAGCGGACCAATCAACGCACCGACCAGTGGGGTGGGCCGTTTGAGAACCGGATGCGCTTCCCGGTCGAGGTTGTGCGGCGCGTGCGCGAGGCGGTGGGCAAAGACTTCATCGTCATCTTCCGCATTGCCGCCATGGATATGCTCGAAGGCGGCATGGCTTGGGACGAGGTTGTGACGCTGGCCAAGGCCATTGAGGCGGTTGGCGCAACGATCATCTCCACCCATTTTTGCTGGCACGAGGCGCAGGTGCCGACCATCGCCACCATGGTCCCCCGCGCGGCCTTTGCCCAGGTCACCGGGCGGCTTCGCAAGGAGTTGAAGGTTCCTCTGATCACCAGCAACCGGATCAATATGCCCGATGTGGCCGAAGCGGTTTTGGCGCGCGGCGATGCGGACCTGATCTCGATGGCGCGGCCCATGCTGGCCGACCCTGAACTGGTTCTGAAGGCCTTGGAAGACCGTGAGGACGAGATCAATACCTGCATCGCCTGCAATCAGGCCTGTCTGGACCATACCTTCACCGGCCGCCTAACCAGTTGCCTGGTCAATCCGCGCGCCTGTCATGAGACCGAGTTGAACTATCTGCCGACGGAGGCGCCCAAACGCTTGGCCGTGGTCGGGGCGGGGCCTGCGGGTCTGGCCTATGCCACCATTGCCGCTGAGCGAGGCCATTCGGTCACGCTCTATGACAGCGCCGCTGAGATCGGCGGTCAGTTCAATCTGGCCCGCCGTATTCCCGGCAAGGAAGAGTTCAACGAGACCCTGCGCTACTATGGTCGGCGCATTGAGCTTCTCGGCATCGATCTTCGCCTCAACACCCGCGTCGATGCCGCCCAGTTGAAGGCAGAGGGCTTTGATGAGGTCATTGTCGCCACCGGCATTGAGCCACGCAAGCCGCAGCTTGAGGGCATCGATCATGCCAAGGTGGTGAGCTATATTGACGTGATCATGGGCCGCGCCGAGGTCGGTCAAAAGGTGGCGATCATGGGGGCGGGCGGTATTGGCTTTGACGTGGCCGAACTGATCACCCATGCCGGGGTCTCGGCCTCGATGGATATTGATGTCTTCGCCAAGGAATGGGGCATTGACTTCGTCAACCATCCGCGCGGCGGCGTCACGGGCGTCAAGCCGGTCGTGGCGACCTCGGGCCGTGAAGTCACCCTCATGCAGCGCAAGAGCGACTCGGTCGGCAAGAGCCTTGGCAAGACCACAGGCTGGACGCACCGTCTGACCCTGCAACGGCGCGGCGTGAAGATGCTCAATGGTGTGGACTATCAGCGTATCGATGATGACGGCCTGCATATGTTGGTGGGTGGCCAACCGACGGTGATGGATGTGGACACGGTCATTGTCTGTGCAGGCCAATTGCCGCTGCGCACGCTGTTTGATCAGTTAGAAGCATCCGGTCAGAAGGCGGCTTTGATCGGCGGAGCCTTCGAAGCCTCCGAACTCGACGCCAAGGCCGCGATCCAACAGGCCTCAGTTATGGCCGCTGCCATCTAGCGGCACTGGACAGGGTGCCTTGCCTGCTGCAAAGCGATTGAAACCACTAGACCCACAAGGGAACTTGACCATGACTGACGGATTTCGCGCCATTGTTCTGCAAGAGGCCGGCAAGCCGGAACTGACCCGGATGACCGATGCTGACCTGATGGTGGGGGATGTCACCGTGGCGGTCGACTATTCGACCATCAATTTCAAGGATGGCCTGGCCCTGACCGGCAAGCTGCCCTCGGCCCGTAAGTTCCCTCTAATCCCGGGTATCGACTTTGCGGGTAAGGTGGTTGAGTCCTCTCACCCCGGCTTTGCGGTCGGTGATTGGGTGGTTCAGAACGGCTTTGGCGTCGGCGAGAGCCATCACGGCGGTTATGCTGAGCGGGCGCGGGTAAAGGGCGATTGGTTGGTCAAGCTGCCAGACAGCATCTCCAACGCGCGGGCCATGGCCATCGGTACGGCAGGCTATACGGCGGCGCTGTGCGTCGTGGCGCTGGAAAAGGCTGGGATCACGAAGGATCAAGGCGACATTCTGGTCACGGGCGCAGCGGGCGGGGTCGGCAGCGTGGCCATCGCGCTTCTGTCTGGTCTTGGTTTTCGCGTCGTGGCCTCCTCGCGCCGCGCCGATAGCGAAGCGGACTATCTGATGGGCCTCGGTGCCGCCGAAGTTATCGATGCCGCCGCCCTGTCGGCTGCAGGCGGGCCTCTGGGCAAGGAGCGTTGGGCTGGAGCGGTGGATTCCGTCGGTAGTCACACCCTCGCCAATGTCTTGGCCGCGACCAAATATGACGGCGCGGTTGCCGCCTGTGGTCTGGCGCAAGGGGCGGACCTGCCCTTGACCGTCATGCCCTTCATCCTGCGCGATGTGTCCTTGCTGGGCGTGGACTCGGTCATGGCCCCCCAATCGAAGCGGATCAATGCTTGGGCGCGTCTGGCCAGCGATCTGGACCTTGCCAAGCTCGACGCCATGACCAGCCATGTAAAGCTGGACGACGTGATCGGTCTGGGCGCGACCATCCTTGCGGGCGGTGTGCGGGGCCGGGTTGTGGTCGATCTGATCTAGGGCTTGAGGGTTTCACGATGACGCCGGGATTGATGCAACAGACGCCGCTGCTGATCACGCAGATCATGCAGTTCGCCGCCCGTGCCCATGGCGCGCGGCCCATCGTGTCCCGGCTCATCGACGAGCCGCTCTGGCGCTATGACTATGCAGGCCTTGCCAGTCGCTCGGCGCAGGTCGCTAAGGCCCTGATGGGGCTGGGCGTTCAGGCGGGCGACCGGGTCACGACCTTGGCTTGGAACACCCACCGGCATCTGGAACTGTTCTATGGCGTGCCGGGGCTTGGGGCTGTGCTCCACACGGCCAATCCGCGCCTGTTTGACGAACAGATCATCTATACGATCGAGCATGCCCAGAGCGGTGTCCTGCTGTTTGACAGCAATTTCGCCGATCTGGTCGCGCGCATTGCCCCGCAGTTGACCACGGTCAAGACCTTCATCCAGATGTCCGACGAGGCCCTTCATCAGCCCGGCGCGGTCGACGCCCTATGCTATGAGACCCTGCTGGCAGCCCAGAGCCCGGCCATCACTTGGCCCAGTTTTGACGAAAATGCCGGGGCCTTCCTTTGCTATACGTCAGGCACCACGGGTGATCCCAAGGGTGTGCTCTATAGTCACCGGGCCGTGGTGCTCCATGCCATGGCAGCGGGTCTGGCCAGCGCCTTTGGCTTTACCGCCTTTGATGTGGTCATGCCCTGTAGCTCGCTCTATCACGCCACCGCCTGGGGCCTGCCGTTCGTGGCCCCGATCTGCGGGTCCAAGTTGGTCCTGCCGGGCGATAGGATGGACGGCGACAATCTGCACGATCTGATCGAGAACGAGGGCGTCACCTTCACCGGCGGCGTGCCGACCATCTGGACCAACTATCTGGCTTGGCTGGACAAGGCCGGCAAGACACCCGGTACCTTAAAGCGCGTAGTGATTGGCGGGTCGGCTGTACCTCTAGCCATGGCCCAACGGTTCCACGAGGCTTACGGCGTCGAGGTTCTCCAGATCTGGGGTATGACCGAGACCTGCCCCTTGGGTGTGGTCGCCACCCCGACCCCCGCTCTAGCCGAGATGGGTGATGAGGCCTTGCGCCAAGCCATCTGGACCCGGCAGGGGCGCCTCCAGTTCGGTATTGAGCTGAAAATCGTCACCGAGGACGATCAGGAGGCCCCGATGGACGGCGAAACCTCCGGCGCCCTGATGGTGCGCGGCCCTTGGACCCTGCAACGCTATTTCCGGCAAGAGGCCGACATTACCGACCCAGAAGGCTGGTTCGACACGGGCGACATCGCCACGCTGGATGCCTATGGCTTCATGCGCATCACTGACCGTAAGAAGGACGTCATCAAGTCGGGCGGCGAGTGGATCAGCTCGATTGACCTGGAAAATGTCGCCGTCGCCTGTCCGGGGGTGAAGGTCGCCGCCGTGATCGGTGTGCCCCATCCCAAATGGGAAGAGCGCCCCTTGCTGATCGTCGAAACCCACGAGGGTGAGAGCGTCACCAAAGACCAGATGATTACCTTCCTGACCGAGCGGGTGGTCAAATGGTGGCTCCCCGACGACGTCCTCTTCGCCCCCGTCCCCCTGACCGCCACCGGCAAGATCGACAAAAAGACTCTGCGTTTGACTTGGAGCGGGCACCTGTCGGCCTAGTCCCTAATCAATCACCCTTGCCACGGCTGCACCAATGACCGCTTCGGCTTCACTCGGGCTGAGGTTCTGGTCGCGCCGAAGCCGGTTCCAGCTGTCGAAGCTAAGCAACAGGTCGAGGGCTTCGACCTTGACCTTGTCGGCCATGATCTCGGGCGACAGGGCATCTTCCAAAATCTTACGAAGGCCTGCGGACATGCGCCTTTGCTCGCTGCCCAGAAAGCTGGATCGGTGCGCGAGGGTTGTGGAGGCGCGTCTAAAGGGGGCGATGCGTTCGAATAGTCCCGCGCGGCGGCTGATGAGGTCGGTGAGGCGATCAGCCACCGTTTCACCAGCATGGGGCCGGTAGAAGGTCTTGACGATCTCCGCCTCGATGACCTGAGACATCTCGCTATAGAGGCTGTCCATATCCTTGAAGTGACGAAAGACACTGCGCAGACCGACCTGAGCGCGCAGGGCTACCTGTTCGGCGCTAGGCGAGATTTCACCTTCTCCGACCAGATCCAGTAAGGCCTGCACGATGCGGGTGCGGCTATCGACAGACCGTTGGCGACGACCATCGGCTTGGATCGGTTCACTCAAGGCGCGGGGTGCATCTTGGGCGTTCGGCTGCTGCGTGAGGTCAAAACTCATAGTCGGTTTGTCTTCTTGATAGAGGTCGAGTTGGCGGGGAGGGTGAAGAAGTCGCCGTCCGTTCCGATGACCAAGCGGCCGTGGAAGATCTGACGGGCCTTGCCCAAGAAGGGGCCTTCTAACGCCTTGAGCCTTAAGGGGGGAACAATGTGATCCA
Organism: Caulobacteraceae bacterium; assembly: GCA_947447115.1. GTDB lineage: Bacteria > Pseudomonadota > Alphaproteobacteria > Caulobacterales > Caulobacteraceae > CAISGS01. The sequence continues at coordinate 22,026 of CANFKD010000004.1, forward strand.
GCAGCAGCATCTTGACGCCCGCCTTCTGGGCGATGGTCGCAGCCTGTTCAGGGCTGGTGTGATAGCCGGGAATGTCATGCAAGATGGCCTCGAGGTTCGGTCGTCCGGCCTTGGCTGCGCTCTTTTGCATCATCAGCACGAGTTCTGGCGACAGGGCTTCGTGGATCAGGATGTCAGCGTCTTTGGCGGCCGTCTGGACGCTCGCTGTCGGCTTGGTGTCGCCGCTGATCACGACCTTTCGGCCCTTATATTCAAAGACATAACCGACCGCCGGTTCGACGGGGTTGTGGTCAACGAGGAAGGCGCGGACCTTGAGGTCCGGCTCATCGATGATGAGGGCCTCGGGATGGGCGGCATCGATAGGGAAGGGGCGCGCCTCGCCGCCTGATCCCTCTGGCGGCATCACCTTTGGGCCGTGGTGGGCGATGCGATAGCCGCGGTCGAGGGCATAGGCGGTGTTGAAGCCAAACACGACCTGATCAACCCCCGGAGGGCCATAGACTGTCAGGGGCTTTTGCGCTGAGCCGCCCCAATGCTGAAGCATCAGGCCGCCCAGTCCATCAATGTGATCAGAATGGAAATGGGTGAGGAACGCCGCATTGACCCGTGCTGGAGGCAGGTTCATCAGGCTGAGATTGCGCGTCGCCCCATCGCCAATATCGACCACAAACAGCTTCTTGCCAGCAATGACCGCCACGCAGGGACCCGCGCGATCGGCATCAGGCAGGGGAGAACCCGCGCCGCACAGGCCGACATGTAGACCGTCAGGCAAGGCATCGATGGGGTCCGCGGCCAAGGTCTTGACCAGAACCCGCTCCATCAACGCAACGGCGATCTTACCGCGCAGCAGAAAGCCACCGCCAATCAAGGCCAGGATGACACCCAAAATGAGCAAGGAACGTTTGGACATAGGTCTATTGGCCTTCATAATAGGGCGGAGACTCACAACTATATTATGGCATGAACAGTGTCAATATATTTACGGGTTCTATTCTCTTATAATCGTCCGAAAGCCCGTGTGGGACGCGCCGCTGTCGCTCGGTCCTGCGCTGCGGGCGGCGGGTCTGTAGCGGTAGCAGTAATCGTCCGAACACAGAAAAGACCCGCCCTTGACCACGTGCTTGGGCACGGTCTGGTCGGCGGGGTCAAAGGCCATGTCCATGGGCGGGCCATAGGCGGGGTTTTCGGATAGGCCGGGGCGGTACCAGTCCTTGGTCCATTCCCAGACATTGCCGCTCATATCAAAAAGGCCAAAGCCATTGGCGGGGTAGCAGCCGACCGAGGCTGTGCGCGCCTTATAGCCGTCATCACCATTATCGACGATGGGGAAGACCCCTTGCCAGCTATTGGCGCGGGGCTTGGCGGCGGTCTGGGGCTCGTCACCCCAGACATAGCGTTTGCCTTCTAGGCCGCCGCGCGCGGCATATTCCCATTCGGCCTCGGTGGGTAGGTCGTGGCCGAGCCACTGGGCGTAGGCGAGGGCGTCTTGATAGGCGATGTGGACGACGGGCCACTGATCCATGCCCTTGATGGTGCTGTCAGGGCCAAAGGGGTGACGCCAATCGGCTCCCGGAATAACGCTCCACCAGGCGGCGGGATTGCTGCGATCGGTTCCGCTTAACATGCCGACAAAGACCAAGGATGAGGGCTTGAGCTGATCCCCACTCAGTTGGGGATAGACCTTAGGGTCCAGCGGGCGTTCGGACAGGGTGACATAGCCGGTAGCGGCCACGAACTGGGCGAAGGCGGCGTTGGTGACCTCGGTCTGATCAATCCAGAAGCTGCCGACCTTAACCTTGGCGGGAGGCCCCTCTTCGCTATGGACGGCTGCAGCCCCCATACTGAAGGTGCCACCCTTGATCTGCACCATCCCGGCCTTGGGATTGGCGGGCGAAGGGAGGGCCAAGCTGGCCTGACAGGGCTTTGACGGCGCAATGGCCACCTCAGCCTTCTGCGATGGCTTGGCCGAGCAGGCAGCCAACAGGGTCAGGGCGCACCAACCCACCGCGAGGGGGGCGAGCGGGCCTTTCAGGAGCGTTGGGCGGGATAACTTCGTCATAGGCTCAGGCTACATCGACCAAGCCTCAGCCGAAAGATGGCATTTCATCATCGGCCCTTGTGCCTATAAAAGGTCCACGACGGCCTATCAGCCTGCGGAGACACCCTTGAACTATCGCCACGCCTTTCATGCCGGAAATTTCGCCGATCTGGTCAAGCATGCCGCCGTGCTGGCCGTTCTGGCGCAGATGACAAAGGCCAAGGCCCCGGTTACGGTGATCGACACCCATGGCGGTGCCGGTGCCTATGATCTGGGCTCTGAAATGGCGCGCAAGTCGGGTGAGGCTGAGGCGGGCATTGGTCGGCTGATGGCTCTGCCCAAGGTGCCAGAGGTCTATCAGCCACTCGTCGAAGCGGTGCGAAAGCTCAATGGTGGAAAGGGGTTGCGGCTCTATCCGGGCTCGCCGCGTCTGGTGGTTGAGGCCCTGAGGCCCGGCGATCACTATATGGTCTGCGAACTTCGCCCAGACGATTTTGCCCTGCTGGAACAGACCCTTAAGGGAGCCAAGGCCAAGGTCACGGCCCTGATGGATGACGGCTATGTGATGGCCGCTCAGCGCACGCCGCCGACCGGTCCGGTGCTGGCCCTGATCGATCCGCCCTTTGAGCGGGCCGATGACTATGATCGAGCGGCGACGGCAGCCCTTGCCATGATCCATCGAAATCCCGGCGCGGTGGTGATGGTTTGGACGCCGCTCAAGGACCTTGAGACCTTTGATGGCTTCTTGCGGCGCCTTGAGCAGGTTGCCTTACCGCCAACCCTGGTGGTGGAGGCGCGGCTTCGGCCCCTAACGACCCCCATGCGGATGAATGGCTGCGCTCTGGTGATCTTGAACGTTCCCGCCGAACTGACAGAGCCGTTGAAGCAGGCGGCCGGTTGGGTGGTCGAGGCCCTTGGCGAACCGGGCGGTGAAGCGCGGGTCTGGTCGCTCGCCTAGCTCGAATTATTTCGCATGTGCGAGACAAAATCCCGTGTTATATTGCGATGCACAATATAGGCCTTGACCGTGATGGCGAGGTCGCAACACGGAGACAGCGGTTATGAGCCAGCAAGACAAGCTGTCGGGCGAGCCTTCTGCCCGATTTGATCCCCAGTCCCTTTTGACCACCCCCATCGGCCTATCGACCCCGTTTTTCCTCGCTATTTACAGCGCGGCGAGCGTTGGGGCGGCCTTTTGGTGGATGAGCCAGTTAACGCGCTATACCCATCTTGAGGCGGTTATGGCGAAGACGGCTGACGCACCCGAGCCTGTCCTTGAGGCCGCGCCTATGACTGAACCAGAGCTTTCGGTTGAAGAACCCGTCGTAGTCATCGCGGCTGAAGCTGAAACGGCACCCGCCAAGCCAAAGCCCGTCGCAAAGCCTCGCGTCCGCAAGGCCAAGGCGACAACCTAACAGACCTAATCCCGCGTCTCGAAGGCCGCCAAGAGGCGGTCGGCGGCCAAAGGCGCGGGCACCTGTCCGGCCCGAACCGCATCTTCGAGACGGTCTGACATCGCGCTGACCTCTGGCGTATTGCGGAACATCTGGTCGAGCCGTTCGCGGACCATGGCCCACATCCAGCGCGCGTTCTGGTCGGCGCGGCGCGAGGCCCGCTCGCCATTAGCCTCCATGATGTCGCGATGGCGCAGGATCTGCTGCCAGAGCTTTTCCAGCCCTGCATTGTTGCGGCCAGAGGCGGTAATGACCGGCGGTGTCCAGTCGTTGGAGGCGGGGGTCAGGATGTGTAGGGCGGCGCGATAGTCGCTGGCGGACCGCTCAGCGAGGGGCGGGTCAATATCGGCCTTATTGATCACGATCATGTCGGCGATCTCGATCAAACCCTTCTTGATGCCTTGAAGCTCATCGCCGCCGCCCGGGATCAGGAGGGCGAGGAAGAAATCGACCATCTCGGCGACCACAGTCTCTGACTGGCCCACACCCACCGTCTCGACAATGATCACGTCAAAGCCTGCCGCTTCACACAGAAGCATGGCCTCGCGGGTCTTGCGCGCCACTCCGCCCAGAGCACCGCTCGAGGGCGAGGGGCGAATGAAGGCGTTGGGATCGATGCTGAGTTGCTCCATCCGGGTCTTGTCGCCCAGGATCGAGCCTCCGGTGCGGCCGCTGGAGGGGTCTACCGCTAGAACGGCGACCTTATGTCCGGCTGCGGTCAGATTGCCGCCCAAAGCCTCGATGGTGGTGGACTTGCCTGCCCCCGGAACGCCCGTAATCCCGACGCGCTGGGCTTTCCCGGTCAGGGGCATAAGGATTTCGAGCATTCGTCTTGCCAGCACCTGATGGTCCATCCGGTTGCTTTCGACCAAGGTGATGGCCCGCGCCAAAGCCGCGCGCTCACCGGCAGCGACGGCGCTCGCGAGGGCTTCAGGATCGGGCAGGGGCCTTGGGGTCATGGTCGGGCTCAACAGGGTACGGGTCGGCGATTGAGCCGGTCCTTGGGCGATAATCTCAATGTCCGCGAAGCGCAATGGGGCGATGGTCCAAGGCCTGTGGGCGGCTATTCTACCGGCGCAGAGTGTCGCACCCCTTGTGTGCTCGAAAAGCCACACTTACATGCGATAAACTGATCGGGCGATGCCGCAAGGCGGGTTGCTCTGATCGTCCGCCGATAACGGGGAGTTCTATGAATATCGATCTCTATTCTGACCGCGCCAAACAGGCCATCCAATCGGCCCAGAGCTTGGCTATGGCCCGCCGCCACCAGCATCTGTCGCCGGAGCATCTGCTCAAGGTGTTGCTGGAAGAGAAGGACGGGCTGTCGCGTACCTTGATCACCCAAGCCGGTGGCAAGGCCGATCAGGTCATCCAAGAGACGGAAAGCCTGCTCAACAAGATGCCCAAGGTCGAGGGCGGCTCTGGGCAGCTCTATATGAAATCCGAAACGGCGCGCGTCTTTGCGACGGCCGAAGAGGCCGCCAAGGCCGGCGGCGATGCCTTTGTCACAACCGAGCGCCTTCTGTCGGCGCTGGCCAAGGATAGCGGCGACATTTGTGAGGTCTTAAAGAAGGCGGGCGTTACCCCAGCCTCCATCGACACTGCAGCGAACGCCATCCGCAAGGGCCGCACGGCAGACACCGCTTCAGCCGAAGAGGGCTATGACGCCCTGAACCGCTATGCCCGCGACCTGACCCAAGCCGCGCGCGATGGCAAGCTCGACCCCGTGATTGGCCGCGATGAGGAAATCCGCCGCACGATCCAAGTCCTGTCGCGCCGAACCAAGAACAATCCCGTCCTGATCGGTGAGCCGGGCGTTGGCAAGACCGCCATCGTCGAAGGCCTTGCCCTGCGCATTGTCAATGGCGACGTGCCCGAAGGCCTGAAGGACAAGAAGCTGATGTCGCTGGACATGGGCTCTTTGATCGCGGGCGCAAAGTTTCGCGGGGAGTTCGAAGAGCGTCTGAAGGCGGTCTTAAACGAAACCACCGCCGCCGAGGGCCAGATCATCCTGTTCATTGACGAGATGCACACCCTGGTCGGCGCGGGCAAGTCCGAGGGGGCGATGGATGCCTCCAACCTGCTCAAGCCCGCTCTGGCGCGGGGGGAGTTGCACTGCGTCGGGGCCACGACGCTGGATGAATATCGCAAGCATGTCGAAAAGGACGCCGCACTGGCGCGCCGGTTCCAGCCGGTCTTTGTCTCTGAGCCCACGGTCGAAGATACGGTCTCGATCCTGCGCGGCCTGAAGGAAAAGTACGAACTGCACCACGGGGTGCGGATTTCCGATGCCGCCATTGTCGCTGCGGCTACCCTGTCCAACCGCTACATCACCGACCGGTTCTTGCCCGACAAGGCTATCGACCTGATCGACGAGGCGGGCAGCCGGGTGCGTATGGCCGTCGATTCTAAGCCTGAAGAGCTGGATGAGATCGACCGCCGCCTTGTGCAGTTGAAGATCGAGCGCGAGGCCCTGAAGAAGGAAACCGACTCCGGCTCGGTCGCGCGTCTGGTCAAGCTGGAGGAAGAGCTGTCGGGGCTTGAGGTTCAGTCGGCGGAGATGAGCAGCCGCTGGAAGGCGGAAAAGGACAAGATCGGCTCTGCGGCTCAGGCCCGTGAGGCTCTTGATCGGTTGCGGGCTGAATTGGTTCAGGCCCAGCGCTCGGGCGACCTGCAACGGGCCTCCGAGATCATGTATGGCCAGATCCCGCAGCTCGAAAAGCGCCTCGCCGCCGGAGAGACCGAGAACAAGGACGCCATGACCCTCGAGGTCGTCGATGCCGAGCAGATCGCGGCGGTCGTGTCGCGCTGGACCGGTATCCCGGTCGAGAAGATGCTCGAGGGCGAACGCGAAAAGCTGCTGCGTATGGAAGACCAACTGCGCGCCCGCGTGGTTGGTCAGGACGAGGCTCTGGAGGCGGTTTCTGACGCTGTGCGCCGCTCGCGCGCGGGCCTGTCTGATCCCAATCGCCCCATAGGCTCGTTCCTGTTCCTCGGTCCTACGGGCGTGGGCAAGACCGAACTGACCAAGGCCTTGGCCGAACTGATGTTCACCGATGAGAGCGCCATCACCCGCATCGACATGTCCGAATATATGGAAAAACACTCGGTTAGCCGCATGATTGGCGCGCCTCCCGGCTATGTCGGCTATGACGAGGGCGGGGCCCTCACCGAAGCGGTGCGGCGCAGGCCCTATCAGGTCATCCTGTTCGACGAGGTCGAAAAGGCCCACCCGGACGTGTTCAATGTGCTTCTACAGGTGCTCGATGATGGGCGCTTGACCGATGGTCAGGGACGCACGGTCGATTTCCGTAACTGCCTCCTGATCATGACCTCCAACCTTGGCTCGGAGTTCTTGGCCTCACAGGGCGAGGGTGATGATGTCGAGGCCGTGCGGCCGATGGTTATGGACAGTGTGCGTCGTCACTTCCGGCCCGAGTTCCTGAACCGCATCGACGAGATCATCCTCTTCCGCCGTCTAGGCCGGATGCAGATGGGCTCTATCGTCAAGATCCAGCTCCAGCGGGTCGAAAAGCTCTTGGCTGATCGCCAGATGTCGATGGTTGTCTCTCCCGAAGCCATGCACTGGCTGGGTGAGCGCGGCTATGATCCGGTCTATGGAGCGCGGCCCTTGAAGCGGGTGATCCAGAAGGACCTGACCGACATTATTGCCCGTCAAATCCTCGAGGGCAGCCTTAAGGACGGTGATCTATTCGAGGTGGGCCTTGGCAATGGCAAGCTAGAGATCGGCAAGGCTAAGGTCCACTAACCTTGGCCCTAGCCAATGAGCAGCTTGGCGGCTCTTGGGGCGAAATAGGTGATGATGCCCGCGGCTCCGGCCCGCTTGAAGGCCTGTAGGCTTTCGAGCATTGCGCGCTCTTCATCGATCCAGCCCTTGCCGCCAGCGGCCATGATCATGGCATATTCACCGCTGACCTGAAACGCGAAGGTCGGCATGGCAAAGGCTTCAACGACGCGGCGGATGATGTCGAGATAGGGCATGCCGGGCTTGACCATGACCATATCGGCCCCCTCGGCAATGTCGAGCGCCACTTCGCGCAGGGCCTCTTCCGTATTGCCCGGGTCCATCTGATAGGTCTTCTTGTCGCCCTGCAGGGCCTTGGACGAGCCGATGGCGTCGCGATAGGGGCCATAGAAGGCAGAGGCATATTTGGCCGCATAGGACATGATCATCACATCGGTCAGGCCGTGGCTCTCTAAGGCTGAACGCAGGGCTCCGACGCGGCCATCCATCATGTCCGAGGGGGCCAAAATATCGGCTCCGGCCTCGGCCTGCATCAGGCCTTGGGCGATCAGGCGCTCGATGGTGGCGTCATTGAGAATGCGGCCGTTCTCGAGCAGGCCGTCATGGCCATGGTCGGTAAAGGGATCGAGGGCCACGTCGCACATGATGCCAACCTCGGGGGCGGCGTCCTTCATGGCCTTGACCGCATCGGCGATCAGGCCGTTAGGATTGTGGGCTTCGGTGCCATAGCCATCCTTCTTAGCCCCATCAATGTGGGGGAAGACGGCAATGGCCGGAATGCCGAGGTCGCGCGCTTGAACGGCCGCCTTGGCCGCCTCCTTGACGCTGAGCCGTTCCATGCCGGGCATGGAGGCGACGGGAATGCGAGCTTCCTGGCCGTCATGAACAACCATCGACCAGATCAAGTCGTTGGGGGTTAGGCTCGTTTCACGCACCATCTTGCGGGTCCAGTCCGCCTGACGCAGGCGGCGAAGGCGAGTGGCGGGATAGGGCGCGAGAGGAGGGATGGCCATGGTCGGACTTTCAAGCTTAGCGAAGGACACCGCTTTGACGGATTGGCCGTCCGGACGCAAGCCGAAGGGTTCCCAAGGCAGAAGAGCCGACCAGCCAGATGGCGGTGAGCGACATCATCACCACGGTCGTGACGCCCAGACTGATGGTCGATGGTGTGATCGTCACCTTGGAGAAATCGAGGCTGAAATGGTCCATATGGTCCCAGCCCTCATAGTTCACGGCCTTCATCACCGAGGCGATTGCGGACAGGAGGGTGGTCAGGAAGAAGATGCCCGCGATCAGGGCCAGAGTAAACGAGACCCAGAAGATGAAGATCTGAAACCGATGGTGACTTCTGATTAGGGGCGAAACCTCATCACGCCGCGAATAGGCCAGCGCGACGGCCACGAGCGCGGGGGCCCCGGCAAAGAAGATCGAGAAAAACAGAAGTCCATAGGTCAGATAGGCGAGGTTGCGGTCAACGCCGATATCCGACGGATCTGTATCGCTGGAATGCAAGGTCACGGCGCGGCTTTCGTCGGTTTAACCAACCCCCAAGATGAGGCCAGCCAGAGATAATCGCAAGGTGCAGGGCTTGATCTGATGATTGATGATAAAAATGGTCAATTAGACGAATGAAAATAAGGATTTTGTTGCCCAAGGCCGAGTTGCGCCTTAGCTATCGTGCTGCAACAGGCCGAATGGCTCGTCTGTGCTGCGTCATTTCGCGCCTCTCGCGGATTGAGCAGTATAGGTTAGGTTGCAAGAGTTCGGGGCTTGGCGAGTGAATCGCGGTGCCGATGAGTGCGTTTACGGTGGCGGCTTAAAGGTCCGCTTCTGGGTCAAGGACGATGCAGATGGATTATAAGGCCGCATTCAAGGCCGCGGTGGGTCAGGTCCGTTCCGAGGGCCGCTATCGGGTTTTTGCTGATCTAAAGCGCCATTGCGGTGATTTTCCTCGCGCGACCTGGATGTCGTCGCAAGGAGAACGCGAGATCGTTGTCTGGTGTTCCAACGACTATCTGGGTCAGGGTCAAAATCCTGTCGTTTTGCAGGCCATGCACGAAGCCATTGATGCCAACGGGTCTGGCTCGGGCGGCACGCGCAACATTTCGGGCACCACCCACCACCATGTCGAGCTTGAGCTTGAATTGGCCGACCTTCACCAAAAGGAAGCGGCCCTTCTGTTCACCTCGGGCTATGTCGCCAATGAGGCGGCACTGTCTTGCCTCTATAAGATCTTGCCGGGCCTGATCATCTTTTCGGATGAACTGAACCACGCCTCGATGATTGCGGGCATCCGCAACGGCGGTGGTGAGCGCCAAGTGTTCCGGCACAATGATCTGGAGCATTTGGAAAGCCTGCTCAAGGCCGCGCCGATTGATGCGCCCAAGCTAATCGCCTTTGAGAGCGTCTATTCGATGGACGGCGACATTTCCGATCTGGCCGGAACCATCGCCTTGGCAAAGACCTATGGTGCCCTGACCTATCTGGACGAGGTCCATGCGGTCGGTCTCTATGGCGTGCGCGGGGCAGGCGTTGCGGAACGTGACGGTGTCATGGATGGCATCGACATTATCGAAGGCACGCTGGGCAAGGCCTTTGGCGTCATGGGCGGCTATATTGCCGGTGACACCGATATGGTCGACGCCATTCGTCTGTTCGCCTCGGGCTTCATCTTCACCACCTCCTTGCCCCCCGCCTTGACGGCCGGTGCCTTGGCCAGCGTGCGTTGGCTCAAAGAGCATGACGAGGTGCGCCAAATCCACCAAGAGCGCGCCGAAACCCTCAAGCGCATGATGATTGAGGTCGGCCTGCCGGTCATGCCGTCGGTCAGCCACATTGTACCGCTGCTGGTGGGCGATCCCCATCACTGCAAGCTGGTCTCGGACCTGCTGCTCAGCGATCACAATATCTATGTCCAGCCGATCAACTATCCGACGGTGCCGCGCGGAACCGAGCGTCTGCGCTTCACCCCGACCCCCTATCACACCGACGCGATGATGAAGGATCTGGTCACCGCGCTCGATAGGCTCTGGTCACGCTGTAACGTTCAGCGTCTGGGCGGTCACGCGGCTTAGCGGCGATGGCGGAACCGTCAAGATCTGAGGTCTTGGTCGAGTTCACCCGCCGCGGTGCCTATATGCTTTGCGCGGTGGTCCATGTGGCCACCGGGACCGAGGCCTCCGCTATGGGGCCGCACAATGTCAATCCAAAAGCGTTGGAACAGATCGCCATGGGCAAGCTCAAGCGGGCTTTGGCAGCTCTAGGCTGAAATTGCGCCATCTTTGCTGAACCCCAACGACATTGGCTGCGTCTGAACCGTATTTGGCCCTCAGAATCTCTGTCTAAGGATTGAACAAAACGGCTTTGACGGTAAATAGGGGCACCAAAGCGTGACGCCACGCTCGTGCTGATCGATTCCGTCCCAAGGAAGGCCCCCCATGACTGTGCAAGCCCACAAATCCGCCGGTGCTCTGGATGCTTTCTTCGGCGCGTCGCTCAAGGATGCGGATCCCGAACTATTCGCCAGCGTCGCTGATGAGCTTGAGCGCCAGCAGACCCAGATCGAACTGATCGCGTCGGAAAACATTGTCTCGCGCGCCGTGCTGGAGGCGCAAGGCTCGATCATGACCAACAAATATGCCGAGGGCTATCCGGGCCGTCGCTATTATGGCGGTTGCGAATTTGTCGATGTCGCCGAGACCTTGGCCATCGAGCGAGCCAAGGCCCTGTTCAACTGCGCCTATGCCAATGTGCAGCCCCATTCGGGCGCTCAGGCCAATCAGGCGGTCTTTTTGGCCCTGTTGCAGCCCGGCGACGCCTTCCTCGGCATGGACCTCGCCGCCGGTGGTCACCTGACCCACGGCAGCCCCGCCAATCAGTCGGGCAAGTGGTTCCGCCCGATCCCCTACACCGTCGATCCCGTCACCCACCTGATCGATTATGATGCGCTAGAAGCCACGGCCCTGCGCGAAAAGCCCAAGCTGATCATTGCCGGGGGCTCGGCCTATAGCCGTCACATCGACTTTGCCCGCTTCCGTCAGATCGCGGACAGCATTGGGGCCTATCTGATGGTCGATATGGCCCACTATGCCGGTCTGATCGCGGGCGGTGCCTATCCTAGCCCTCTGCCCCACGCCCATGTCTGCACCACCACCACGCACAAGACCCTGCGCGGCCCACGCGGCGGCATGATCCTGTCCAACGACCCTGAGCTGGGCAAGAAGTTCAATTCCGCCGTGTTCCCCGGCCTGCAAGGCGGCCCCCTGATGCATGTCATCGCCGCCAAGGCCGTGGCCTTTGGTGAGGCCCTGCGTCCAGAGTTCAAGCTCTATGCCCAGCAGGTCGTTGATAATGCCCGCGCCATGGCGGCGGCCCTCAAGGCTGGGGGCGTTGATATTGTCTCTGGCGGCACGGACAGCCACCTGATGCTGGTCGATCTGCGTCCCAAGGGCGTGACCGGCAAGGCGACGGAGGCGGCGCTGGAGCGGGCCCACATTACCTGTAACAAGAACGGCATCCCCTTTGATCCCACCCCGCCCATGACCACTTCGGGCGTGCGTTTGGGCTCACCCGCCGGAACCACACGCGGTTTTGGTGAGGCGGAGTTCACCCGTATTGGTCAGTTGATCGCCATCGTGGTCGACGGTCTGTCTGCCAATGGCGAGGCCAATGGGGCAGTGGAAGCCCGGGTGCGTGAAGAAGTGCTTGCACTTTGCGCCAAGTTCCCGATCTACGGATAGGTAAGACAAAAGTTTCACGGGGAGAGCCATCCCATGCGCTGCCCGTTCTGCGGACACATGGAAAGCCAGGTCAAGGACAGTCGCCCGTCGGAAGACGGCGCGGCCATCCGTCGGCGTCGCAACTGCCCCGAATGTGGGGGACGCTTCACGACCTTTGAGCGGGTTCAACTGCGCGAGTTGGCGATTGTGAAACGCTCGGGCCGTAGAACCCCGTTTGACCGCGAAAAGCTGATGCGCTCGATCTCCATCGCCATGCGCAAGCGGCCGGTGGATGTGGAGCGGCTGGAGCGGATGGTCTCTTCCATCGTGCGGCAACTGGAAAGCCTTGGCGAGACCGAGCTGCCCAGCCACGTGGTTGGCGAAATGGTCATGAAGGCGCTGAAGGCCATCGATGAGGTGGCCTATGTCCGCTATGCCTCGGTCTATCGCGATTTTCGAGAAACGCAGGACTTCGCCAAGTTCCTCGGCGACGAGGGCCTCAGCGATGATGTGCTGAGCGACGACAGTTGAGCGCCACGGATCGACCCGCCGTCGTCACCCTGAAATTGGCGACCTCTTTAGATGGTCGGATCGCCACGGCCTCAGGCGAAAGCCGCTGGATTACGGGGCAAGAGGCGCGCGAGCAGGGCCATCGTCTTCGCTCCGAGCATGATGCGGTGGTGGTTGGAATTGGCACCGTGCTGGCCGATGATCCCGAACTGACCGTTCGGCTTGAGGGATTTCAAGGCTCACAACCGGCTAGGATCATTTTCGACACGCACCAACGGCTTGGGATTGACGCGAAGTTGGTGCAAACGGCGCGTCAGATACCGACCATTTTGGTGACGGCTGAGCCGCTGCAACAGCGCTTGACTGACGCAGGGGTGCTGGGTGTCCAAGTCCAATTGGATGGTTTGGGCCATGTGGATATTGCGCAGGCACTGGCGGCCCTGACAGAGTTAGGCCATAGGCTTGGGCGAAGCCTGGATCGGCTCTATATCGAGGGCGGTGGTCAACTGGCCGCGAGCTTTATCGCGGCGGGATTGGTCGACCGGTTGGAATGGTTTCGGGCTCCGATGGTGCTTGGCGGTCAGGGACGGCCAGGGATCGGGGACTTGGCGCTCGAGGCGTTGGCTTCGGCTCCGCGCTATAAACGCATGAACGTCTCAGAGGTCGGTGTCGATCTTTGGGAACGCTATGAGAGGATTTGAATGTTTACCGGCATCATCACCGATATTGGCAAGGTCAGGGCGATCAAGGACACGAACCGTGACCGGCGGTTCGAGATTGAGACCGCTTATGATCTGACCACCATCGATATTGGTGCCTCCATCGCCCATTCAGGCTGCTGCCTGACGGTGGTCGAGAAGGGGGAGGGCTGGTTTGCGGTCGAGGTGTCGGGTGAGAGCCTGTCCCTGACGACGCTAGACCAATGGGCTGTCGGCGGCAGGATCAATCTGGAGCGCGCCACCAAGGTTGGCGACGAACTGGGCGGCCACATTGTTTCGGGCCATGTCGATGGGCTGGGCGAGGTGGTGTCTGTCACGGTTGAGGGTGGCTCTCACCGGGTCAAGGTGCGCGTGCCGCGCCCGCTCCATCGTTATATTGCGCCCAAGGGCTCTATCGCCGTTGAGGGCGTGTCCCTGACGGTCAATGAGGTCGAGGACGATGTCTTTGGCGTCAATATCATTCCCCACACCTGGGACGTGACCACCCTTGGCCAAATCGTGGCCGGGGCTAAGGTCAATTTGGAAATCGACGTGCTGGCTCGCTATGCTGCACGCTGGCAGGAGACCGCTTAAGCCTATGACCGCCAAGTCTGATACCCCCATCTCACCGATTGAAGACATTATCGAAGACGCCCGTAATGGCCGTCCCTACATCCTCGTCGACGCCGAAGACCGCGAAAATGAGGGGGATGTGATCATCCCTGCTCAGATGGCGACGCCTGAGCAGATCAATTTCATGGCCAAACATGCGCGCGGCCTGATCTGTTTGTCGATAACGGCGGATCGGGCGCGGCAACTGCGTCTGCCGCCGATGGCCGTCGACAATCGCGCCGAGCACTCCACAGCCTTTACGGTCTCGATTGAGGCGAAGGATGGGGTGACAACCGGCATTTCGGTCCATGACCGCGCCCGCACCGTGGCGGTGGCTATCGATCCGACGCGCGGCGCCGATGACATCGTGTCACCCGGCCATGTCTTCCCCTTGGTGGCCAAGGACGGAGGTGTTCTGGTCCGCGCCGGTCACACCGAGGCGGCAGTCGATATTAGCCGTCTGGCTGGTCTCTATCCGTCGGGTGTGATCTGCGAGATCATGAATGATGATGGCACCATGGCGCGTCTGCCGGATCTGGTCGGCTTTGCCCAGCTTCACGGGCTCAAGATCGGCACCATCGCCGACCTGATCGCCTATCGCCGCCGCACCGAACGCAATGTCGAGCGCGTGGTTGAAGGCCCGTTTGAGAGCATCTATGGCGGCGCATTCCGCATGATGGTCTATCGCAACATCATCGATCGCAGCGAGCATATGGTTCTGGTCAAGGGCCGGATTGATGCTGATACACCGACCCTCGTGCGCATGCATCAGGTTGATTTTGCAGCCGATATGCTCGGCCATAGCCAAGCGCGCCGTGACTATATTCCTCAAGCCCTCCAGGCCTTGGCGGACTTTGATGGGGCCGGCGTGGCGGTCTTTATCCGCGATCCCAATCCAGCTTGGCTGTCAGAGCGCTATGGCGACCGCGATGTGCAGATGGCCAAGACCCATGCCCTGCGCGACTATGGCGTGGGCGCTCAAATCTTGCTCGATCTTGGGGTTCGCGAGATGATCCTCCTGACCTCTAGCCAAGCCAAGCCTGCGGCCCTCGAGGGTTATGGGTTAAAGATTTCAGGGCGCCAGCCCATCGGCGACGGACAGGTCAAGGAATAGGATATCGTGGATAACACCATTCGTATTTTGATCGTCGAGGCGCGTTACTATAGCGACCTGGCCGATGAGCAACTCAAGGGCGCGAAGGCCGTGCTGACCGCGGCGGGTGCCGCGTTTGACGTGGTCACGGTTCCTGGCGCTCTCGAAATTCCAGCCGCAATCGCCTTGGCCGAGGAGAGCGGTCACAGCCCGGCGGGTTTTCACTATGACGGCTATGTGGCCCTTGGCTGCATCATCCGGGGTGAGACCTACCATTTCGAGATCGTGTCTAATGAATCTGCGCGCGGTTTGATGGATCTTGCAATCAGCCGCAATCTTGCCATCGGAAACGGCATCTTGACCACTGAGGACGAAGATCAGGCTTGGAGCCGGGCCCGGGTCAGCGAAGGCGACAAGGGCGGCGGTGCAGCGACAGCGGCCGTTGAACTGGTCCTCCTGCGCCGCAAGTTGCGGACCGGTGGCGTTCGATGAGTGGCGCGGGCAAGTCCCACCAAACCCGTTCCGTCGCGCGTTTGGCCGCGATCCAAGCCCTCTATCAGATGGAAGTCTCTGGCGCGGGCGCCGAGACGGTCGTGCGGGAGTTTATCGACCACCGTTTCGGGTCTGAAATCGAAGGCGAGCCCTTGGCTGAGGCAGATGAAGCCTTCTTTGCCGACATTGTGCGCGGCGTCGTGAACGATCAGGCCAAGATCGACCAACTGATCGCCAAGCGTCTGGCGACCGGCTGGCGGCTGGACCGCTTGGACGCCACCGTTCGCTCGATCTTGCGGGCTGGGGCGTTCGAATTGAGCGCTCTGAAGGACATCCCGACCGAGATCGTGATTGATGAATATGTCGAGATCGCCAAATCCTTCTTCGAAGGGGTCGAGCCCGGCTTCGTCAATGGCGCGCTGGACGGCATTGCCCGCGACGAGCGCGGCTGATTGGGGCGGGCCGTGTCGGACGAGTTTCAAGACATCGCCCGGCGCTTTCGTCCCCTGACCTTTGGTGCGCCAGAGGCTCTCGAACTCATGGACGATGCGGCGGTTATTCCGTCCCGTCACGGCTTTGATCTGGTGGTCACCAAGGACGCGCTGGTTGAAGGGGTTCATTTCCTTCCCGGTGAGCGCCCTGACCGGATCGCGCGGAAACTCTTGCGGACCAATCTGTCCGATTTGGCGGCCAAGGGGGCTGAGCCCTATGGCTGTTTCCTCGCGGTCAGTTGGCCGCCCCACTATGACGCCGAAGCGCGTGACCAGTTTGCCAAGGCGCTAGGCGAAGACCTGTCCCATTTCGGTCTGTCTCTCTTCGGCGGGGACACAACCTCGACCCCCGGACCGCTTACGCTCAGCCTGACCGCCTTGGGTTGGGTGCCGCAGGGCCAGACGGTGCGACGCAAGGGCGCGCGAATCGGTGATGACCTGATGGTCACGGGCACCATTGGTGATGGCTATTTGGGGCTGTTGGCCGCGCAAGGGCGTCTGGCGATGCTCACGCCGGGGCAAAATCTCGCCTTGGAAGATCGCTATCATCATCCCCGCCCACGGCTCGGACTTGGCATTGCCCTGCGCGCCCATGCGACGGCCTGCGCGGATGTGTCGGACGGATTGGCGGCGGATGCGGGGCACATTGCAGCCGCCAGTGCTGTGGGTCTTAGGATCGATTTGGAGCAGGTTCCCATGTCAGCGGCGGCCTTGGCTTGGCTTGAACTGCAGGCCGACCCCATTGCGGCACGCTTGGCTCTGGTCACGGGCGGTGACGATTATGAACTGGTCTGTACCGTAAGACCTGAGCAGCGAGGGGCCTTTAAGTCGAAGGCCGCTGGTCTTGGGATCGAGGTCACCGTCATTGGTCAGGTCGTGCCCGAGCCTGGTGTGAGCCTGTCTTGGCGCGGCGATATTCAGAATATTCGCACATTGGGCTATCAGCACCGCGAATAGCAATTGCCGCCTAAACCCTTTTTGCTAAAAGGGTTCCATGCGCAAAATAGTCCCCATCCTAGCACTGATTGCCGCCTTCAGCGTGACCCCTGTCAGGGCTGAAGAGGGGGCGGCGACGATCAAGGTCGACCCGTCGATCCCTCTGAAACCCGTCGCTGTGCCGATCACGGAGAACGGCAAGCTGGTCAACTATGTGTTCTTGTCGATCAAGATCATGTTGTCGCCCAAGGCTGATCTTTTTCGGCTGGTCAGCCAAGAGCCCTATTATCGCGATGCCTTGGTTCGCGCCGGTCACCGTCAGAACCTTGGTGTGCCCGGTGACCCCAACCGGGTGGATGAGAAACTGGTTAAGGCCGTTCTTATGCGTGAGGTCGCGAGCTTCGTGGACCCGAGGATGATTGCGAGTATCGAAATTGTGCGCCAAGACCCTAAAAAACGCGTCGCGCGCACCGTTCCCGCCAAGCCTTAAACATCAAAGCCAGAGACTTCTCTCGGCAAGTGGTTGCTTTGCCGTCTCATGTTTGGCAACTTCCACCCCGGTTGAAGGGAGCGACTTAGGCTCCCAATCGAGGAAACTGGCGCACAGGTCCTTCACGGGCCCGGCTTTCGGACGTTTTGTGACGGTCCGTCGGTCGTATGTGCACACACAGGAAGGGGCTTCTACAGCATGGATTCGTATATTTGGTGGGTTATCGCGGCCGGATTTTTGGCGGTGCTCTATGGCATCGTTCAGACCGCGACCCTGATGCAAGCTTCGGCTGGCAACGACAAGATGAAAGAAATCGCAGCCGCCATTCAGGAAGGCGCTCAAGCCTATCTGCGGCGGCAATATACGACCATCGGCATTGTCGGCTTGGTCATTCTGGCCATTGTTTACTTCCTGATCGGTCCTAAGGCCGCAGTTGGCTTCGTCATTGGCTCTGTGCTCTCGGGCGCAGCAGGTTACGCCGGGATGCTGATTTCCGTTCGCGCCAATGTGCGCACCGCTCAAGCCGCCTCTGAGAGCCTGCAAAAGGGCCTCGGCATGGCGTTCAAGTCGGGCGCGATCACGGGCATGCTGGTGGCAGGCTTCGCCCTGATCGGCGTTGCGGGCTATTTCGCTTACCTGACAAAGATCGAAGGCCTCGTGGCAACCAGCCGCGAAGTGGTCGATGGGATGGTGGCCCTGGGCTTCGGCGCCTCGCTGATCTCCATCTTCGCGCGTCTGGGCGGCGGCATCTTTACCAAGGGTGCTGACGTTGGCGGCGACATGGTCGGTAAGGTTGAAGCTGGTATTCCTGAGGATGACCCCCGCAACCCCGCCACCATCGCTGACAATGTCGGTGACAATGTCGGCGACTGCGCCGGTATGGCCGCTGACCTGTTCGAGACCTATGCCGTGACCACGGTCGCGACCATGGTTTTGGCAGCGATCTTCTTCCGCGGCACAGCCGAGGTCGATGCCATGATGCTGTTGCCGCTGGGCATCTGCGGTATCTGTATCCCAGCCTCCATCGTCGGTGCCTACTTTGTCCGTCTGGGCAAGAGCCAGAACATCATGGGCGCGCTTTATCAGGGCCTGATCGTCACCGGCCTTCTGTCGGTCGTCGGTGTCTATGTGGTTATTAACAAGCTCGTGCCTGCCGCCGTCATGATCCAAGGCAAGTCCGTAGACGCCCATGCGCTGTTCTATTGCGGCCTTGTTGGCCTCGGTGTGACCGCAGCCATCGTCGTGATTACCGAATACTATACCAGCACGGCTTTCCGTCCGGTCCGTTCGGTGGCCAAGGCTTCGGTCTCAGGTCACGGCACCAACGTGATCCAGGGTCTGGCCGTTTCGCTTGAGTCCACTGCGGCTCCTGCGATTGCGATCATCGTCGGCATCATCTTGACCTATCAGTTTGCTGGCCTGTTCGGCGTGGCCATCGCCACCACGACCATGCTGGCGCTGGCTGGGTTCATTGTCGCCCTCGACGCCTTTGGTCCTGTCACCGACAATGCCGGTGGTATTGCCGAAATGGCGGGTCTGCCTCACGAGGTTCGCGTCTCGACCGATGCGCTGGACGCCGTGGGCAACACCACCAAGGCCGTGACCAAGGGCTATGCCATTGGTTCGGCTGGTCTTGGCGCTCTGGTGCTGTTCGCAGCCTATACTCAAGACCTGAAGTTCTTCGCGGCCAATGCAACGGAGTTCCCATACTTCGCCGGCATGGGCGAGGTGGCCTTCGACCTGTCCAACCCTTACGTCGTGGTTGGTCTGTTCTTCGGTGGCCTGCTGCCGTTCCTGTTCGGTGGCATGTCGATGACGGCTGTTGGACGTGCGGCTGAGGCCGTCGTCGAAGAGGTTCGTCGTCAGTTCCGCGAAATCCCCGGCATCATGGAGTACAAGGCTAAGCCTGACTACGCCAAGGCCGTGGACATCCTGACCAAGGCCGCAATCCGGGAAATGATTGTCCCGTCCTTGCTGCCCGTGGTTTCGCCTATCGCGTTGTACTTCGTCATCCAAGCCATTGCTGGCCGTGCAGAAGCGTTTTCGGCTCTGGGCGCGATGCTGATGGGTGTGATCGTGACTGGCCTGTTCGTGGCCATCTCGATGACCTCAGGCGGCGGTGCTTGGGACAATGCCAAGAAGTACATCGAAGAAGGTAACTATGGCGGCAAGGGCTCTGAGGCCCACAAGGCTGCCGTGACCGGCGATACGGTTGGCGATCCTTACAAGGACACCTCCGGCCCCGCGGTGAACCCCATGATCAAGATCGCCAACATCGTAGCCCTGCTGCTGCTGGCCGTCTTGGCTCACTCGGGCTGATAGCTTGCCTCACCCCTGCCTAGCTTGGCCTAGCGGCAAAGCGGGGCAGGGCAGGTGCCACAACTGAAAACGCCCCGGAGAGCGATCTTCGGGGCGTATTTTCTTGTTCAAGAGGTTTGGATCAGACCTATTCGCGGCGACCGCCAGGCATGTTGCGATCCTCATCCTGAGGCAGCAGACCACCACGGCCCACATTGCCCAGAAGCTGTTCGAGAATGGTCATCTCGCGGCCACGGGTCGGGGTTTCGCGGCTATTGTAGGCCAGAACCTTACCGTCCTTGATCGAGTAAGTGTTGACGCTGGTGACCAGTTCGCTCTCCTTGTCGAAGCTGATCGCGACCACAGTGCGTTCGGTGACCTGAGGCAGGTAGAAGGCGATCCTGTCCGTCGTTTGCGACATGTAGAACCAGAGGTTCGGATCGAAGGTCGACACCGCCGAGGGTGACCCCAGACGCTCCAGAACCATCGACCGTGTGTCGATCTTCGGTTTCACATCCTGAGGCTTTTCCTCAATGGCTTGGAAGCCGCCAAAGGACGTCACCGGCGTGCAAGCGGAGGCGCCAACCAAGCAGGCTGCGAGGACCGCCGCAGAGGTCAGGGCCTTGATGCGCGCAGGCAATCGGGTCGTGTGGGCAGATGCGGACATGGGTCTATTCACCAAATACATTCTTGCAGCCTTTGACCTAGCGTCCTCAGACCCTTAGTTCAATGGCCGCGTTAAGTGTAGCTCGCGGCAGAAGTGAGGCAGACATGGTTCTGAAGCGATGGTTTGGACAATTTTTCGGCGTGAGGCCAGCGGTGAAAACCGGCCGATCCCTTTACAGCGTAGCGGTTCAGCAGGCCCGGCAGCCGGATTTCTATGTCCGCTTAGGCGTGCGCGATGAGACTGAAGCGCGATTCGAACTCTACAGCCTGCATGTCGTCCTATTGCTCCATCGGCTAAAGGGGCAGGGCGAGGTCGCGACTGAGGTCGCGCAGGCCCTGTTCGGGGCCTATATCCAAGCCCTCGATTCGGCTCTGCGGGAGATGGGCGTTGGTGATCTGTCGATGGCCAAGAAGATGCGCAAGCTGGGCGAGGCCTTCTATGGTCGGGTCAAGGCCTATGATATTGCGCTGGCCAGCCTGCCCGATCAGACGGAACTTTCAGCGACCCTTGCGCGGACCGTGTATGCTGACATTGAAGATGCGCCTGTTCCTACCTTGAGCGACTACGCCGTGCGCTGCGTTGCCGCCTTGGCTGAACAGTCCTTAGATAGCCTGTTGCAGGCATCTGTTATCTGGCCGGAGATCTCGCATGACGTCTGAACAAGCCCTGTGGAAAGCCCCAATGGGTCTGGGCGAATTTTCGGCCCAAGGGTCGGTGCGTCAGCTGGTGCCGGACGAGGCGGCGCGCCACGTGATCGCCAAGCTCTATGGTCTGGTTTCGCTGGATAGGCTGGAGGCAGAGGTCAAGCTGGTGCGTTGGCATGATGGGGGACAGATCGATGGCCGCTGGTCTGGTTCGGTCACCCAAAATTGCGGCGTGACGCTCGAGGACTATTCAACCGAACTGAAGGGGGAGTTTCGCGTGCGTGTGGTGCCCGTTGGCAGCCTTCATGCCCCCGATCCCAACGTCGTCGAAATTGCCTTTGATCCGGAAGCGGATGATCCACCCGACGTTCTGGAAGACAATATTGTCGATTTGGCCCACTATGTGCTCGAGGAACTGTCGCTTTCGATTGATCCTTTCCCCCGCAAGCCAGGGGTCGAGTTTGTGGCGCCGGAGCCAGAGGTGGAGCTATCGCCCTTCGCCGTGCTAAGGAAGCTGAAACCGGGCGCAACTGAGTCTTAAGGGACCTTGCCTATCCATTCTGTCCGATGTTTCCAGATTGATTTTGGGGATGTCGGAATGTCTCGGTCGACCCCTCCGGGTTGGGCGGTTCTTAATCGAGAGGCTTTCGCGCCAGCGTGACCGATAGGTTTGTCATTTCTATTGATGCCATGGGCGGGGACCACGGTCCCTCTGTGGTGGTGTCCGGCGTCTCCATCGCTGTCGGCCTTCTGCGTGATGTGCCTGTGCGGTTTTTGCTCCACGGGGACGAGGCGCTGATTGGTGCTGAGCTGAATCGCCATCCGCTTGCCAAGGCGGTTTGCGACATCCGTCACACCGACAAGGTGGTGGCCATGGATGAGAAGCCCGCTCAGGCCTTGCGCCGGGGCAAGGGCACCAGCCTTTGGAATGCCATTGAAGCCGTCAAGACCGGAGAGGCCCAAGCGGCCGTCTCAGCGGGCAATACCGGTGCCCTGATGGCCATGTCCAAGCTGATCCTGCGCATGGCCGCAGAAATGGACCGGCCCGCCATCGTCGCCAATTGGCCGACCATGCAGGGCGTCAGTACCGTTCTCGATGCTGGGGCCAACATCCAGTGTGATGCGGCCCAGCTTGTTGAATTTGCGATTATGGGCGAGGCCTATCACCGGGCCATGCACGGGGTGGCCCGTCCGACGGTCGGCATTTTGAATGTCGGTTCTGAAGATCAAAAGGGCCATGAAGAGGTCCGAGAAGCCCACAGGCTGCTGCGCGAATCCAATCTGGATATGGACTATCGCGGCTTTGTTGAAGGCAATGATCTGGCCAAGGGCACGGTCGATGTCGTGGTCACGGACGGCTTTACCGGCAATGTCGCGCTGAAAACCGCCGAGGGCATGGCTAGGTTTTTTGCCTCTGAAATGCGCGGGGCCTTGACCTCGAGCCTTCTGTCCAAGATCGGCGCGGTCATTGCCTCGGGTGCTCTGAAGAAGATGCGCGCCAAGCTTGACCCCAGTTCGGTCAATGGCGGGCCATTATTAGGCCTCAATGGCGTGGTGGTTAAGAGCCATGGCGGCGCGGACGACCGCGGCTTTGCCAATGCCATCAAGGTCGCGGCCAATCTGGCCCGCAGCCACTATGCCGAAGAGTTTAAGGCCAGCATGAGCCAGCTTAGCGATGTGTTGGTTCACGCGCCGACCGAGGACCATCCCGCCGGATCAGAGGAAAGCCCTCAGTGACTGACGCCTCATCTGCAAACCTGCGTAGCGTCGTAACCGGCGTTGGCGGCTATCTGCCATCGGATATCGTTACCAACACCGATCTTTCCAAATTTGTCGACACCAATGATGAGTGGATTGTCGAGCGCACAGGCATTCGCCAGCGCCACCGCGCGGCTGAGGGCGAGTTCACCTCGGACCTGGCCACAGTGGCCGCTCAGCGCGCTCTGGCGGCGGCGGGGCGCAAGGCCTCGGATGTTGATCTGATCATTGTTGCAACCACCACGCCCGACCTGACCTTTCCGTCCGTGGCAACGATGGTGCAGCACAAGATCGATGCGCCGGTCGGGATCGCCTTCGACGTCCAAGCGGTCTGTTCGGGCTTTGTCTATGCCATGTCGGTGGCCGATGGCTTCGTCGCGCGCGGCCTTGCCAAATGCGCACTGGTCATTGGCGCAGAAACCATGACGCGTCTGATGGACTGGACCGACCGGGGCACCTGCGTGCTCTTTGGTGATGGCGCGGGCGCGGTGGTGCTGGAGCCACAACTGGGGCAGGGGCTAACGAGCGATCGCGGTCTGCTCGGCTTTTCGCTCCGGGCGGATGGGTCCAAGAAGGACCTGCTGTTCGTCGATGGTGGCCCGTCCAGCACCGGTACGGTTGGGCATCTGCAGATGCTCGGCAATCAGGTCTTCCGCCATGCCGTGGTCAATATCTCAGAGGCCATCGAGGCCTCTGCCGCCGTTGCAGGCGTGACCATGGCTGAGGTCGACTGGTTCATTCCCCACCAAGCCAATCAACGGATTTTGGAAGGCGTGGCCAGGCGGGTCGGTATACCCGAAGAGAAGGTCATCTCGACCGTCGCCCTTCACGCCAACACGTCGGCGGCCTCAATTCCCCTTGCGCTCAACCACGGGATTGAGGACGGACGCGTTAAGCCGGGGCAGCTTTTGCTGCTTGAAGCCATGGGTGGCGGCCTGACCTGGGGCGCCTGCGTTCTGCGCCTCTAAGGCGAAAACTTGTCTCTTCGCCAGAACCCTTTGACTTGGCGTAATAATCGGGGCAAAAACCCAATCAGGTTAATTGGCTGTGGGGGCTTCCCTGATGAAGGGCGAAACACTGACACGCGCGGATCTTTGCGAAGCTGTCCATTTGGAAGTGGGTTTGACCCGCCAAGATGGGGCCGCCTTGGTCGAGCGTACCCTAGATCTGGTCGCCGAAGCCTTGGAGCAGGGGCAGACCGTCAAGCTTTCGGGCTTTGGCGTGTTTCAAGTCCGCGCCAAGCGCGAACGGATCGGCCGCAATCCCAAGACCGGCGAGCCGGCCACCATCAACCCGCGCCGCGTTATCGGTTTTCGCGCCTCGCAGGTGATCAAGGCCCGTATCGACAAGGCCTTGGGCGGCTAGACTGAGGCAGTAGGGTGCAAAAAGGGCCGGATGCTTTCCGAACCATTTCCGAGGCCGCTGACGAGCTCGGTGTGCCTCAGCATGTGCTGCGGTTCTGGGAAACCAAATTCTCTTTCATAAGGCCGATGAAGCGGGCCGGCGGGCGCCGGTTCTATCGTCCCCATGACCTGACCGTCT
Organism: Caulobacteraceae bacterium; assembly: GCA_947447115.1. Taxonomy (GTDB): domain Bacteria; phylum Pseudomonadota; class Alphaproteobacteria; order Caulobacterales; family Caulobacteraceae; genus CAISGS01. The sequence continues at coordinate 46,233 of CANFKD010000004.1, forward strand.
TGGCCGGTGTGCGCGATCTGCTGCACAAGGAAGGCTTCACGATCAAGGGCGTGCAAAAGCTCTATCGCGATCAGGGCTCAAAGCGTCTCGTCGCCGGGGCCGACGGCCCTGTGCCTGAGCTCGTATCGGAGGTGGCTCCGCAGGCCGCGCCCGTCGTTGCAGCACCCGCGCCAGCGCCGAAGCCCGCCTTACCCCTGAGCGGATTTGCCGCCATTGACGCTAAGGCGCGCGCGGACCTCGAGCGGAACCTAAAGCTGCTGATCGATACCAAGCAGCGTTTGGACCGCGTCCTCGACGCCCAATAGCTATAAGCGCCCATTGATAGACTTTTGCGATTGCGGCGCGGCAAAGCCCTGCCTATAAGGCTCGCTCTCTAGCGGAGCGTAGCGCAGCCTGGTAGCGCACTTGACTGGGGGTCAAGGGGTCGTGGGTTCGAATCCCGCCGCTCCGACCATTTCTCCCTCTTCACCGAG
>CANFKD010000005.1 GCA_947447115.1 Caulobacteraceae bacterium
GAGAGCATGGCCATGGCCGAGATCGTCCTGAATGTTGAACTGCGTGAGCGCACTGGTACCGGTGGCGCGCGTGAAACCCGCCGTGCAGGTCATGTACCGGGCGTCGTCTATGGCGGCGGCGCTGAGCCTTTGGCCATTTCGGTCAAGAGCAACGAATTCCGCAAGGCCCTATTGTCCGGCAAGCTGGCTGGCCAACAGGTGACCCTGTCCCACGGCGGCAAGACCCAGAAGGTCGTCGCCAAGGAAATCCAATTCCACCCCGTCAGCGATGAGCCGGTCCATTTCGACCTGCTGCGCGTCAGCTAATCAAAGCGACCTTTGATCTGCGTTTGCTGAACCGCTAAAGTCTGGCGCTCGCGACGGCTAGATCTGAAACGCTAAGACCCTAATACTGCAGGGCGTGCCTTAACGGGCGCGCCCTGTATCTATATTCAGGCCCCTATTGGCCCCTGATGGCCCATTGAGAATGGACGCCCCATGTTGATCTTGGCTGGTCTGGGCAATCCTGGACCGAAATATGAGCGCAATCGCCACAATATCGGCTTTCTCTGCGTCGATGAGATGGCCAGCCGCTGGCGCTTTGGCCCTTGGCGCACCAAGTTTCAGAGCGAGGTCTGCGAGGGCAATATCCAGACCCCCGCAGGCGAGGTTCGCGCCCTGCTGATGAAACCCCAGACCTATATGAACGAAAGTGGCCGCGCGATCTCGGCTGCTGCCAAGTTCTACAAGACCCCGCTCGATCAGGTGGTGGTGTTCCATGACGAGATGGATCTGGCGCCGGGACGTTTCCGCATGAAAACCGGCGGCGGGGCGGCGGGTCACAATGGCCTTCGCTCAATCATCGGCCAGATGGGTCCCAACTTTCGCCGAGCCCGCATGGGTGTGGGCCATCCGGGCGACAAGGATATGGTTCTGGGCTGGGTGCTGTCCGATTTTAACAAGGTCGATGGGCCATGGGTTGAAACCCTATGCCGGGCTTGCGCGGACGCCGCCCCCCTGCTGGCCGCGACCGAAGACGAGAAATATCAGACCGAAGTCATGCGTCTGGCTCCCTCGCCCAAGGCCGATCCGCGCAAGGCGGGCCTGATTGAAGGGGCCAAACCCACCAACTGAATAGCCCTGACCCTAGCGCAACATTTGCGCCTTGGCCTTCGCTCGGCCATAAGGGCCTTCGACGCGTCGTTCATAGCGGCGCACCCCTGTTTTCACCTTCTGATCCGAGGACTCGATGGCGCTCAAAGTCGCAATCGTCGGCCTGCCCAATGTTGGCAAGTCCACCCTATTCAACGCCCTGACCCAGACGGCTCAGGCCCAGGCGGCCAACTATCCGTTCTGCACCATTGAGCCCAATGTCGGCGACGTGGCCGTGCCAGAGCCGCGCTTGGACAAGCTGGTGGCCATTGCAGGCTCTAAGGAAATCATTCCTGCCCGGATCAACTTTGTTGACGTGGCGGGCCTCGTGCGCGGCGCCTCCAAGGGTGAGGGGCTAGGCAACCAGTTCCTCGCCAATATCCGCGACTGTGACGCTGTGGCCTTCGTGTCGCGCTGTTTCATCGATGATGACATCACCCATGTTGAGGGCCGCATCGATCCCCTGTCTGACCTCGAGATCATCGAAACCGAGCTTATGCTCGCCGACCTCGAGAGCCTTGAAAAGCGCATCGTCAATCTCGAAAAACGCGCCAAGGGCGGCGATAAGGAAAGCATCAACACCCTGCGTCTGGCCAAGCTGGCCCTCGACCAACTGAACGAGGGGCGCCCCGCCCGCGCCGCCAAGATCGAGGCTGACGACGAGAAGGCCTGGCACATGCTGCAACTTCTGACCTCCTTGCCCGCCCTCTATGTCTGCAATGTCGAAGAAAATAGCGCCGATCAGGGCAATAGCCTGTCCAATCTGGTCGGTGAGCGGGCGGCGAAGGACAATGCCAAGTCCGTGGTTATCTCCGCCAAGATCGAGAGCGAAATTGCCCTGCTCGACGCCGATGAGCGCGCAGAGTTCCTCGAAACGCTCGGCCTTGTTGAGCCTGGCCTCAATCGCCTGATCCGCGAAGCCTACAGCCTCTTGGGCCTTCAGACCTATTTCACGGTTGGCCCCAAGGAGGCCCGCGCCTGGACCATCCATGTCGGTGATACGGCCCCGCAAGCGGCCGGTGTCATCCATACCGACTTCGAAAAGGGCTTCATCCGCGCTGAAACCATCGCCTTTGACGACTATGTCCGCCTCAATGGCGAACAGGGTGCCAAGGAAGCCGGCCGGATGCGTCTGGAAGGCAAGGAATACAAGGTTCAGGATGGCGACGTCCTGCATTTCAGATTTACGAGCTAAAACAGATCGGGTCGCGTCATTGCGAGACGCGGGTGGGCCACTTTGCGCCTGAGTGCAAGGGTCTGGATCCCCGCCTGCGCGGGGAATACGGAAAATAAGAAAACAAGGCCCTCACCCAACCCTCTCCCACAGGGAGTGCGCTTGTCGGTTCTAGCCCTCGCCCCCTTGGGGGAGAGGGTTGGGTGAGGGGGTCATCCCCTGCCCTATCCATTGATCAAAACAAGGCTCCCTACGGCCCTTCGGGCCACTTCCCCCAGAGGGGGAAGATTTACCGCTCCAAGATCTTCCCCCTCTGGGGGAAGTACCGGCGCAGCCGGGGTAGGGGGTCAGGCCACCAGCGCCCGCAGCGCCTCATCCGGCTCAGCGCCCTCGACGTGGATGGCGTACCAGACCGCATAGAACAGCAAGGGCCAGCGGCTCGAGGCGTGGGCATCGTCGGTGAAGACGGCACGGACGGCGCTCTGATCACAGACCTGCGCCACACCAGCGCTGGCGGCAATCCGTGGCCCCAGCTCGGCAGCGCGCGGCGCAATCCAAGCAGCGACGGGAACCGTAAAGCCCTTCTTCTTGGCAAAGGGCTCGGCCGCAGGACAATGACGCGCCAGCCATTGACGCAGGATCCACTTGCCCATACGTCCCCGCACCTTGAGACGGTCTGGCAGATGAAAGGCGAAGGCCGCCACAGCCGGGTCGAGGAACGGCGTGCGCCCTTCCAAGCCATGGGCCATCAAACAGCGGTCGAGCTTGAGCAGAAGGTCATTGGGCAGCCAAGTGGCAATATCGCCATATTGCGCCTCTTGCAGAGGGGTCAGCCCTTTGGGGGCCTTTGCCGCTTGCCGCCAGCGGGCGAGAGCCCCCGCCCCGCCGTCCCGCAGGAAGGGCGCAAGGACCTGTGGCTCTGCGGCACGCCCACCGAGCCATCTTGGCCTCAGAGCGCGGCGGTAGCGGCCATAGCCGCCGAACAGCTCATCTCCCCCCTCGCCTGTCAGAACCACCGTCAGATCGTCTCTGGCTGCCTCAGCGAGCCTAAAGGTGGGCAAGGTGGCATAGTCGGTGGTCGGATCATCCAGCGCCCAAGCCACCTTGGGCAGGAGCCGCCAGAAGTCCTCTTCGGCAAAGGCCACCTCGTGCCAATCCAGATTGAGAGCCCGCGCCACGCGTTCGGCTTGCCCGCGCTCGTCCTTGGCGCTCCAATCTTCGCCCTTGGGCGGGGTGAAGCCGCAGGTGAAGGCGGTGACAGGGCGTTCATTGAGACGGCTCATCAGGGTGGCGATGGTCGCAGAATCCACACCGCCCGACAGGAACAGGCCATAGGGCACGTCTGAACGTTGATGGACCCGAACAGAATCCTCAAGCACTTCATCCAACGCCTTAAGCACACCCGCCTCGTCGGTGGGAGCAGCACGATTGCGCGGCGGGATGGCCGGACGAATGCGCAGCGGCGAGACCTCACCCTCGATGATCTCGGCAACGACGCCCGGCGCAAGACGATGAATCTGCTCAAAGACCGACCCCGTGCCGAGGCTGTAGTTCAGGCTTAACAGTTCCTCGATCCGTTCCTGCACGATCTGGCGCGGCTCGCCAAGGCGCAAGGCGCGCGGCTCAGAGGCAAAGGCGAAGGTACCGTCCTGCTGCGTCCAATAGAGCGGCTTGATGCCAAAGGGATCGCGTACCAGCCAGCGCCGGTCGGCCCTATCGATCAGACAGAGGGCATACATGCCGCGCAGCCGATCGAAGGCCACCTCCCCTTCGCGGCCATAGAGGCTCAAGAGGGGTTCGAAATCTGATCCTGTGGTTAGGCTGCCCGATAGGCCATGGTCTGCGGTCAGCTCGATATAGTTATAGATCTCGCCATTGCCGATCACCGTGCAGCCTTGGCCATGCAAAGGCTGCCAGCCGCCCTCTAGATCGATGATCGATAGGCGCGCATGGGCAAGGTCCCAGCCCTTGCCCTGCTCGATACGAATACCGTCAGGGCCGCGATGGGCCAGCGTGGCGGCCATGGCCTTGATCACCGAGCCATCGGTAACCGCCGGGCCAAACCATCCGGCTATGGCGCACATGGCCGGTCTCCATAGTGCGCAAACAGGGTCTGCCATTGGGCGACGACCGCGGCTTTGGAAAACTCGCCGTCCATGCGGATCAAACCCTGCTGAACCATCTGATCCCGAAGCGCAGGCTCAGCCAGTACGCGGCGGGCGGCGGCGGCCAGCGCCGGGGCATCATCGATGGGGACCAGCAATCCATCTTGCCCGGGCCTGATCAATTGTGATGGGCCTTGGCTGGCCGCCGCGATGACGGGCAAGCTATTGGCCCAGCACTGCATGACCACATTGCCCAAGGGCTCAAACCGGGAGGGGAACAGGCAGGCATCCGCAGTGCGATAGAGGGCGGCAGCATCATTGCGCCAGCCCAAGAACCGCACCCGCTCTGCGACACCAAGGGACTGCGCCAAGGCCTTAAGCTCGGCCTCTAGCGGCCCGGTGCCCGCGATCCACAGATAGGCCTCTGGGATCAAGGCCAAGGCCTTTAGGCTAATATCATGGGCCTTTACCGCGTGTAGGCGGCCCATCGCCAACAGTAAGCGCACATCAGCAGGCGTATCCAGAGCGGCGCGGTCAACCGTTTCAAGCGATCCGGCCTCGGCGAAATTGGGGATATAGTGGACGCGATCTTGCGGCCAGCCTTGCGCCAAGATCCAATCGGTTATGTCACGCGTATTGCCCACCAAGGCGTCAAAGCCGCGATAATATTTCAAGTCATAATAGCCGCCTAACCGGCCAATCCGCGCCCATGGGCCCTTTGGCGCGTGGCTGGCGGCACGGTTCATCCAGGCCAGCAGCACCTTGGCCTCAGAGACCCGGGCGACTTGCCGGATCTTACCCTTGGTGAAGAGGTCCAACTGCCTGCCAAAGCGGGCTATTGTCGTCGGAATTTTTGCGTCCTGAAGCGCGGACTGGCGTACCGCATGGGCTCGGATCACCGCGACCTGATCGGTTCTCGCGGCGGCCAAGGCCCTCGTCAGGTCCGTGAAATAGGTCTCTGCGCCCCCGTCGATGGCGGAACCCAAAAGTTGCAGAACGCTCATGAGGACGGACCCTAACCCTATCCGCTCCACGACCCAAGCGGCCTGCGCGGTCTGATCGGGAATTTCCCGCAAAAGACTTGATCAGGAACATGAAACGGGCGCTTGAAGCGGATCGGACTTGCCCCTATAAGCCATCCCTCGCTCGGCAATGCCTTTGGCTGGGTAGCTCAGATGGTTAGAGCGGTGGATTCATAACCCACAGGTCGGCGGTTCGATCCCGCCTCCAGCTACCAAAGGCATGCCGCGGCGATTTCTTAAGGAAATTCAGCTGTTTTGACGGTTGCGACTAGGCAACCGCGCTGGCGTCGGCCTGTGCTACGCCGGTCGTCGAGGCGAGGGCTGCCCGGATCGCATCGCGCAAAATGTCGGATTTGATCGGCTTATCGACCACATCGCACATTCCAATGGACAGATATCGCCGAACATCTTCGGGGTCCGCATTGGCAGTCAGGGCAATGATGGGAAGATTTCGCGCAGCAATCGGCAAGGCGCGGATCGCTAAGGTCGCCTCGACACCATCCATGCGCGGCATCTTTATATCCATCAAGGCCACATCAAAGCGGCCCGTGGCGGCATAGTCTACCGCCTCAACCCCATCTTCGACGGCCTCAGAGGTGCAACCGAACATCTCGCATAGGGCCTCAGCAACCATGCGGTTGGTGGCATTGTCATCGACCACCAGAACATGGGCCCGGATGGCCCCGTCGGAGCCTTCGCCTTTGGGCGCGTTAGACAGGGCAGGATGCGAGGCCAAGGCGGGTGCCAGCACATCAAAGGCGATGTTTGAGCCAGAACCGACATTGCTCTCGGCCCGGATATTGCCATGCATGACGCCAATGATGCGGTTGCAAAGCGCAAGTCCGACACTTTCCAAGAAGGAGCCGCCCGCGCGGTCGGGCATAGGCTCAAAGATGCGAGCCAAGCGATTTGCCGCAAGGCTGACGCCGCCATCCCGAATTCGGCCTTCGAGATAGACACCCGCCGCCTCGACCTTGGCCTTGAGGCTGGCCTCGACAATGCCGCGCGGCGTGACAGACAAGGCCCGCTCGACAAGGGTGTTGAGAAGGCGGCGCATCATTTCAGGGTCAAGACTGACCGTAAGGTCCTGCGGCCCTTCATAGGACACCATCAGGGTTAGACCGGCCGCTTCCGCCCGAATGCGCCAAGCCTCTTCGAGGTCTGCCATGAGGTTGCCGAGGATCACCGGCTCGGGCGCCAAGACAATATCCCCCGCATCAATTCGGCTCAGCGCGGCGGCGTGGCGAACGAGCTGAAGGACCCCTCGGCCCGTTTCAAGGATGGTGTGAACCTGGGTTCGACCGTCACTGTTCATCGGATGACGCGAGAGCCGCTCAGACAGGCTGATAATGCCCTCTAAGGGGCCATCGATCTGATGGGCAACCGCAGAGATGAACAGTTCACGATCTCGGGCTGAACTGCTGGGGATCGTCGAGGATTGGGCGGTTTTGGTTGCCTGAACGCCCCGCTCAAGCCGAAGGCTCTGTTGCAAGGCGAGCAGGAGCGCCGTGGCGGAAATCACGCCAATATAGGCCCCCTCAGTATCGACCATGATGACACCGGGTGCGGCATCGCTTGAGCTGCGCATCCGGTCACAAATATCGTCGAGGCCCAGAGCGGCATTGATGATCACCGGATCAGCAAGCGTCATCGCCTGAATAGAACCACTCAGAGCGCCATCTTGAAGCAGGCCAAGGGCGAACCGGCCTCTGGTAATCAGGCCAACAGGACGATTGTTCTCGACGACCGGCAATAGCTCTAGCCCCGGCTCGGTCAGGAACCGGTCAAGCACCTGCGCCCGCCCGGAATCAGGCCCGACCGGCAAGATAGGTTCGCAGAGGGGCAAGGTAACGGACATGGGGAACGCAACGCTTTTGGATACTGTTACGTCACCTTACCCAGGTGGTGTTGCAAAGCCGTTAAGGCACAGTGCACGAAAAAGGGGCCGGTGGAGTATTCCACCGGCCCCGATCCTAGATCATCTATTCAGTCTTAGAAGGACTTCTGGATCGAAACACCGAAGGTGCGAGGCTCGAGCAGGAAGCCGTTCCGGAACAGACCCGACGAGTCATCAGTCAGATAGAGGTCGGTGATCGGCGCGTCATCGAGCAGGTTCTTCACATAGGCTTCCAGCTGAATGCCGTTGCCTGGGTTCGAGATCTGCAAGGAGGCGTTGACGTTCTCCCAAGAGTCGATCCGGTCCGCGAAGCTGTTGTAGATGCGCGAATAGGACTGGCCCTGGTGATAGTAGTCACCACGGATCGTACCACCCCAACCGGCGGGCAGTTCGAAGGTGTATTGCGCACCGACGGACAGCGTCGCCTTAGGCGAGTTCGGCAGTTCGTTGCCCTTCAGGTTCTTCGAGACACCGTCGCTGAAGGGGATATCGATGCCGAAGACCTTAAGCGGATTGGCCGCGCCAGTGAATGCACCTGAGCAAACACCGAGCATGGTGGTTGGTGCGAGGGCACCCGCATTGATCAGGGTCATCAGACCCTGAACGCCAGCCTTGCTTGCCGTACAGTTGGAAGCGTTCGAAGCCTTAATCACGACCAGGTTCGGATTGCCCTGCGTGCGGTTGAAGGTATCGATCGAGCTGGCTTCACCGATCTCCGTCTTCAGCAAGCCGAGGCTGGCATTGAAGCGCAGGTGATTGATGGGTTCCCAGATCGATTCCAGTTCGAGACCCTGGATCTTGGCATCGATATTTTCGTTCACCGAGGTCCGATTGACGATCTTCGACACCTGATAGCCGGTATAGTCATAATGGAAGACCGTAGCGTTCAAGATCAAGCTGCCGTCAAGCATCGTGTTCTTCATGCCGACTTCGAACGAGCTCACGAACTCTGGATCGAAGGTGGTCTTCACAGCGGCTAGTGCCGACGCAGCCGACTGCGGCGGGTTCATACCGCCGGCCTTATAGCCGCGCGAGTAGAAGGCATAGATCAGGCTACTGTCGGTCATGGCCAGATCAGGCTTCCAGTCGAAACCAAAGCGACCCGTCATTTCCTTGAAGTCAGCAATCTGGATTGGCGTCACGGCATCGACGGGGTGGCCGCTGCCAGGGGCGAGCAGGACAACCGGCAAGGTCGTGGTCTGCTTACGGTCATGGGTATAACGCAAGCCGCCGGTCAGCTTGAAGCTGTCGGACAGTTCGTAATAGACCTCACCGAAGACGGCCTTAGACTTCAGATGATAGGGCGTGCGGTTGTCATAGTAGTTATGGCCGTCGCCTGTTGGGGTTGGATTGGGATCAATATAGACGCAGGTTGGTGTGTTGATCGCGCAAGGCTTGCCGCCGTTGAGGATCACTGAATAGGCCGTCAGCGTATTACCGTAGACATAGTAGTCGGACTTGCTCTTAAAATCGAGCGCAATGGCACCAACGTTGAAGTTCAATGGACCAGCAAAGGCCGACTGCAAGCGAAGCTCTTGCGACCATTGCTTGGAGTCAGCGCTGGACACATCGAAGGTCGCAAACTTGTTGGACGCCCCGACCTGAGGGTCATTGAAAACACCACCGGGCGAGATGCCGGGAATGGCATTCAAAGTATTGTTCGGCGACACGCGGTTATAGTCCGCATTCGAATAGAGCGTGCCCTTCGAATAGCCGGTCAACGAGGTCAAGGTCAGGTCGTCGGTCAGGTCGTAGGCCATCTGGAAAGTGCCAACGTCGGTCTTGGCCCGGTAGATCGGATCCTTAAGGGATTCGATGTTCCGCAGGTCGGTCGACTGCATCTTGCCAGCATAGGCGTCGCCGGTGATCAGGCCGGTCAGGTTGCCGAGCAGGCCGCCCAAGGTGGCTGACGAGTTCGGCGTGCCCAGAGCGCCCGGCGCATAGACCGAGGTTTCCAAACAGCCCTGGCTCAGGAAGCCGTGCTGGAAGGTCGAGATGGTCGCGTTGGTGGAGTAAGGCATACCGGCAGCGCCGGTGTCCTTGACGCAATATTGCTTACCGACGCGCGAACGGCTGTCGTCTTCCTGGAAATGTTCCCACATCAGGTAGGAGCTGAACTTCTCGGTTGGATTGAACGACACGGTCGTACGCACAGCGTACAGATCGCGGTCATCAATATTGTTGCCGGTCACCAGGTTGTCACCGAAACCATCACGCTTCAGCATGGAGCCCGCAACGCGAACCGCCAACTTGTCGCCCAGTGGCACGTTGAGCATGCCGCGGACCTTCTTGGTGTTGAAGTTGCCCAACTCGCCCTTGATGTTGGCGGTAAAGTGATCAACAGGCTTGGCGGTCATGACGTTGACGACGCCGCCGGTGGCGTTACGGCCGTACAGGGTGCCCTGTGGGCCACGCAGAACTTCGACGCGCTCGACGTCGTAGAACTCGGCTTCGAACAGGTTGCTGGCGGTCAGCGGCACGTTGTTCAGGTGGATACCGGTACCGGCATCACCCGACGCGGCGACCAGCTTGGAGCCCACGCCCCGGATCTGGAAGTTAAAGCCCGTGAAGTTGCCCTTCGAGAAGGCAACGTTTGGAATGGCGAGTTGAAGGTTTGGACCACCGTCGATCTTGGCCTTTTCTAGGCTGTCCTGGCTGAAGGCCGAAACGGCGATTGGCACGTCTTGAATGGCTTCTTCGCGCTTTTGCGCGGTGACGACCAGCTCTTCGATCACAGAGCCGCTCTTAGCGGGTGCAGCCTCTTGAGCGAAAGTCGGCGTGGCAACTGCAGCGATAGCCACCGCCGAGACACCCATGGCCAGATAGCTGCGCAGGCGCAGTGTTTTAGACATTTGTAACCCTCCCAAACGGCGCGCCCAGTTTTCTGGCTCTACGTCCGTCGTTTCCTCGTCATCGCGCGAACAGAGACTGCGGAAGGTGCGCGACATACCTCAAGCAGCATCGGCACATATGCATATGCTGCGAATAGGGCTGTCAATATAATGGGGGAAAAATGATCATTGATAACTAATCACGATAACCTTAGCCAACGGCTTATTGGTCAACAAAATTCGAACTGTGACAATTCTGCTTCTAGGCCAAGCGACGGATCAAAAAAAATGGGCGGCAGGATCGCTCCTGCCGCCCTCGTTTCTAGAGACTGATTTTTTAGAAGTGGTAGTGCACTTCCGCACCGATCAGGCGAGGCGCCGTCAGGTTCAACGTCTTGTTGTTGACGTAAGGAAGAGTCGTTCCACCCGCTGGATTGCGAACATATCCGCCGCCAGCTGCGGCTTCATAGCCGATCTGGTCAAACAGGTTCTTCACGTAGGCGACCAACTCGTAGTTGCCCTTGTTGCTCGTCCAAGTGCTGCGCAGATCCACTTGGCTCCAAGCAGGGGCCTCGTTGTAGCTACGGGCAAAGATGTTGGCGTAGGACTTGTCCTTCCAGATATAGGATCCAGAAACGGTCAGGTTACCCGGCTCAAACTCCATCGTGTAGTTGGCATTGATCGCAAACTTGTTCTTCGGCGTTTGTGGCAAAGGATTGCCCTCAACGCTTTGGATCTGGTCGTTATAATCAGCGCTGGCGACGTTGCCGTTGGCCACCGTTCCTGGATATTGCGAGTAGGTCGCCAGGGTCTTACCGCGTGGCTGAGCGCCAGCGGCAATGGCCAGTGGATCGGCTGGATCAATGAAGCAGCTGGTCGAGGCAGTCGCAATAAAGCCGGCGGCATTGGCCACTGGCGGCTTACAGGCGGTCGTGATCTCGGTCTTGTTGTAACCATAGATCATCGAGAAGTTCAGGTGACGAACCGGGGTCCAACGCATCGACAGTTCAATACCATCCGACGTTGCCGTTGGGATGTTAATGAAGCGGTTCAGGTTGATATAGGTCGCCTTAAGAGCCGAAGGCCCGCTGATACCGTCTTGCCCGGTGTAGCTTGGCGAACCGAGTGGCACCTGATTGTTCTTATAGTCATAGTGGAAGGCCGCGAGGTCGACGGTCAGGCTGCGGTCGAAGAAGGACTTCTTCAGACCCATTTCATAATCGTCTAGGCTTTCTGGTTCGGCATAGACGCCTTCACCAATATAACCCGCGTTCAGAGCAAAGGCCTTATAGCCACGGCTGTAGCGAGCATAGGCCAGAGTATCGCGATCAGGCGTATAGTTGACAGCAAGTGTGCCGGTTGTCGCATCGGAATGACCACGAAGATAACGCGTGGCATCGCCTGCATACTTGCCCGTGGTCGCATAGATCACTGGACCAGCGATGCCCTTGCCAGGAGCCGTCGAGATCAGCACAGAAGTAATATCTGCGGCTGGGGTTAAGCTACCCAAGATACCCGCGAGGTTCGAGCTATTCATCTTGATGTACCGCGTCTCTTCGTGAGCGGACTTCAGGTCGTAAGAATAGCGCAGACCGGCGGTGACTTTGATGGTGTCGGTCACCTTATAATCGGCCTGTGCAAAGGCAGCGGTGGTGTTGGAGTGCGACTGATAGCTGGCAAAGATCAGATTGCCGCTCTGGAGCGGATTTTGTAGCGCGCGCTGAGCCGCAGGCATTCCCTTATAGGCCGGAACGCCAAGCAGGCCGAGATAGTGCAGGACCTCTTGCGTCGACGATGCCGTTGGGAACTGTGCTGCAGGTGCCCCAAGGACATTGTTCAGGGTGATCACGTTCCAGGTCGAGCCGGTTTGAAGGGCGGACTGGGAAGAACTGGTGGTGAAGGGGTTATCGGTCTGCTCATCATAATGATAGGCACCCGCCACCCAGCTCAGCTTACCATTGCCGGTCGAGGTGAAGGTCACTTCATTGCTGTACCACTTGGGGTGGGCTTCAAACATGAAGTTGGTGCGCGTATCGACGGTCAGGGGCGAACAGGCGGCGCCCAAATAGGCGCAGACGGGGGTCGCCGAATTGGCTGGCGTATAGAGCGGCAGCTTGTAGGACGTGACCGAAGACTGACCATTGGTGAAGTCATACTGGTTCAGCACATAGTGATATTCCGAATAGCCACCGACATATTTCATGTCGACGCCGTCGAAATGGTGCGTCCAGTGGAAGTTCAACGAATAGGAAGAACGCAGCTTGATCGTGGTGGGCTGCTGAACGCTGACTGTTCGGTTCTTCAAGGTCGAAGGATTGTCGGAGGTGGCGTTCTTACCGACGGCTGAACCGGCAATGATGTCCGTGCCATAGGCACCGTTCGGGTTGAAAAACAGACCCGTACCCTGAGCGGTCACATCCAGCGCACCGATGGTGGGCATGCCGAGCAACGAGCCGGGGCCACCACGGTTATTGTTGAAGGACTGGTCATAGGCCATGAACCATAGCTCGTCCTTGGCACCCTTATATTGCAGCTGCAGTTCACCATAGTTGTCATGGTGAACTTCGCCGAGGGACTTGCCTGCGAGGTTCTTATAGTAGCCGCGATCTTGGTCGAGGCGGAAGAAACTCAGGCGACCGGTCAGGTTCTCGGTCAGCGGGCCCGAAACAGTCCCGGCCAGCTTGTGATACTGATAGCTGCCGACGGCGGCGCGCAGTTCACCGGAGAAGGACTCGGTTGGACGACGCGACTTGGTGTTGATAACGCCACCGATCGAGTTGCGGCCATAGAGCGTGTTTTGTGGACCGGAAAGCACTTCAACCTGCTCGACCAGCATATCGTCGCGGCCAGCGAGGTAGGAGGAGTTGGTGAACAGGTCATTGTCATAAACGCCAACAGCAGAGTCGGCCAGATAGACGTTGGTGCTGCGCGACAGACCGCGGATGACCGGACGGTCAAGCTGGCTGGAATAGGTCAGGCCGGGCGTGAAATTGGTCATGTCCTGAACGCTGTTGATCCCGATCAAGGCGCGTTCTTTGGACGTGAAGGCGGTTACCGCGATGGGCACCTGCTGGAGGCTGACCGAACGCTTTTCGGCGGTGACAACCACCTCTTCAACGGTGTTGCCCTTGGCAGTGGCTTGAGCCGGTTCATCAGCGGCATAGGCAAAGTTAGAAATGGTAGCAACGGCAATGGCTGAAACGCCAATTGCCAGATAGCTCCGCAAACGCAGAGTATGTGTCATGTAGGTCCTCCCTAGCAACCAAGGCCGATTTTGATCGGTCCAATTGGTGCAAATCCCCGGCGAAAATATTGTTTTGACTAAAATAACCTAGATTTCAGACGCTTAGCCTCTGAAAGCCATGTTGCGGTTATGTCGGCCAATCCTGATCCGGCGGCACCTGGGCGAACCCAGACGTCTCCGTCGAAGCAGGACGAGCGCTGGCTAACAGCAACTGACTCTGGGTGCGAGAGATAAATGCGACTTTCCCTGCGGCATAAGGTAAAAAAACCCGCCTGTGACTAATTTGAGAGCATCCATGACACCTTCCCCTAAGTCGCCCGAAGGCGCTCTGGTCCTCTTTTCCGGCGGGCAGGACTCTACGGTCTGTCTGGCTTGGGCACTGGAGCGCTATGGCCGGGTCGAGACGGTGGGCTTTGACTATGGTCAGCGCCACGGCGTGGAGATGCAGGCGCGCCAGGTGGTGCGTGACAATGTGCTAGCGGGCTTTCCAGACTGGGCGCAGCGGCTCGGGCCAGATCATGAGCTTGAGATGCGCGGCTTTGGCGCCATAGGCGGCTCGGCCCTAACCACGGACCGTGAGATTGAGATCAATGAGCGGGGCTTGCCCTCGACCTTTGTGCCCGGGCGCAATCTGGTGTTCTTGACCTATGCGGCGGCCTTGGCCGACCGGCGCGGGCTGAATGTCCTGATCGGCGGCATGTGCGAGACCGACTTTTCGGGCTATCCGGACTGTCGGCGCGATACTCTCGATGCGCTGCAGACCGCGCTTAATCTGGGCATGGACCGGGACTTTCGGATCGAGACGCCGCTCATGTATCTGACCAAGGCCCAGACCTGGGCCCTGTCCAAGCGCCTTGGCGGCCAGGATCTGGTCGATATCATCCTTGAGGACAGCCACACCTGTTATAAGGGCGAGCGCGGCAAGCGCCACGCTTGGGGCCATGGCTGCAGCGTCTGTCCGGCCTGCGACCTGCGGGCCAAGGGTTGGGCCGAGTGGAATGCGGCGGGCGAGCCAGGCAAACCCTCATGAGCTATGCCGTCAAAGAAATTTTCTTGACCCTGCAGGGCGAAGGCGGACAGGCGGGCCGCGCTGCAGTCTTCTGCCGCTTTGCCGGATGCAATCTGTGGAGCGGTCGCGAGCAGGACCGGGCCAGCGCCGTCTGCAGCTTCTGTGACACCGATTTCGTCGGCATGGATGGCCCGGGCGGTGGTCGCTTTGATGACGCGCAGGCTCTGGCCGAGGCGGTGCTGGCACAGTGGCAGGGCGGCCCTGACGGGCGGCTTGTCGTCTGCACCGGGGGCGAGCCCCTGTTGCAACTGGATGAAGCCGCCATCGCGGCCCTTCATGCCCTAGGCTTTGAGATCGCGGTTGAGACCAATGGCACGCTGAAGGCCCCTGACGGGATTGACTGGATCTGCGTCAGCCCCAAGGCGCAGGCCCCGGTGGTCCAGACCTCTGGCCAAGAGTTAAAGCTGGTCTATCCGCAAAAGGACGTCGATCCGGCCCGCTTTGCTGAGATGGATTTTGAGCGTTTCTATCTGCAACCGCTCGACGGCCCGGACCGCGACGCAAGCACCCAGGCGGCGATGGCCTATTGCCTTTCCCATCCTCAATGGCGATTAAGCGTCCAAACCCACAAATATCTGGGCATTCCTTGAAAGCGCTGCCCTTGGCGGCGGCGATGAGACCATGAGCGAACCTGAGTTTGAAATCACCAAGTCGGCGACCTTTGACGCGGCGCACTTCCTGCCTGCCGGTCCAGAGGACAGCCTCTATCGGCGCATGCACGGCCACTCTTTCAAGGTCGAGGCCACTGTGCGGGGCCGCGCGCAAGAGCCTGTGGGCTGGGTCGCCGATCTGGCCGGGCTCGATGCAGCCCTGCGCGCTGTCGCAGCGGAACTGGATCACAGCACGCTCAACGATAAGGCCGGACTGGAAAGCCCGACACTGGAACGCCTTTGCCTCTATTTTGTGGCGCGTCTTAAGCCGAGCTATCCGGGCCTTTGCCAAGTCATCGTTTCGCGTCCGACCATCGGCGAAAGCTGCGCCCTCAAGGTCTAGACCTCCTCACATCACACACCGCCAAAGGATGTTTCTCCATGCTGCTCGTTGATCGTTCCGGCCCTGTGGCCACCGTCACCCTGAACCGGCCCGAGGCGATGAACGCCCTGTCGCGCGCCCTGCGCCAAGCCCTTCGCGATGCCTTGGTCGAACTGGCGGCAGATGACAGCGTGCGGGTCATCGTCCTGACCGGAGCGGGCCGAGCCTTCTGCGCCGGTCTGGACCTCAAGGAGTTGGGCCAAGAAGAGGGCGCGCTGGGTAGTGCGGTCGGCGGCGATCCTGCGGCCAATCCCGTCGCGGCCATGGACGCCTGCCCCAAGCCGATCATCGGAGCCATCAATGGCGCGGCCATCACCGGCGGCTTTGAGTTGGCCCTAGCCTGCGACGTGCTGATCGGATCGTCCAATGCGCGCTTTGCCGACACCCACGCCCGCGTCGGGATCATGCCCGGCTGGGGCCTGTCGCAAAAGCTCAGCCGCGCCATCGGCATTTCGCGGGCCAAGGAACTGTCCCTGACCGGCAACTTCCTCGATGCCGCCACCGCCTCGGACTGGGGCCTGATCAACCGCGTGGTGGCCGCCGACGACCTGTTGGCCGTCTGCCAAAAGCTCGCGCTCGACATGGCCTCCGTGCCAGAAGCGGCCAGCCAAACCTATAAGAGCCTGATCGATGAGGGCTTTGGCCTATCCTTCAAGGACGCCATGGCCGTCGAGGCCCGCGTCTCCCAAGCCCACAATCCCGGCGTCAAGGCCGAGTCCGTGGCCCAAGCCCGCTTGGAAGTCACAGCGCGCGGTCGGGACCAGACGGCGGGCTGAGGCTGGAACCCCCTACCCCGGCTTCGCCGGTACTTCCCCCAGAGGGGGAAGATTTACCGTCCTAGATCTTCGCCCTCTGGGGGAAGTGGCCCGAAGGGCCGAAGGGGGCCTTGTTTAGGCCTTACCCCACCGCTGCCAACAGCAGCCGGTCCACCGCCGCCTCGTCCAAAAATCTCGCGCGGACGGGCCATGGGGTGACGCGCAGGCGCCAGTGCATGGGTAGTCGCATCCAGTCCTTTTCCGTGGTCACAAGTCCGGCACCAAACAGGGCCGCGCGACCGGCGAGGAAGGTCAGGGTCTCGTCATCATAGGGGTCGTGATCGGGGAACGGGGCAAAGTCGACCAGTTCGCAACCCGCTTCGGTTAAGGCCCGCTCGACCTTCCAAGGCTTACCAACCCCTGCAAAGCCCAGTTGCGGGCCACGCGGCGGCGGGGCGGGCGCTTCGAGGCGCGCCACCAACACCGGCTTATCGCCAAACTCCGCAATGAGATCTGGATCAACCTTGGTCAGGCCATGTGGGAGCAGCACCACGACCGCATCGGCGCGCGCCAGACCCCGACGCAGCGGCTCTCGCATTGGACCGGCAGGGAACACCGCACCATCGCCAAAGGGCCATTCCTGACCGCGTGTCTCGCCATCGACGACAATGATCGACAGGGCCTTTTTCACGTCGGGATTTTGGTGGCCATCATCCATGACCACGACCTGAGCGCCCGCCGCAGCCGCCGCCTTGGCACCGGCCAGCCGGTTGCGAGCGACCCACATGGGGAAGTCTTGCGCCAGCATCAGCGGCTCATCACCGACCTCTGAGGCATCGTGGTTGTCAGGATCGACCTGAATCGGGCCTTCCAGCGTGCCGCCATGACCGCGCGAAAGGCCATGGGCGCGCTTCTTGGCATGGGTCAAGCGCAGCAGAATCTCACGCACAACTGGCGTCTTGCCCGCACCGCCCATGGTCAGGTTGCCGACACAGATCACCGGTATCCCAGCATCACCGGGCTTGGCATTTCTGATGCGTCGTTCCGTAAAGAAGGCCCAAAGCCACGATAGAGGCCGCAGAAGCATTCGGGTGATCGGGGCGGGCGCGCCGGTGCGCACATACCACCAACGCGGTGTTGAAAGGCTCATGCCCCTGCCTCGCGGCGCGGCAGGAGGGGTGAGAGGGCCTGCCAGATCGCGGCCATCTGTCCGCCATCCTGCGCCGCAAACCGGGCCGCCGCCGCTCCCAAGGCCTTGGCCTTAGCGCTATGGGTCAGCAGGTCGTTCAGGGCGCTCATCAACTCAATCTCCGACGCAACAAGGACCAAGCCTTGAGCACGCTCCATATCGCCACAGACTTCGGCGAAATTAAACACCTGATCTCCGCACATCATCGTGACACCCAGCCGCGCGCCCTCGAGCGGGTTGTGACCCCCAATGCCCGGAAGAAAGGATCCGCCGATGATGGCAAGGCTCGCCAGCCGATAGAACAGGCCCATCTCGCCCAAGGTGTCGGCCACATAGACTTCGGTTGAGGGCTCCAAGGGCTCGGCAGCGGCGCGGCGGGCGACCCTAAGGCCCTGATCGCTTGACAGTTTTGCTACCGCTGGCCCGCGTTCGGGATGACGCGGCGCAAGGATCAGCAAGGGCTTCGGCTCCGGAATAGAGCCATAGGCCCGCAGCATGATCTCGTCTTCACCCTCATGGGTGCTGGCGGCAAGGACCACCGCACGCCCTGCGACGCCATGGCTCAAGGCCTCAAGGGCGACAGGATCAAAGTCCAGCGGAAGGGCGAGGCTCTTGAGATTGGCCAGTCCCTGAACCGTGCCACCAAGGCCCTCCAGTCGTTCAGCACTGGCGCTATCTTGAGCTTGGATCAGATCAAAGGAGGACAGAAGCGCCTTCGCGGTCT
The DNA here is from genome assembly GCA_947447115.1 of Caulobacteraceae bacterium. Taxonomy (GTDB): domain Bacteria; phylum Pseudomonadota; class Alphaproteobacteria; order Caulobacterales; family Caulobacteraceae; genus CAISGS01. Next base: position 18,174 of record CANFKD010000005.1, read on the forward strand.
TGGGCCACCTCGCCCAACCATCGGCGCTGACCTTCGTCATGCGGGCGGACAGCAGGGCAAGGCTCACGCCTCGCTCACGGGCCGCCAAGATCAGGTTCGGCCAAAGCTCACTCTCGACGAACAGAGCAAGGTCTGGTCGCCAATGGTTCAGAAACCTTGCGACGGCGCGGGGGGCGTCGATGGGGACATAGTGATGGATGACGCCGCTGGGCAGTCTTGCCGATAGGAGGTCCGCTGCCGTGCGCGTTCCACTGGTCACGAGCAAGGTTAGGTCTGGTCGCTCTGTGCGCAGATGATCGATCAGGGGCAGGTGTGACAGGCTCTCGCCAACGCTGGCGCCATGCAACCAGATCAGAGAACCGGCGGGCCGCGCGAGGGGCGAATGGCCGAGACGTTCCCTTACGCGGGCAGCGTCTTCCTTGCCGCGCTTGACCCGCGCCGTGAGCAAGAGCGGAGCAAAGGGCTCTAAGATCGCCGTGGCCAGCCGATAGAGCTGCAGAGCCAAGGTTCGGCTCATTTTACCAGCGCCTCGGCCCGCTCAGTCACCGCAGTCAAGCGCGCGGCCCAGTCGAGCGCTACGGCCTCGGCATCGATCTTGCCATCAAGCTGAAACGGCCCCTCCCAGACCATGGCAGCCTTGCCAAAGGGGATGGGCAGGACGGCCTTATCCCAACTGCCCAGCCGGATACAGGGATTGCAGGCTAGACCGACAAACAGCACCGGCGCGCCGGTCAGCCGCGCCAACATCGGCGTGCCCTCCGCCATCACATGGGCCGGGCCGCGAGGGCCATCAGGCGTGATCGCGACGGCGCCGCCCGAATTGACCCATTTGGCCATGTCGCGAAAGGCCGCCATGCCGCCCTTGGACTTGGCGGGATCGGACTTCTTTTGCGAGGACCCACGAATGGCTGGGAAACCGACCAGCGCCATCGCCTTGGCGATGAACTCGCCATCCGCCGATAAAGAGATCAAGGCGCGGCACTCCTGCGCCTCCTTGGGCCAAGAGGCCGGGGACAGAGAAATCCGGTCATGCCAAAGACAAAGCATGGCCCCGCCTTCGCTCTTCCAGACCCCTTGGGCCCGCTCGCGATCGACATGGGTCCAGCGCATGGTGCTGATGGACAGCCGCATATAGGCAGCGAACAGATAGGCCAAGGCGCTCTGGATCAAGGCCGAACGGAACAGGGCTTTCACGGTTGGGTCTCCATGGCCGCACCCCTATCCAAGTCCTGCGACTGTGCCAACCGGGCATAGAGCCCGCGCTGCGCCATCAGACTGTCATGGTCGCCGGTCTCGACCACCTGACCCCTGTCGATGACATAGATGCGGTCGGCGCCGCGCACGGTCGAGAGGCGGTGGGCGATGAGGAGGGTCGTGCGACCGGCCATCAGCCGCTCCAACGCTTCCTGGACCTTGGCCTCGCTCTCGGTGTCCAGCGCACTGGTGGCCTCGTCGAGCAGCAGGATCGGGGCGTTCTTGAGAAAGGCGCGGGCAATGGCGATCCGTTGACGCTGACCACCGGAAAGGCGCGCGCCGGCCTCTCCGACGGGGGTGTCATAGCCCTTGGGCAGGGCGAGGATGAAGTCGTGCGCAGCGGCCTGAGCCGCAGCAGCCTCGATCTCGGCTTGGCTGGCGCTGGGGCGCGCATAGGCGATATTGGCCCCGATTGTGTCGTCGAACAGGAACGGCTCTTGCGTCACCAAGGCGATCTGGTCGCGCAGGGAGGCCAGGGTCACGTCCCGAACATCCACGCCATCGATGGTCAATCGCCCGGCGGTCACGTCATAAAAGCGCGGGATCAGGTTCAAGATCGTGCTCTTGCCACCGCCCGAGGGCCCGACCAAAGCGATGGTCTCACCGCGCCTAGCGCTAAGGCTGACATGGGACAGGACCGGCGTTTCGGGGCCATAGGCAAAGGACACGTCTTCGAGGCTCAGGCTGGCCTCACCGCGCGTCAGGGCCTTGGCCTCGGGTGCATCCCGAACCTCGGCCTCGACATCGAGACTGGCAAAGAGGCGGCGCGCGGCGGTCAGACCCTCGGCCATCACGGTCTGGAGATTGGCAAGCTGGCGCAGGGATTGGGATGCCATGGCCAAGGCCCCCAGAAAGGCAATAAAGGCCCCGACATTCATCTGGCCGGTGGTCGAGCGCCAACCGGCATAGGCCATGACCCCGGCGGTAATTACCGTCATCAGGGTCTCGGTGGCCGGGGCAGCGGCGGCTCTGGCATTGGCCCCCTTGATCAGATGCTCCTGACGGCGCTCCACAACGGTCGCAACGCGGGCCTCTTCATAGGCTTCTCGGTTCTCGATCTTGACGATCTTGACCCCGTCCAAGCTCTCCATAACGGCTGTGGACAGGGCAGAGGTCTCGGCCATCGCGCCCTTGGCGGCCTTGGTGGTGCGCTTGGAAAAGCGCCGCATGATCGTAACCGCCAGCGGCGCAACGACCAGAACGCCAAAGGACAGCCAAAGGTCCTTGGACATCATCACCGCCACGGCTCCGGCCACGGTCAGGAAGTGCTGGGTATAGTTGACCACGCCCGAGGTTGCCGCCTCACGGATCAAACCTGCATCATAAAGAACCGACGAGACATAGGCTCCCGAATGGGCGGTGCGCAGACGGGCGAGATCGGCGCGGATCAACTTGCCAAAGAGCTGGACCTGCACATCGCCGACAATGCCATTGCCGATGCGGTTGACGAGGCTAGCTTGGGTAATCTGCGCCACCCCGCGCACGACGGCGAGGACGGCGATAGTGGCCGGGATGGCCAGCAAGGCCCCCGGCTTGTGATCGACCATCAGCTGATTGATCGCCGGATCAAGGATCTGGATCAGCCAAGCACTGAGGCCCGCCACCACCGCCGCACAGAACACCGAGAGGCTTAAGCCCTTCCAGCGCGGGGCCAGATAGGTGCGCAGAACCCGGCTGGCCAAGGCACGGTCGGTGATCGACGGTTCAGAGGTGGGCGAAAACTCATCCATAGGCGATGGGTTGACCGTGATTGCGCGCAAGTCAAGCACGACAGGCTTCCTTTTCACTCCAGAAGGTCATAACCAGAGGCCTTAAACAGGAACCGTGATCTTGTCAGGCTTCGATCTCACCACCTCCGCTGGGCGCCGCCGAGCCTATCTGGACTATCTGGTCAATGACCACGCCTTCTTGCGCGTGGGCTTTCAGAACGCCCATTGGATCACGCCAGAACTGGTGCGCACCAACCAGCCTTGGCCGTTCCAACTGGCTTGGTGGAAGAAGCAGGGCGTGCGCACGATCATCAATCTGCGCGGTGGCTTTGATGGCAGTTTCCACGCGCTGGAAAAGGATGCCTGCGAGCGACTGGGCCTGACGATGGTCGACTTCACCATCACTTCACGAGAAGTGCCATCACGCGAGCGGGTTCTCGGCGCGCGGGACCTCTTTGCCTCGATCGAATATCCCGCCCTCATGCACTGCAAGTCCGGCGCAGACCGGGCCGGGATCATGAGCGTCTTCTATGCCCACTTTCGCCTCGGTCTGCCGATCCGCGAGGCGATGAAGGAACTGTCCCTGCGCTATCTGCACGTCAAACAGGGCAAGACCGGGGTGCTCGACTATGTGTTTGAGCGCTATCTGGCTGAGGGCGAGCCGATTGGCCAAAGCTTCATCGACTGGGTGATGAGCGATGCCTATGATCCCGTCGCGATCAAGGCTGATTTCCGGTCGCAGTGGATCGGCACGCTCTTGACCGAAAAGCTGCTTCGTCGCGAATAGGACGGGTCTAGGCGCGCCCGGTCTGGCCCGACAGGCTGCTGGCATGAACGCCGATCTTGGCGAGGGCCTTGGACCATTTGTCATTGGGGTTGGGATCAAACAGCAGGTCCTCATCCGCCTCGCAGGTCAGCCAAACATTATCGCGCAGTTCCTGCTCCAACTGCCCCGGACCCCATCCTGCATAACCTAGCGCGAGGATAGATCGCCTTGGCCCACTGTCACCGCCAATGGCCTGCAGAACCTCGCGGGTGGCGGTCATGGATACGCCGTTGGCCACAGGCAAGGTGGCGGTTTCACTGAGATAGTCATCGGTGTGCAGAACAAAGCCGCGCTCACGCTCGACCGGCCCGCCGATCAGCACAGGGGCAGGCCCCGCCTCGCTGATCAAAGGAATTTCGAGCGTCTTGAGCACATCGGCCAAGGTCACCCCATCGACCGGCCGGTTCAAGGTCACGCCCATGGCCTGATCGGGGGTGTGAACGCACAGATAGACGATGGACCGCTCAAAGCGTGGGTCCTCTATCCCCGGCATGGAGATCAACACCCGTCCAGCCAGAAAGGTCCGCTCGCCGGCCTCGCGCCATTCTTTGTTACGGTCAAACATGAGGGGATGATCGGCCGACTAGGGGCGGGTTTCAAGTCTTGAACATCAAACTTCAATGACAAGTGCGAGAGATCGCGCGCGTGAGGCTTGGCGAACGGTCTTCGCGGCCTTATGTCGATGGCATGCACGTCATTTCGCGTGTCTCAGACAATCAGGAGGCCCTCATGGCCATCAAGATCGGCGACAGCCTGCCTAAGGCAACCTTCATGACCATGACCGCTGAGGGCCCTGCCCCGGTCACCACCGATCAGCTGTTCGGCGGCAAGCGCGTTGCCCTGTTCGCCGTCCCCGGTGCCTTTACCCCGACCTGCTCGGCCAAGCACCTGCCCGGCTTTAAGGACCACGCCGCAGACTTGAAGGCCAAGGGCATCGACACCATCGCCTGCGTTTCGGTCAACGACATGTTTGTGATGAAGGCTTGGGCCAAGGATCAGGGCATCACGGACGAAGTGCTGATGCTGGCAGACGGCAATGGCGACTTCACCAAGGCCTTGGGTCTTGAAATGGACGGCTCCAAGTTCGGCATGGGCCTGCGCTCGCAGCGCTATTCCTTCGTCGCCAAGGACGGCGTCGTTGAGAAGCTGAATGTCGAAGCGGGCGGCGACTTCAAGGTCTCCTCTGCCGACTATATGCTGGCCCAACTCTAGAAAAGGCCCTCACCCAACCCTCTCCCACAGGGAGAGGGCTTATCCGCTCTTTCTTAGCCCTCGCCCCCTTGGGGGAGAGGGTTGGGTGAGGGGGATTTTACGCCCCGGCCTTTTTCGCAAAGGCCCAGGCCGTATCGCCCAAAATGGGAACCCGCTCGCCCATGGCGATGGCGTAGGGCGACGAGGCGGTGCCGTCGCGCACCCGGCCCGCAATGCCCTGACAGATGCCGCCAAGCCGGAACAGGTTATAGGCGAAGAACCAATCCAGGTTGGGCAGACCCGAGCGATTGGTCAGGGCGCAATAACGTTCCACCGCGTCTTCGATCGAGGGAATGCCCGCTGCCTTGAGGTCCATCTCAGCCAATCCGCCGCGCTGATCAGACGGCATGACCCACTGCATCAGGAAATAGGTGAAGTCGGCCAAGGGATTGCCAAGGGTCGACAGTTCCCAATCCAGCACAGCCAGAACGCGGTTCTCGGTCGGGTGCAGGATCATATTGTCCAGACGATAGTCGCCATGGACGATGGAGGTCATGTCGTCCTCGGGCGCACTTTGCGGCAAGTAATCCATGAGACTGTTCATCGATGGAATGACCTGGGTCTCTGAGGCCCGGTACTGCTTGCTCCAACGGTCGATCTGGCGCGAGAAATAGTTCCCCGGACGGCCATAGTCGGCCAAGCCGATAGCGGCATAGTCGGTATTGTGCAGGGCGGCCAGCGTGTCGATCTCAGCGCGATAGATCTCGCCCCGATCCTTTGGCGTGCTGTCTTCGAGGCGCCCGTCCCACAGGATGCGGCCCTCCACCATGCCCATGACATAGAACATGGTGCCCAGAACGCTTTCGTCGGTGCACAGGGCATAGGCCTTGGCGACCGGGAAGTTGGTCTTGTTCAGGCCTGAAATGACCTTGAACTCGCGGTCCACCGCATGGGCCGAGGGCAAGAGCTTGCCGGGGGGCTTGCGGCGCAGAACATAGCGCTGATTGGGGGTGATCAGTTGATAGGTCGGGTTGGACTGACCACCCTTGAACTGACGCACCTCTAGGGGACCGGCATAGTCCTCGACATTGGCCTGCATCCAGTTGGCCAGAGCCGCCTCATCAATCCGGTGGCGCTCGTCAACATCCTTGGTGCCGGAAAAGGCGTCTTGAGGGGCTTCTACGGCGGCCATGTGGTTTCTCCCGAACACTTGCTTGGCTGGAGTTTAACGATGGAGCCTTGCGAGACAAGGCCCCCAAGGGTGGCAATTGCGAGGAACTAGAGGGCGCGCCAACCAATATCGGTGCGGTGGAAGCCTTCGGGCCAGTCGATCTTGGCAACCGCGTCATAGGCCTTGGCCCGCGCTTCGGTCAGGTCCACGCCGCGCGCGCAGACATTGACCACCCTGCCCCCGGCGGCGCGAAGGCTGCCATCGGCGGCGCGTTCGGTCCCGGCATGGAAGATCGCCACATCGGGCCCGAAATCCTGCTCTAGCCCCGTAATCACAGAGCCGGTAACCGGCGCATCCGGATAGCCCGGCGCGGCCAAGACCACGCAGATTGCCGCCTCATCATGCCATTGCGGCGCGGGGAGCTGATCCAAGGTACCCGTGGCGACGGCCAGCAGATAGGGCACCAGATCGCTCTTTAAACGCAGCATCAGGACCTGACATTCGGGGTCCCCGAAGCGGGCATTATATTCGACCAGCTTTGGCCCTGTCGGCGTCAGCATCAGACCGGCATAGAGCACGCCGCGATAGGGATGACCCTCTGCGGCCATCCCGGCGACGGTCGGAGCGATCATCTTCTGCTCGGCCTCGGCCATCAGGGCTGGGGTCAGGATCGGGGTGGGAGAATAGGTGCCCATACCGCCGGTATTGGGACCCCTATCGCCATCAAAGGCGCGCTTATGGTCCTGCGCTACACCAAACAGCATGGCCGCCTGGCCATCGCTGAGGGCAAAGAGCGAGGCCTCCTCGCCGGTCATGAACTCTTCGATCACCACCCTCGCGCCAGCCTGACCGAACCGTCCGCCGAGCATGTCGTCAATGGCAGCCTCGGCCTCAGCGCGGCTCTCGGCAATGACCACGCCCTTGCCCGCCGCCAGACCATCGGCCTTGACCACATAGGGGGCCGTAAAGCCATCAAGGAAAGCCTTGGCCGGACCGGCGGCTTCGAACACGCCATAGGCGGCGGTAGGGATATTGTGGCGGGCGGTAAAGTCCTTGGTGAAGGCCTTAGAGGTCTCCAACTGCGCGGCCGCTTGGGTTGGACCAAAGCAGGGAATGCCCAGCTCCGCCAACCGGTCCGCCAGACCGCGCTCGAGCGCCGATTCGGGTCCAACCACGACAAGATCCGCCGCGATCTCTTGCGCCAAAGCCACCAAGGCCTCGACATCTGTGACCTTGATCGGGCGGGTTTCACAAAGGGCCGCAATGCCCGGATTGCCCGGCGCTGTCACCAGACGCCCAACCAACGGCGAGGCCGCGATTTTCCAAGCCAGGGCGTGTTCGCGGCCGCCCGATCCGACGAGAAGAATGTTCATAGCCCAGCCTTTGGCTTGCACGGCGGCGGGCGTCAAGTCGGGCTGATCGACGAGGCCCTGTGGAACCCTTTGCCCTCGGCTCACCTTGACCTCTATAGTTGGCCCATGACTGACTCTGCGTCCAATGCTGCGGCCTTTTCGGTCTCCGAGCTCGCCTTCTCTCTGAAGCGGACTTTGGAGGATGCTTACGGCCATGTGCGGCTGCGCGGTGAGGTGTCCAAGGTCACACGTCACAGTTCCGGCCATGTCTATCTAACCCTCAAGGATGATAAGGCCGCCATTGATGGGGTGATCTGGAAGGGTGTCGTTCGCGGCCTTGCCTGTCAGCCTGAGCAGGGGCTGGAGGTCATTGCCACAGGCAAGATCACGACCTTCCCGGCCTCGTCCAAATATCAGATTGTCATCGACAGTCTGGAACCGGCGGGCATTGGCGCCTTGCTGGCGCAGCTCGAGCGATTGAAGACCAAGCTTCAGGCAGAGGGCCTATTTGATCCGGCCAAGAAGCGGCCGATCCCGCAGATGCCGACGGTCATTGGCGTCATTACGAGCCCGACCGGCGCGGTGATCCGCGACATTCTCCACCGCATCCGCGAGCGCTGGCCCTGTCATGTTCTGGTCTGGCCCGTGGTGGTTCAAGGTGATCAGGCAGCCCAGCAGGTGGCCACAGCCATCGCTGGTTTCAACAGCTTGGGCCGCGATAGCAAGGTCCCGCGCCCGGATGTCCTGATCGTGGCCAGAGGCGGCGGCTCGGTCGAGGACCTCTGGGCCTTTAATGACGAGGCCTTGGCCCGCGTGGTGGCGGCCAGCACGATCCCGGTCATCTCTGCCGTCGGGCACGAGACCGACACCACCCTGATTGATTTTGTCTCGGACCGCCGCGCCCCGACCCCGACGGCGGCGGCCGAGATGGCGAGCCCGGTCTTAGCAGAGCTTAAGGCCGCCGTGATGGATCTGGATCGGCGGCTCATGCGGGCGGGGGGCCGTCTCTTAGAAGATCGCCGCGTGCGGCTTTCGGCCACCAGCCGGGGCCTGCCACGTCCTGCGGACCTGCTGTCGGTCGCCAGCCAGAGATTTGACCTTTCCGCCGGACGGCTCAATGCGGCCCTCGAGCGCAATGTCAGCCTGCATGATCGCGACCTTATGCGCTTTGCCGCGCGCCTGACACCGAGCCTTCTGGACCGCCCTCGCCGGTTGAAGGCCGAACGTCTGGGCGACCTCGCTACCCGCTTGGGCCTCGCCATCCGCCGCGCAGCCGATCAGGCCGAACGACGGGCCAGATTGCCAGAACTTACCGCACGGATGGCGGGCGCGGTGGACCGCAGACTGTCGGCGGCAACCGAGCGTCTATCGGGGCTCGACAAGCTAAGGCTATCGCTCGATCCGAACCGCCCATTGGAGCTGGGCTTTGCCCGTGTGCACCATGCCGATGGCAGCCTTGCCAGAAGCGGCGCTGAACTAGCCGAAGGTGAAGCCGTGCGTTTGGTCTTTGCTCACGACAGCCGCCAAGCTCTGATCAGCGACGCCGCTGCGCCACCCCCAACGGCAAAACCTCAGAAGGTCCCGTCCAAAAAGACCGCCGAGGGCTCACAAGGCAGCCTGTTCTAGACCTGACAGTCCTTAGGGGGTAAAAGGGTGGCATGAACGCGTTCGACAGAGACAAGATTTCAAAGGCTGGAGAGCCCGCCGTCCTGCATTATGGGGATGGCGAGTTCGTGGTTATGAAGCCCGGTGCCTTTGTTCTTTGCGCGGTGACCGGGCAAAAGATCCCCTTAGAGGCTCTGCGCTATTGGAACCCGATTGCTCAGGAGGCCTATGCCGGTCCTGAGCAGGCCTTGGTGCGTTGGCAGGCCCTAAATCCGAAAAAATAATACGATATTCGACGAGAACCTGTTCGATAGGTTGTTAAATTTTGATCGTTACAGTTGCTTCTTACTTTAGACGAAGTGTAACAAAGCAACGCGTATCAACTGCGTGCTTTGACCGACCTGCAACAGCTTAGGCCAAATCGCCTTTGCCTCGCTTGAAGCGGTCAAATAGGTCTCTGGAGCCAATTATCACATGAGTGCCAAACTCAGCTCGCTCCGCGTATTGTTGATCGACGACAATGCCAATATGCGCGCGATCATTGCCGCCATCTTAGAAGGCATCGGCATCAAGGATGTCCGCCACGCCAAGGACGGCGAAATTGGCCTTGGTATTTTGCGCGAGTGGCCCGCCGATATTGCCATTATCGACTATCTGATGAGCCCGATCGATGGCTTGGAGTTTACACGCAAGATTCGCCATGGGCGCGGCGCGCTGAACAACCAACTGCCGATCATTATGGTGACCGGATATGCTGATCGCATCCGGGTTCTGGAAGCGCGCGATGCTGGTGTGACAGAACTGGTGGTAAAGCCGGTGACGGCCAATGCTGTCATTTCACGGCTCAATCAAGTGATCTTCAAGCCCAGATCCTTTGTACGAACCGATGACTATTATGGCCCAGACCGAAGACGCCGCAGCGATCTCGCCTTTAATGGACCCTTCAGGCGCCAAGCCGATGTCAACCCAAAGACGAAGGTCGTACACATCTAAGGTCTTTAGATTGCTGATTTTCCGATCTTCTCGGCAAGATCCGAATAGACCTCACCTGGCCAGCGCTTGTGGACCCAGAACCATTCCTCTGGCCGCTCACGAATTCGATCCTCCATGAACCGGTTGATCAGGCCAACCCCGGCCTCAATGTCGGCGGTGCGATCCCCTGTCCTGGGCACGGTGATGGGATCGTGCACAACCACCTTGAACCGCGCGCCCTTGGTCCGTTGCACCGACATGGGCTGCAGCACTGTCCCAAACCGTAATGCCAGCCTCGTCGGTCCCGGCGCCGTGTGGGCCAGATGCCCAAAGAACGGCGCCGCCACGCCGCCATTGAACTTTTGATCATTCATCAGCGCGACGGACTCGCCGCGCCCCATGGCCTCCAGCAACTCGCGCGCGCCATCGCCGCCCTTCGGCGCAAAGAGCCGCACGCCATAGCGAAACCGGCTCTTCTTGATTCGATCATCGACATAGGGGTTGTTGGCCGCCCGATAGGTCATTTGGCAGGTGACGCCCGAATCAACGATCGCGGCGGGCATGACCTCCCAGTTGGACAGATGACCGGAGATAAAGACCACAGGCAGGCGCTCAGCGGCGATCTGATGCAGGCGCTCGACATTGACCACCTCGACTCGGCCCGTGGAGGGCAAGATCCGGTCCATCAGGGAAAATTCAGCAAAGGCGCGGCCAAAACCATCCCACTGCGCCACCAAAACCCGTTTGCGCTCCAGATCGGACATGTCCGGAAAGGCCAGCCGCAGATTGCGATCCGCAACCTTGTGAGCCCCCGACAAGGGCCCCAAGGCGCGCAACACGGCCCCGCCCATGGCCGAGGCCCAATCGACCGGTAACAGTCGAAACAGGGTGGTGAAGATGTCAAAGCCCAGCGCTTCTAAGCGCCAGATCACATCCTGCTGCAGTGAGATTTTCGGGTGGGACATGCCCCTGTTTAGTCCGCCAAGGCCGGTCCATGCAACGGACAGCTTTCGCCTGTCGGGAGACCGGCACGCGCCTTGCGGGATAATCCCCTGACTGTCCCGTATTGAGACAGTCGCAAAGACAGGGCCATTCCAAATGACCGGCGACATTGATCAACATCTCGGCAACCGCGTTCGGCGGCGCAGGCGCCTTCTTGGCCTCACCCAGCTGCAGTTGGCGGAGAAGGTCGGTGTCCGGTTTCAGCAGGTCCAGAAATACGAATGTGGTGCCAACCGCATGTCGGCCTCTCGCGTCTGGCAGTTGGCCATGGCCCTTGAGGTGCCAGTCGCCTATTTTTATGACGGACTATCCGATGGGGCCGACGACGCGTCAGAGCATGAGCGCCGAGACATGTTCGCTCAAAAGGAAACATTGGACCTGATCAAGGCCTATTACGACCTTGATGAACGCCCACGTCGCCGCCTGCTCGATCTGGCCAAATCCTTGAACAGCGACTTGGAACCAATCTGAGCGATCTGGCTTTTCAAGGTTCCGGTGTCAGGCTAAGCCATAGTCCATGAGCACCCTGACCCATGACCGTCTCCAGTCCCTCGAGGACTTCATCCTGCGCCTGAACGCCGAGGCGGCGCAGGTGATCTTGCCCCTGTTCCGCGCCGACCACGGGCTAGAGAACAAGGCCTCTCACGGGGCCTTCGATCCGGTCACCGCCGCCGACAAGGGCGCAGAGGCTGCGATCCGGCAACTCATTTCCAAGACCTTCCCAGATCACGGCGTGATCGGTGAGGAATATGGTGAAGATCGCCCCGACGCCGAATTTGTCTGGGTCTTGGATCCCGTCGATGGCACCCGGGCCTTTGTGGCGGGCCTGCCGGTTTGGACCACCCTCATTGGCTTGCGCTATCAAGGTGCACCAGTCCTAGGCCTGATTGGTCAGGCCTATCTGGATGAGGCCTTTGTCGGCTCCAAGGCCCTCGGTTCGCGGCTCATTCGCGGGACCTCGTCCGTGCCGCTCAAGGTGCGGGCCTGCCCGCAACTGAGCGATGCCATCATTGCCACCACCGATCCGGGTCTGTTTGACGCCCACGAGGCGCCGGCTTGGACCGATGTCCGCGCCAAGTCCCGGCTGGCGCGCTTTGGCTGCGATGCCTATGCCTATGCCATGGTCGCCTTGGGCAAGATGGACCTGATCCTCGAGACCGGCCTGAAGAGCTGGGACATCGAGGCAGCCATCCCGGTCATCGAGGGGGCTGGCGGTAGTGTATCAGATTGGCACGGTCGCCCGATCAGTGCGACGCCCGCTCTGGCCGGTGGTCAGATGGTGATTGGCGGAGATCAGGCCTGCCTCGAACAGGCCCTGGCCTGCCTGACCCAAGCCGCGAAGGGCTAGGGCGCGACCTCGTCGGCAAGAGCATCAAAGGCCTGCCAGAAGGGCGCGCGCAGGGCGTCGGTTTCCATCAGGATTTCGTGGAAGGCGCCCTCGACCATCTGGTGACGGCCTTTGGGCATGCGAGCCGTGACCGCCGCCTGTTCGGTATTGTCGACCAAGGCTTCCGCGCCTGCACCCAGAACAATAACGGGAATGGTGATCCTTACGACCGCCTCATTCTTGGCCAGCCAATCACAGGCCTGAAAGGCAAATTTCAGCCAGCTCCAGGTCGGTGAGCCGAGGGCCAGATCCGGACAGGTCGTGATCTGGGCAAAGGCCCGATCAAAACGGCTCTGGTCATGGGTCAGGGCATTGTTGGCAAAATCAGACATAAAGGGCTTGCCGGGATCGCCCAGCACATAGTCGCCGCCCTTGCCCAGCAGGACCATGGCTTGGGCCAGCAGCCGCGTGATCGCCTTGGGCCGACCGCCGGTATTGAGCCCAAACATCGGGGCCGACAGGATCGCCGCGCTAAAGCGGCGCTCACCGTGGCCGAGCGCAAGCGCGGTCAAACAGCCCCCCATCGAGTGGCCCATCGCGATCCACGGCTTGGGCAGGCGGGTTTCAAAGGCTGAGAGCAGAGCCTGATAATCGTCAAGGAAGGGTTGGGTCCCCTCGGCATGGCCCTTGAGACGGTCGGGCAGCATGCGATGGGACAGGCCTTGGCCGCGCCAGTCGTGAACCAGAACCACAAAGCCTCTGGCCTGCAGGTCTGCCACCACTTCAAAATATTTTTCAATCGCTTCGGTTCGGCCGGGGCTAAGCACCACCGACCCTCGGGCCTTTGCGGGGTCCTTAGACGCAAACAGGGCCGCACGCAGACGCGCACCGCCCTGTCCGGTGAACCATTCCGCCGCGCCGCCCGTCGGAACGGGTGCCTGAGGTAAATCAAGCAGGGGCGCGGCGACGGTCAAATCTTTAGCCCCGGGCCTTAGCCATGATGGGCTGAAGCTTCATGGCCACGGACATGTCGCCATTGACCTTAATCTTGCCCTGCATGAAGGCCATGGTTGGGTCGAGCTTGCCATCGGCCATCGACTGGAAATCGTCAAAGGCGATGACGATGGTGCAGTCAGCAGGCTTGTCGTCGTTGGTCACAGAGCCACCATCGATGTGGATGAAGCCGTCGCCCTTGAAGTCGAACTTCAACGTCTTGCCGAGGCCGGAATCTTCGCCCACAGCGCCAGCCATAACGGCGGTGATCTCTTGCAGCGTAGCCATTTTACGCAGTCTCCTGAAGGTGCGCCGTTGCTTGCGCAGATGAAATTTCAGCCGGAAAACAATTGTCTGGCCGGGCGCCAATTTGCCGACAGAACCTTCAGAAGTAAACACCGTAAAGACGTGAAATTTCGGTCATTTTTAGGGTTTAAGGGGCTTGCGAAACCGCAAAGTCATCCTATCGCTTTCGCCAATGGCATCGAAGGCCTTGTGATCAAAGCCAGGATCGGGCGCTTGCCCCCGCGCTGAGGACCGGCGCACGGGTGGCAAGGTCCAGACGCCGAAGGGGTGATCGGTATCGTCCAAGGGATTGGCATTGATCTGGCTGGCCTCTTCAAAAACGAAGCCGGCCTCCTTGGCCAGTTGCTTGACATAGGCCTCTTGGACATAGCCGTCAGAGGCCAAGGCATCTTGCACACGATCGGGCTTGGCCCGGTGCTCTTCCACCCCAAGGACGCCGCCAGGCTTGAGGGCGGCATAGGCGGCGGCAAAGGCCTTTTCAGCGATCCCAGCCGACATCCAGTTATGAACATTGCGCAGAAAGAGCACCAGATCAGCCTTGCCATCAGGCGCGACCGGTCCGGACCTTGGTCCAAAGCTCGTGATCTTCACGGCGCGATAGAGTTGGGGCGAGGATTTGATCTTGCTGGCAAACTGCTGACCGACCTCGGACAGGGACGGATCTTGCGGACCTGCCTCTAGGCCCACCGCATAGAGCGTGCCGCGATTTTGGGTCAGGTAGGGACCCAAAATGTCGGTATACCAACCCGCTCCGGGCCAGAACTCGACCACTGTCATGCCCGGCTTTAAGCCCCAGAAGGTCAGGGTCTGGATCGGATGGCGCCAACGATCACGGGCCTTGTCCTGCGCGGGTCTCCAGTCGCCCGCAACCGCCCAGGCCAGACTGCCCACCTTGCTTGCGGCCTTCGGCTGATCCGCCGCCTTGTCGTCTGTAGCCCCTTTGCGGCCACAGGCACTCAAGACGAACAGCGCCGCCGCAGAGGTCAGAATAAACCGGCGCGAGGTCAAATTAAGCGGGCTCTAGCGCGGCTTGCGAAAGCGCAAGGCCATCCGGTCACTCTCACCAATGGCTTCAAATTTGTGGCCATCGAACGCGGGATTTGCCGGTTGTCCCCCTGGAGCCGAGCGGCGCGTGGGCGGCAAGGTCCAGACGCCGAAGGGATGGTCCTTTGTATCCTTAGGGTTCGCATTGACATCGGAGCGTCCGTCTAGAACAAAACCAGCTTTCGAAGCAGCTTCAATAACATAGGCTTCCGATACATAGCCGTCGCGCGCCTCTGGCACCATGGGGCGAGGATCGGCGCGGTGCTCTTCAATGGCCAATATGCCGCCGGGCTTTAGGGCGGCGAAGGCGTCATTGAAGGTCTTGTCCAACCGCCCCGGCGACCAGATCAGGTTGTGAATATTACGCGTGGTCAAGAACAGATCGACCGTTCCTGCGGGCGCGAAGGGGCCGGAGCTTGCGCCATAGTTGGTCGGCTCAACCGTGCCGTAAAGCGTGGTGTCCGCATATTTTGCCAGAAAGTCAGCCCGCCCCTTGCGTGCTGCCTCCGAGACAGTAGGGCTAGAAATATCGGCCAGTCCGACGATGTAACGCCCTCCCGTCGCCTTCGCATAGGGGGCTAGGATTTCGGTCCAGTAGCCGGTGCCTGGCAAGATTTCCACCACGGTTTGACCCGGCTTAACACCCCAGAAGGTCAGGCTTTCTAGGGGGTGCCGCGCACCGTCTCTGGCCACATCCTGTGCAGGACGGGTCGCGCGCGATACCGCCGCGATCAAAGCCCCATCTTTGGTTGGCTTGGCCGGAGCCGCCGCGACCGGCGCGCTGGCGAGGGCCGCAACCGCCAGAACAGAAAGACCGAACCGCACCAGCGCAGATGTTGACGTTGTCATGGATCAAACCCCAAACCCAAAGGAAGGGGCGAACCTGACCGCTCCAGCCGATTAGGGCAACCCCGTTCGTGCAGCCTCTCTAAACTGTGAGCACTGGCCAAAATGGCGCACCCCTTGCACCGCTAATTTTGATCACCACCTATCATTCGAAGGCGCTGGATAACCGGGCCTTTCAGGATCGACGCGGGGCCCATTTGGGACTGCGTGATGGCCTGCCCATGAACCACAACCTTGCTTAACCCAAGAAGGATGTTGCTATGCGTACGACAGATTTTTCCCCGCTCTATCGCTCTGTGGTCGGCTTTGACCGCTTGGCGCAGCTGCTCGAATCCGCTGCGGCCACCGAAGGTCCGACCGGCTATCCGCCCTACAATATCGAGCGCACCGACGAGAACGCCTATCGGATCGAGATTGCGGTTGCAGGCTTTTCGCAGGACGACCTGACCATCGAGGTCAAAGAGAACCTGCTCACCGTCCAAGGTCGTAAGCCCGCCAGTGAAGAGACCAAGCGCTATCTGCATCGCGGCCTCGCCGCCCGCAGTTTTGAACGCCGGTTCCAACTGGCTGACTATGTGGTCGTCACCGAAGCGGGCTTGGCCAACGGACTACTCTCTGTCTCGCTAAAGCGCGAACTGCCTGAGCAACTGAAGACCCGGCGTATTGAAATCACGACCTCAACAGGACCCTTGATTGAGACCACGGCCCAAGCCGCCTAATCCCCTCCCTAGGCGCTTGGTATAGCCCCTGCCCGCTGCGTCCTTCCCCCCGAGGACGCGGATGGGCGGGGGTTTCTGCTTCGAACGGCACACGGAGCTAGGGGTTCTGGTTCCAGCCCATTACGTGGTCAAGCATCGCACCGTCAAACTCACATCCCCGGATATTGGCATTGGTGAAATCAGCGCCAGTTAAATCGGCGTTCGTCAGCACAGCCTCACGAAAATCCGCCTCGATGCCGTTGACCCCGCGAAGGCTCGCGCCCGTCAGGTCGGTTTTTATCGCGCGTCCATCGCTTATTCTGAGGGGCCCCAACTGCGCCCTTTCAAGATTTGCCAATGAGAGGTTCGCGCCAGCCAGCCGCGCGCCGCGTAGGTCTGCTGATCGAAGATTACATCCCCGAAGGTCAGCGCCTTCCAAATGAGCGCCCTGCAAGCCGACGCCCTCAAGATCTAATCCAAAGAAGATCGCATTTTTCGCAGACAGAGCGGACAGCAGCATCCCACGCAAAGTCGCCACAGAGCGAAGGTCTGCCTCGTCAAAGCGTGTAAGCGCACCCTCACGCCCTGCCGTTTCACACCAGAGGCTATAGTTTTTTAGTAGCTCACCGTAAGGGCGATCCGAACTGACTCCATCACGAATGATGCCGGTCAAGAGGGCGCGGTCCATGATGCAGCCTTCGGTCTTCGCCCCGATCAGGATGGCTCGCGAAAGATTGGCATCTGTCAATTTCGTACCCGACAGGTCGCTACCAGACAGGTCGGCGTTGCTTAGATTGGCCGATTTCAAATTGGCTCGGACCAATCGGCAATCCTTGAGGATCGCATTGGAAAAATCTGCGCTGATGGCGACAATACCGCCCAACTGAGATCGAGAAAGATTGGCCCCAGAAAGGTCAGCAACGGGCGCGCCGCGTCGGTTGGCCCAGAGGGAATGGGCAACCACGCCCTGTTTGCGATCGGAAAGGGCAATCGAGCCCTCTCGAAGATCGGCCTCAAATAGGTCGGCCTCGGTCAGGTTGGCACCCCTTAGACAGGCACCCCTTAAATCAGACCGACGAAGATTGCCCCCCCGCAGATCCGCATCCGTCAGGTCGGCTCCAAACAGGGTCGCATTCTCAAGGGAGGTTCGTAGAAATTTCGTGCCACGTAAGATCGCGCCGGTGAAATCGGCCTCAGAAAGGTTTTTGCCGCTCAAGACCAGTCCGGAAAGATCCATCCAAGCAAAGACAGCTCGCGCGCCTCCGGGCCGCGTGGTCTTAAACCGCTCATGTTTGTCACAGATCTCATTGATCTGGGCTTGGGTCAGGCGAGAGGGCGGTTCAATATTCGGCGGAATGGCCATTTCATCTGCCTAACGTCACGATTACCGTGGCCAGCAGCATGGACCTCAACCCTTAATGAAACAGTCCCTATTGCGTGATTGCTAACAGACCTGCCCGCGAAAGTTCCCAGGCCAGTGGCCCACCCCGTGGGGTCCAGAGGCGCGTATAGCCTGCCGCTCCATAGCGCAGCAGGGCTGCAGACAGGCCCTCACCCGCTTTGGGTTCAAACAGGGCGTCGAAAGTGGTGCCATGGTCTGACGCTTCGACCAACGGCTTACCCGTCGCCAGACGATGGACAAAGCCAGCGCACAGGACCCTCGCCTCGTCGGCCATGAGACCGGTTTCAAAGGGAAGGCCTGCCTCGCGCAGGCGCTCTAAGCCTTGACCTGAGGCAAAGGGGGATGGGTCTTCGCAGGCGATCACCACCCGCACCACGCCTGAACCGGCCAGACGTTCCGCGCAGGAGGCATGGCCCGAAGACCTTGCCCCACAAGGCTCCAAGGTCACATAGGCCGTCGCACCGATGGCACGATCGCCCAAGGCCGCGAGGGCCTGTTCTTCGGCATGGGGCCGCCCACCCGGCGCTGTCGCCGCCTCGGCCAATATCGCACCCTCCTTGGCAATGACACAGCCCACCGACGGGTTCGGCCAAGTCGAGCCAAGATTGGCCATCGCGATTGCAATGGCCCGGCGCATCAGCAGGATGTCGCCGGTGCTGAACATCGGGCTAGGCGCGCTTTGGCAGGGGCTGGGCGCGGGCCTCATCGAGATAGCGCGCAGACACCGGCTTGAGATCCGCGTCCAGATCGATCAGCAAAGGATTGCCGGTCGGGATCTCAACCTCGGTAATCTCACCATCGGGCACGGCGAACAGATGCTTGACGATGGCCCGAAGGCTATTGCCATGGGCGGCCACCAGAACGGTTTTGTCGGCCTTAAGCTGCGGTGCGATATCGGACTGCCAGTAGGGCAGGACCCGGTCCAGCGTCGTCTTCAGACTTTCCGTGTCGGGAATGGCGATCCCGGCATAGCGGCGATCCTTGCTGAAATCATAGGTCCCGCCGGGGGCCAAGGGCGGCGGCGGCACATCATAGGACCGGCGCCAGACTAAGACCTGGACCTCACCATGCACTTGCGCCGTCTCGGCCTTATTCAAACCGGTCAGCCCGCCATAGTGGCGCTCATTCAAGCGCCAGTCCTTGGTCAAGGGCACCCAAGCCTGACCCGCCGCTTCGAGGGCCAGACAGGCCGTGCGGATCGCGCGGGTTTGAACTGAGGTGTAGGCAAGGTCAAAGGCAACGCCTGCGGCGGCCAAGAGATCACCAGAGCGGCGCGCTTGAGCCTCGCCCTCAGAGGTCAAGTCGACATCGACCCATCCGGTAAAACGATTCTCCAGATTCCACTGGCTTTGGCCGTGACGAACGAGGGCGAGGGTGGGCATGGGACGAGACCGTTCCTGTGACAAGTCCTTGCTGGCTATGGCTCAGAGCGCCCGGCGTCAAGCCGCCGATTGAAGCATGGCCGAGGCTGTTGGCTCAAATCACGCAGGCCTGTTATAGGAAGTCCATGTCTGATCGTCTCTTTTTCATCAGTCTGGGCTTAGCGGCCGCGGCGCTGATCGCTTTTTCCCTTGTTTGGCCTCAGGGCCTCGGGGACCGTTCACCTGCGCCCTTTGGTCAGCCCCCAGCCCAGCGGACACCCGCCATGCAGGCGGCCATAAAGCGCGAGCGCGATCATGCCATCCAGCAGATGCAGGCCAGCGAGGCGGCCAAGGCTAAGGCCGTCAAGGCGGCACCAACGGAACAGCCCAAATGACCGCGTTTGATGCCATCGCCGTCGGACGGCGCGTGCTTACCAGCGAAGCCCAGGCCCTAGGCCTCATGGCCGATGGATTGGGCGAGGACTTTGTCGCGGCCGTCGAGACCATCTTTACCGCCAAGGGCCGCGTGGTCCTGACCGGCGTGGGCAAGTCTGGCCATGTCGGGCGCAAGATCGCCGCGACGCTGGCCTCGACCGGGACACCGGCCATGTTCGTCCATGCCAACGAGGCCAGTCATGGCGATCTGGGCATGATCGGCGTCGATGATGTGGTTCTGGCCCTGTCGAAATCGGGCGAGGTCAAGGAACTGACCGACGTCATTCATTATGCCAAGCGTTTTGGCGTGCCGCTGTTGGCCATGACCGCCTCGGCGGGCAGCGCCTTAGGCAAGGCCGCTGACATCCTTTTGCTCCTGCCCGATGCGCCTGAAGCCACCGACGGGGTCAATGCGCCGACCACCTCGACCACCTTGCAGATCGCGCTTGGCGATGCGCTGGCGGTGGCGGTGTTAGAGCGCCGAGGCTTCACCGCCGATGATTTCCGCATCTATCATCCGGGCGGAAAGCTCGGCGCAATGCTGCGCACGGTTGCCGATATCATGCACGGCGCGGCGGACCTGCCTCTGGTCGCACCCGCAACAACCATGTCCCAAGCCCTTCTGGTCATGACCGAAAAGCGCTTTGGCTGTGTCGGGGTGCTAGATCAGACTGGACAACTGGGCGGATTGATTACCGATGGTGACCTGCGCCGACATATGGACGGCCTGCTCGGCCTGACCGCCGGACAGGTGATGACCGCCAAGCCCCGCACCGTCGGACCAGACATGCTCGCCGCAGAGGCCCTGCGCCTCATGAACCAATGGCGCATTACGGTCCTGTTCGTGGTTCAGGACGGCAAGCCCGTCGGCATCTTGCACATCCATGATCTGCTGCGCGCGGGCGTGGTTTAGGGGCGGCCTCGTCCTTTGCCTGAATAGGGGCAAGCACCATAAAAATCGCGTCATTGCGAGCGCAGCGAAGCAACCCAGGGGTCTGACGCGAACCTATGGTGATGTTCCCCTGGGTTGCTTCGGCGTTTCACGCCTCGCAATGACGCGGGGAGGAACCCCCTACCCCGGCTTCGCCGGCACTTCCCCCAGGGGGGGAGATTTAGAACGCCAAGATCTCCCCCCCTGGGGGAAGCGATGCGCAGCATCAAAGGGTGCCTTGTTTCGCCTAAGCGACCGCCGCAGCCTTAACCGCAGCAACGATACTCTCCACCACCTTGGACACCAGCCTGTCGTCGTCGCCTTCGGCCATAACGCGGATCAGCGGCTCTGTACCGGAGGCACGGACTAGAACGCGGCCATTCTTGCCAAGCTGGGCTTCACCGTCAGCAATGGCTTCCTTGACCAGCGCGCTGTCCAGCGGCTTTCCAGCCGAAAAACGGACATTCTTCAACCGTTGCGGCACCGGCTCAAACTGGCGCGCAAGGCTGCTCATCGGTTGCTGCGCTGAGACCAGCACCGCCAGCACCTGAAGGGCAGCGATCATGCCATCGCCCGTGGTCGAGAAATCGGACAGGATGACGTGGCCAGACTGCTCACCGCCAAGATTAAAGCCGCCTTCGCGCATGCGGGCCATGACGCTGCGATCCCCGACGGGCGTGCGCTCAAGCTTAAGGCCGCGCGCATCCATGAACCGCTCAAGGCCTAGATTTGACATGACGGTGGCAACCACGCCGCCGCCCTTGAGCCGATCTTCAGCCGCCCAAGCGCCCGCGATGATGGCCATGATCTGATCGCCATCGACGACATTGCCATGCTCATCACAGATCACCAGCCGATCCGCATCGCCGTCGAGCGCAATGCCAATATCGGCGCGATAGTCACGGACCGCCTTGGCCATGGCCCCGGGATGGGTCGAGCCGCAATCAGCGTTGATGTTCATGCCATCGGGCGAAACACCAACCGAAATCACCTCTGCACCCAGCTCATAAAGAGCCGTCGGGGCGACCTTATAGGCTGCACCATTGGCGCAATCGATCACCACCCTCATGCCCGAAAGGCTAAGGTTCCGGGGGAAGGTCGCCTTGATAATTTCCACATAACGGGCCTGAGCATCGTCAATGCGCATGACCCGGCCAAGACCGCGCGGCGCAGCAAGGCCCTCTTGCAGACCCTCATCCATCAGGGCCTCGATCTGCAGTTCATGCTCGTCCGAAAGCTTATAGCCGTCAGGGCCAAACAGCTTGATGCCATTGTCGGCAAAGTCATTGTGCGAGGCTGAGATCATCACGCCAATATCGGCGCGCATGGAGCGGGTCATCATCGCCACAGCAGGAGTCGGCAGCGGCCCGAACAGGCGCACATCCATACCCACGCTGGTAAAGCCCGCCACAAGAGCCGGTTCGATCATATAGCCGGACAGCCGGGTGTCCTTGCCGATCACCACCAGATGACGTCGGTCCCCGCCGCGCTGGAACAGCTTGCCCGCCGCAAGACCGACCCGAAGGGCGACTTCGGCGGTCATGGGATGGCGGTTGGCTTCACCGCGAATACCGTCAGTTCCAAAATAGGCGCGCTTGGTCATGGAGACGAAAAATCCGAGAAATGATCAGAAATGAGGATTTACTCGCCAAACCCTCAACGAGTGCTAAATCCGCAGCGGCCCACCGGGGCTGAACCATTGTAACCTATAATCATGTCCAAGGTAAATTTAGCGCGAAGTGATTCGCAGCGCCTCGGACCGGAGCGGCAGACCTAAGATGTGCGGAATCATTGGCATTGTCGGTAAGCAGCCCGTCACCGAACGGCTGATGGATAGTCTAAAGCGCCTCGAATATCGCGGCTATGACTCTGCCGGGGTGGCAACCATTGTCGGCGGAAAGATTGAGCGCAGACGCGCCCAAGGCAAGATCCGCGCCCTCGAAGATCGCCTGTTGAACCAGCCTCTCAGCGGCAATATCGGCATCGGCCACACGCGCTGGGCCACCCATGGTGCGCCCAGTGAGCGCAATGCGCACCCCCACACCAGCGGCCGGGTCACCTTGGTCCATAATGGCATCATCGAGAACTTCGCCGAACTCAAGGGCGAATTGACCGGCCAAGGCCACAGCTTCGAGAGCGACACCGACACCGAAGTCATCGCCCATCTGATCGATCGTCAGCTTAGCCGCGGCGATAGCCCGGTCGCTGCGCTCAAAAACACGCTGGAGCAGATCACCGGGGCCTTTGCCCTCGCCGTCCTGATCGCAGGCGAAGACAATATGATTATGGGCGCTCGGAGAGGCAGTCCACTCGTGGTCGGCTATGGCGTGGGCGAGATGTTCATCGGCTCCGACGCCCTCGCCGTTGGCCCCTTTACCAACCGCATCGCCTATCTGGACGAGGGCGACTTTGTGGTCATCGATCATGACCGGGCCCAGATCTTCGATGCCTCTGGCTCGGCCGTCGACCGCCCGATCAAGATTGTTTCCGCCGCCGCAGCCCTGGTCGAAAAGGGCAACTACCGGCACTTCATGGAAAAGGAAATCCATGAACAGCCTGAAAGCTGCCAGCGAACCTTGGGGGCCTATACCGACGCCCTGACCAGCCGCACCATTCCCACGCCCGGTCTCGATTTTGCTAGCGTCGAGCGCATTCAGATCGTGGCCTGCGGCACCGCCTCCTATGCGGCCCAGATCGCGCGCTATCTGTTTGAGCGATTGGCGGGCCTGCCGACCGATGTCGAGATCGCTTCTGAGTTCCGCTATCGCGACCCGGCCCTCCTGACCACGACCCTCGCTGTGGCCGTGTCGCAATCGGGAGAAACCGCCGACACCCTTGCGGCCTTGCGCTGGTGTAAGGCCGCTGGTCTACGCACCGCCGCGCTGGTCAATTCCCATGAATCGACCATGGCCAGAGAGGCCGACTTCCTCTGGCCGACCCATGCCGGACCAGAAATTGGCGTGGCCTCGACCAAGGCCTTTACGGCCCAGATCACAGCCCTCACGGCGCTGGCCGTCACCGCCGCCGTGCAACGCGGCCGCATCGATGCCAGCCAAGAGGCCAAGCTGGTCAAGATCTTGCTCGAGGCCCCGCGCCTCATCGCGGCGTCCCTCAAGACCGAAGAGGCCGTTCGCGCCCTGGCCATCGACACGGCCATGGCCAGAGATGTCCTCTATCTGGGTCGCGGCCCTATGTATCCTCTGGCCATGGAAGGTGCGCTAAAGCTCAAAGAAATCAGCTATATCCATGCTGAGGGCTATGCGGCGGGCGAGTTGAAACACGGTCCCATCGCCTTGGTGGACGAGGCCACACCCGTGATCATCATCGCGCCGCACGACAGCTTCTTCGAAAAGACCGCCTCCAACATGTCTGAGGTCATAGCGCGCGGGGGACGGGTCATCCTGTTCACCGACGAAGAGGGCGCAGCCCATGCGCCTGCTGGGGTCCGTGTCGTGATTGCGCCCAGCAGCGATCCCTTGATCACGCCTCTGGTCATGTCTGCACCGATCCAGATGCTGGCCTACTATGTTGCGGTCCAGAAGGGTGCCGATGTCGATCAGCCGCGCAATCTGGCCAAATCGGTTACGGTGGAATAAAGGCTAAGGGGTCTTTAGTCTGTTTGACGAAGACGAGAACGCCTAACGGGTCAGATCATGGTCCCGCATCGGTACGGAGAGCCTATGAAACCCGTTCGCAAAGCCGTTCTGCCCGTGGCGGGTCTTGGAACACGCGTCCTTCCGGGCACCAAGGTGACCCCCAAGGAACTGCTCAACGTCGTTGATCGGCCGATCCTGTCCTACATCATCGCTGAAGGCCGCGCCGCCGGGATCGAGCATTTCGTCTTTGTCACGGGCCGCTCAAAGGGTGCGATTGAGGACTATTTCGACCATCAGGTGGAACTGGAGGCCCAGCTTCAGGCCAAGGGCAAGCTCGACATTCTGGCCGAGTTGCTCGGTGAATTGCCGAGGCCCGGCGAGATGAGCTTTGTGCGCCAGATGGCCCCGCTGGGTCTGGGCCATGCGGTCTGGTGTGCCCGTGACATTATCGGTGACGAGCCGTTTGCCGTCATGCTGCCCGACATGGTGATGAGCGCGGCCAAGGCACCGCTCGGCCAAGCCATCGAGGCCTACAATCAAAAGGGTGGCAATATTGTCGTGGTCGAGCCCTGCCCCGAAGGCCAAGCCCACCAATATGGCATTGTCGCGCTGGATAATCCCTCAGGCCGTCTCAATCGCATGACCGGCATGGTCGAAAAGCCCGCCAAGGGCACCGAGCCCTCCAACCTGTTCATTTCAGGCCGCTATATCCTTCAGCCTGAAATCTTTGGCCTGCTGGCTGAACAGGGCAAGGGCGCGGGCGGCGAGATCCAACTGACCGACTCCATGCTGACCCTGCTCAAGAGTCAGGACTTCCACGCCTTGGAATATGAGGGCGTGACCTATGACTGCGGCGACAAGCTCGGCCTCCTGCGCGCCAACATCGCGCTGGCCCTCGCCCGTCCAGAGATGGAAGCCGATGTGCGGGCCATGATGCGCCAGCTTTTGGGTTAGGCAAACAAGGCCCCCTTCGGCGCTGCGCGCCACTTCCCCCAGAGGGGGAAGATCACCCATCCGTAAATCTTCCCCCTCTGGGGGAAGTACCGGCAAAGCCGGGGTAGGGGGTTTCCTAGAACCTCACCGCGTCATTGCGAGCGTAGCGCGCCGCAATGACGCGGTTAAGTGAAAGCCCTTTCCCCCCTTGAGGGGGAGAGGGTTGGGAGTGGGGGGTATTCATCCAATGGCCTTTGCGTTCCAACGAAAGCGAGGGTCCAGTGGGCCGTTTCCTGTTTGAGTGAAAGGGTCTGGGTCCCCGCCTTCGCGGGGAAAACGGAAGGAAGAAAACAAGGCCCCCTTTGACGCTACGCATCGCTTCCCCCAGAGGGGGAAGATCACCCATCCGTAAATCTTCCCCCTCTGGGGGAAGTACCGGCAAAGCCGGGGTAGGGGGTTACTTGTTCTCTAGAAAAACTCAGTGACCTCCACCACCATCCTGCTATCCCTTAGGCAAGGATCAGGGGAAAGCCGGATGGCGTCGGAACTGTTCATCTATGGTTTGGGGTTCAGCGGTGAGGCCTTGGCGCGGCGGATGGTCCAGCGAGGCTGGAGCCTGTCCGCTACCGCGCGCACCCCTGAAAAGGCCAACCTGATGAGAGATCAGGACATGACCCCCGTCGATCCCGACGACCGAGCGGCGATGGTCGCCGCCATGGGCCGAGCGCGCGCGGTTCTGATCACCGCACCGCCGGGACCAGAGGGCTGCCCTGCCCTACAGCAGATCGTTCCGGCCTTGGCCCAGTCCGGTGCCTTTCCAGACTGGATCGGCTATCTGTCGACCACCGGTGTTTACGGCGACCTAAAAGGGCGTTGGGCGTTCGAGGTCTCTGCGCTGCGAGCCAGCTCTATGGAGGGCGCGCGGCGGGTTGGGGCCGAACAGGATTGGCGGCAGGTCGGACAGGGGATGGGGCTGAGCGTCACCGTCTTTCGCCTGCCGGGAATCTATGGCCCCGGCCGCTCGGCCTTTGACCGGTTAAGGGCGGGCAACGCTTCGCGCGTGATCAAGCCCGGGCAAGTCTTTTCACGCATCCATGTCGAGGACATAGCCAGCGGCCTTGCGGCCTCCATCGACCGGCCCCGCGCGGGCGGCATCTATAATCTGTGTGATGATGAGCCTGCGCCGCCGCAAGACGTGATTGCCTACGCCGCGGCCCTCGCAGGCCTGCCCCTACCGCCTGAAGTGTCGGTCGACAGCCTGCGCCCCATCGCCCAGCGCTTCTATGCCGAGAACAAACGCGTCTCCAACGCCTTGGCCAAGCAGGAACTGGGCTGGAAACCGGCCTATCGGACCTATCGCGAGGGCCTAAACGCCATCTGGGCCGACGAAAACGCCTAGAGACGCCCCATCAGATCTTCAGTCAGGGCTAAGAGTTGCTCGAGGTCTTCAAGCCGCGACAGACGATGGTCACCGTCCTTGATCAGGTTGAAGCTGACATCCGGGCTCTGGAGCGCGTTGCTCAAGGCCATAGCGTGGGCCCAAGGCACATCGGGGTCTTGCCCTCCTTGTAACACCCGCACCGGACAGCGGATCTCAACCGGGCCGGGCAGGATCGACCACTGAACCCCAT
This sequence comes from Caulobacteraceae bacterium, assembly GCA_947447115.1. Classification (GTDB taxonomy): domain Bacteria; phylum Pseudomonadota; class Alphaproteobacteria; order Caulobacterales; family Caulobacteraceae; genus CAISGS01. The sequence goes on from CANFKD010000005.1 coordinate 44,759, forward strand.
CAGCCAGAAGGGTCGCGGTCAGGGGGTAGGGCTCCTCACCATAGTCCGAAGGCTGCATATAGAGCCC
>CANFKD010000006.1 GCA_947447115.1 Caulobacteraceae bacterium
ATGGTCGATGATCTGCTCGACTATTTCGGCGGTCTCTATTTTGATCGTAAGACCCGCATTGTGGTGCTTCGGGGGGCGGGCAGGGCCTTTTGCGCCGGGCTCGACATCAAGGAGAGCATGGAGGCTCGGCCCGACGATAATGCGCCGCGCGGTCCGGCGGCGGGGCTGCTCAGTCAGCGCCGCATCTCCGAGATCGTCATGCGCATGCGCCGCTGTCAGCAGCCGATCATCTCGCTGGTTCAGGGGCCAGCCTGCGGCGGTGGCTTTGCGCTGGCTCTGGCCTCCGACATCCGGATCGCCGGTGAAAGCGCGCGCATGAATGCCGCCTTTATCCGCATCGGCCTGTCGGCCTGCGATATTGGTGTGTCCTATTTCCTGCCGCGCCTGGTGGGCGTGTCGGTGGCGTCCGAGCTGATGCTGACCGGGCGCTTCATCAATGCCGAGCGGTCCTTGAGGGTCGGTCTGGTCAGCGAAGTGGTTCCTGATGCCGACCTGACCAAGGCGGCGCGGGCCTATCTGGACGACATGGTCACAACCTCGCCTCTTGGCCTTCGCCTGACCAAAGAGTGCCTGAATATGAGCGTCGATTCCCAGAGTCTCGAAGCGGCCATCGCCATGGAAGACCGTAACCAGATCCTCTGTTCCCAAACCGCCGACGTGCGCGAAGGTATGACCGCGTTCTTGCAAAAGCGTGCCCCGAACTATTCGGATAGCTGATCACGCCCCTATCGATAATTTTATTTTTAACGACCTTGACGAGATTATGAAGAGGGTCTTCTCTTACTCAGGCGGAGTAGGGGAGGCTTTCGTGTCGATCGTGGGCTTGTTTCATCAAAAGGTTTCTCCGCGACTATGGCCGATTGGCATGGTCGTTTGGACCCTTGCAGCAATTATAATATGTGCTTTTGATGAAAAATCGTTCGGCGTCGGAACATTTATTTTAATAACCAACACTAATTTAGGTTTTATCTCACTCTATAATGATCTAAATATACAAAAAAAGTTGTTAAATCATAATATAAGCATGCATATCGGGGTCATGTTATTATTATTGATGATTTTTATAAGATTTAGATCATCTGTTTTTGTACCATTTATTTATCAATTATCCGTTTTTTTAATAAATTTTGCTTTTTGTTTAATTTATATAATTTTAGTCAGCGTAAAAGATTCGCGCGCCGAGGTTGTTAAAACCAATGACAAATGATAAACCAAGGCCTTTAGTTTTCTGGATTTTGATTACGTTATGGTCAGTATTTGCAATTTTTCTAGCCGGAAAGAATGTTTATACGTTAATAAAATTAGAATCAGAAATTATTTCGGTTGGTAGTGCATTTCCGGATAAACAAGTTGGAAAAATATATCCTATCGTAATTAAAGTTAATGGCTACCCTCGCAGTTTTTATGTTGATAAAAATTATTATATGAGACGAAAAAAGCAATTTATATAGTAACTGCAAAGCATGTATTATACATTTTATTAAACTTGATCATTTATTGCGCGCTAAGAGATAAATTCTTCCCTGTTATTCTATTAGCTAAATCAAAGAAATTTGACATATTGGAGTATTTGAGCAGACCTTTGTTACCTAAAATATAATTAAATTTTTCACCATCTTGACGGGATTTAAAAAGAGGTCTTCCCTCACTCAGGCTGAGTAGGGGAGGCTTTCGTGTCGAGCATCAATGGGTTGTCGAAAAATGTCTATTCAAAGCTATTTTTGCCAGGATTAATCATCTGGTCTATAATCGCGGTGGGTGTTAGTAATTTTGATCGGGTTCAGCTTGGCGTTGCTACGTATGTTTTATTGAATAATTATTATCTGTACAAATTTATTAATAACAAAAAAACAACTACTGTTTCGAGTTTAAAATCATTAATAGACATAATGTCTGGGTCATTTTTATTGATATTTTTGATATTTATGAAATTTGGGATGTTAATTTTCATAGATTTCAAATTTCAACTATTGATTTTTATATTTGAATTTTTCGTCTATTTATTATTCATACACGTTATTGAATATGATGAAAAGACCGCCCCCGAAGGGGTAGAGAATGACGATCGTAAGAAAAATATTGATAATATTTAGGGCGAGGACCAATGGCTCTCCACCAGCGAAACCCGTCTTGAGATGCTGACCGCTTCAACGGCTTTTTTGGAGCGGTGTAACCCGCCGAACTGATGGGCCAAGGCCTGATAGCCTCGTCTGGGCGCCTCGGCGCTCGTCCGCGATATGACGGCCATCAAACTTTTGCACTAGGCGCCGCAAGGGCAGTGCTGATAGCGCTGCCTCCATGAACCAGAAACTGTCCCTCGACGAGATTAACGCCCCGGTCGGCTTTGCCGCTTTTCCGATTGAGATTGGCTTTATCGGTGCCAATGGGCCCCTGTGGCTGAACGCCCATGGTGAGGTTCTCAAGCTCGGCTTTCGGGTCGAGATGCGCCACTGCAACCCTATGCAGATCTGTCATGGCGGCATGCTGGCCACCTTCATAGACATGTTGATGCCCATGTCCATTGCCCATCAGAGCAAGATGCGCGGGCGGTTCATGCCGACCGTTCAGCTTAGCCAAGAGTTCTTGGCGCCAGCCCCGCTCGGCAGTTGGGTTGAGGGTAGCGCGCAGGTGCTGAAAATCACCCGCAATATGGCCTTTGCCCAATGTCTGATCACCGCAGATGGCGAACTCTGTGGCCGGGCCAGCGGGGTCTTTAAGCTGGGTAAGGAGATCGGCGGGGCGGGGCTGTCGGGCGTGATCGAGAAGATCAAGGCCGCCAACCCCTTACCCTCAACCGAAGGCTAGGCCTTGGCGCTTGGGCGCGCGTCCATGCGCTTGATCCAGGCGGCGGTCCAAGCATGTTCCGTCGCGAGCGGCTGGCCGACGGCGGCACCGAAGGTCAAGAAACAGTAGAGCAGAATGTCGGCCAGCGTCAGGCGATCGCCGCAGACGAACTGACGATCCCCCATCTGGTCGCCAAACCATTTGAGGCGATCCTTGGCGATGGCCTTCAACTCTTCAGCGCCGCTGGGGCCGACCAGCATGATCCGCTTTTCAAAGATTGGACGACCCTCAGCCGCCCGGAAGGCGTTGGTCATGGGCTCGCAGATATTCAGATCGATGCGGCGCGTCCACATGCGGGTCTCGGCGCGCTCTTCTGGTGTCGTGCCGACCAGGGCGGGGGAGGGCTGCACCTCTTCGAGATATTCGCAGATGGTGGTGATTTCGCAGACAAAGCGGCCATCGTCCAATTCTAGCGCAGGCGTCTGGCCGGCGGGATTGACCGCAGTGTTGTAGGGCGGGCGACGGTTTTCACCGCCCATCAGATCGACCGTAACGATGGGCAGGGTGATGCCCTTTTCGGCCATGAACATCCGCACCACATGCGGGTTTGGACCTACGGAATTATGCAGCTTCATTGTCGTTTCCTCTTATGGTTACGCGATTAGTCGGGTCTGGGGCGCGGCGCGTCAAGAGTTTGATCGAGCCCCTATGACTTTGCGCCAATCGGACCTAGAGTTTGGTTCAAGAGCAAAACAGAATCTGGGAGTGATGAGCATGTCAGGACGAAAGGGCGGATGCCTGTGCGGCGCAGTGCGCTATGAATTGAAGGCCGAGCCGACCGTGACGGCGGTCTGCCACTGCACCCACTGTCAGCGCCAAAGCGGCAGCGCCTTTTCAACCAATATGGTGCTCCAGGAAGCGGACTATGTTCAGCACGGTGAGACCAAGGTCTTTGAGGACAAGGGTGACAGCGGCAAGGGTGTCCATCGCCATTTCTGTGCCAACTGCGGCTCGCCCATTATTTCCAAGATCGACCTGATGCCGGGTATGGTTATGGTCAAGGCTGGCACCTTGGATGATTTGAGCACGGTCAAGCCGGGCGTCGAGGTCTATGCCGACCATGCCCCCGATTGGGTCGCCCCCATTGCTGGGGTTCGCCGCTTTGGACAGGCTGCAGGCTGACCAATGAGTGCGAGCCTGATCGAAGCCAGTCTGGAACTTGCCGCCGAGCGCTGCGAGGACCTGACGCCGCTGGTCTATGAACGGCTGTTTTCCGAGCATCCTGAGATGGAGGCCCTGTTCTGGCGCGATACCAACCATGCGGTGAAGGGCGAGATGCTGGCGCGGGTCTTTGAGGCCATCCTCGACTTCGTCGGCGAGCGCAAATATGCCAGCACCATGATCCAGTGCGAGGTCGTGACCCACGAGGGCTATGATGTCCCGCCCGTCGTGTTTCGGATCTTCTTTGCCACCGTCGCGGCGACCTTAAAGGCCTTGCTGGCTGGCGATTGGACCGCCGACATGGATCAGGCCTGGACCAAGCTGCTCGCCGATCTGGACTATTATGTGATCCACCCCGATCAGTATGAGACCAGCATGGCCAAGGCCGGATAGCTCACCCTCAAGATTTTGCTTGGGGCGCCTTTGGGGAAAGGGCGTAGACACAATGAAAAGACCTGTTGGGAGACCGAACCATGAGTGCTGATCCAGGACAACCGACCATCGGTGATGTGCGTCCCGCCCACAGGCTGGACGAGGCGGCGTTGGATCGCTGGCTGGCGGCCAATGTCGAGGGCTATCAAGGCCCCCTGTCGGTGCGCCAGTTTCAGGGCGGCGCCTCCAACCCGACCTATATGCTGACGGCGGGCGGCAAGCGCTATGTGATGCGCAAGAAGCCGCCGGGGCAGTTGCTGGCCAGCGCCCATCAGGTGGACCGTGAGTTCCGCGTCATGTCGGCCTTGGGCAAGGTTGGCTTTCCCGTCCCGACCATGCGCGCCCTCTGCGAAGATGACAGCGTCGCGGGCGCCACCTTCTATGTGATGGACTTCCTAGAGGGCCGCATCTTCCGCGATGCCCGTCTGCCCGGCATGACCCCCACTGAGCGCGCCGCCATCTATGACGAGTTGGGCGCGGTGATGGTGAAGTTGCACGCCATTGATCCCAACGAAATCGGCTTGGCTGACTATGGTCGTCCCGGCAACTATTTCGAGCGCCAGATCGGCCGCTGGACCAAGCAATATCGCGGTGCGGAGACCGAACGGATCGAGGCTATGGAGGCTTTGATCGAGGCCCTGCCCGCCATGGTGCCCGCAGACGACCGGGTGACCATCGCGCACGGGGACTACCGGCTTGAGAATGTGATGTTCCACCCCACCGAGCCACGCATCATTGCGGTTCTGGACTGGGAGCTGTCGACGCTGGGCCACCCGCTGGCCGATCTGGCCTATAACTGTATCCTGTGGCATTCGCGGTCTGAGAGCTGGGGCACCTTTGACGGCATCGATCTGGCCACCTCGGGCATTCCCTCGGAACAGGACTATGTCGCCGCCTATTGCCGCCGCACCGGGCAAGGCGCGATCCCAGAGTTCAACTTCTATCTGGCATTCTCGATCTTCCGGCTGGCCTCGATCTCTCAGGGCGTGTTCAAGCGCAATCTGGATGGCATCGGCACCTCTGACGCCCATGGCGACAATACGGGCGTGAAGATCTTGGCCGATACGGCTCTGGCCGTTCTGAACCGTTAAGACCGGGCCCAATGACCGACAGCTTTGATTATATTGTTGTCGGTGCAGGCTCGGCAGGCTGCGTGCTCGCCAACCGGCTATCGGCGGACCCGTCCAAGCGGGTGCTGGTTCTGGAGGCCGGGGGCAAGGATGACTGGATCTGGTTCCATATCCCGGTCGGTTATCTGTTCTCGATCGGCAATCCACGCGCCGACTGGATGTTCGAGACCCAGCCCATTGCCGGACTGGATGGCCGCAAGCTGAGCTATCCGCGCGGCAAGGTCATTGGTGGCAGCTCGGCGATCAATGCCATGATCTATATGCGTGGTCAGGCGGCAGACTATGACGGCTGGAAGGCGATGGGTCTGACTGGCTGGGGATGGGACGATGTCTTGCCCCTGTTCATGGCCCAAGAGGACCATATCAAACCGCCAAGTGCGCTCCATAGCAGCGGCGGGGAATGGCGGGTCGAGCATCCACGGATGCGCTGGAAGGTTCTGGATGCTTTCGCCGAGGCTGCGGCTGAGGAAGGCATTGCGCCTGTGGCGGATTTCAATGGCGGCGATAATGAGGGCGCTGGCTATTTTCAGGTCAACCAGAAGACCGGTCGGCGTTGGAGTGCGGCGAGGGGCTTTCTAAAGCCGGTCCTGCACCGCCAAAATCTCAAGCTTGAAACCGGCGTTCGGGTCACTAAGGTCCTGATCGAGCAGGGCCGTGCGGTGGGGGTGGCCTATAGCAAGGGCGGCCAAGAATTCGAAGCTATGGCGTCGGCTGAGGTGGTTTTGACCGCCGGTGCCGTGGGGACGCCGCAGCTTCTAGAACTGTCTGGTCTCGGCGACGGTGCGCGCCTTCAGGCTCTGGGTATCGAGACTAAGGCCCATTTGCCGGGGGTGGGGGAGGGCTTGCAAGACCATCTGCAGATCCGGCCCTATTACAAGGTCAGCGGTGTGCCGACCATGAACCTCCTCTATGGCTCGCTGTGGCGCAGGCCCTTGATGGCGCTGGAATATGCCCTGTTTCGGCGCGGGCCCATGTCGATGGCCCCGTCGCAGATGGGGGCCTTTGCCCGATCGTCACCCGATCAGGAACGGGCCAATGTTCAGTTCCACGTCCAGCCCCTGTCGCTCGACCGGTTCGGTGAGCCGCTCCATCCCTTCGGCGCCATCACCATCAGTGTCTGTAATCTGCGTCCGACCAGTCGAGGATCGATCCATCTGGCCAGCGATAGGGCTGAGGACGCGCCCCTGATCCAACCCAACTATCTGTCCACGCCTGACGATGAGCAGGTCGCCATCGACTCCTTGCGGCTGGTGCGCAAGATTGTGGCCCAGTCCCCCCTGCAGCGGTTCAACCCGCAGGAACATAGACCCGGCCCTCAGGCCCAGTCAGACGCCGACCTCTTGGCCGCCGCTCGGTCGCTGGGCACGACCATCTTCCATCCGGTCGGGACCGCCAAGATGGGCCTGAGGGGCGACCCTATGGCGGTGGTGGACGACCAACTTCGGGTCCATGGCATCGAAGGGCTTCGCATTGCCGATGCCTCGATCATGCCGACTATCACCTCGGGCAATACCAACTCCCCGACCATGATGATCGCCGAAAAGGCCGCCCGGATGATCCTGTCTGGGCGCTAGACAGAATGTTCTATTCACCTATTGATATATAAGAGGTGATCAAAGGCTTTATTAATTCATTATGGATGCGCGATAATGGCGCACCCATCCTATTGTCGTTGACTATATTTCATTATGATGACGAATATGCATTAGTTTGAAGCGACCAGTATTATTTAATATTTGATTTTACTGAATTTAATAGGCTTCAAAAGCAAAAATAAGGGGAATATACGATGAAATATAATATTTCTGCATTGGCGCTGACCACTATGCTTTGTGTCGCGGGGCAATCTGCCGCACAGGACTTCACGCCAAAGACCACAGGGACCTTCATCCTTGCGGGTCGGGTGACGGATGTTTCGCCCGATGCCTCCGGTGGCATTGACACCGCCGCTGGTGCCGCGACTGGCCTGAATGTCGATGTCAAAGCCGATGTGATGCCGACCTTAGGCTTTACCTATTTCTTGAACGAGCATGTGGCGGTCGAAGCCATCCTCGGAACCACCAAGCACGTGATCAGCGCGGTTGGCGCCGGCGGAACCACGGCAGTCCATGACACGTGGGTGCTGCCCCCCGTCGTGACGCTGCAATATCATTTCCAACCGAAGGCGCGGGTCAGTCCCTATGTCGGCGCGGGCCTCAATGCCATGGTTTTCTATAGCGGCAAGGACCGCAACGGCTTCTCAGTTAAGGTGGATAACGGCATTGGATATGCCTTGCAGGCTGGGACCGACGTGGCCCTGTCTGGTCCTTGGAGCCTGAATGCTGACGTCAAGAAGGTGTTCTTCAAGACGGATGCCAGTATCAACGGCGGGACGCTGAAATCCAAGGTCACGCTTGATCCTTGGGTCTTGTCGCTCGGCCTAGCGCGCCGGTTTTAATCCTCGGGTTGAATGACCAGGTGGCGGTCCAAGAGGTTGGGCCGCCATTTCCATATCTGAAACAGGGCTTTCTTGAAAAATCCCATTATTTCAATGATGTAATGGTGTTGCGCGAGGGGCAATCCTAAGTGGTGATATTTGTTAGCGTTTAGTACTTTAATTCACTACTGAAAAACCGCAGACAGTTGTAAAAATTGATCATGCATGGCGCGAGAGTGTGTCTCGCTGTGTCAGAGGTTTTTCGAATGATTTGGGACCGGATATCGGATGATCCTGGGCTTGATTGGATAGACCATGATGTCCGTCAGCAGGTTGCGCGCTTAGTCGTCACCTTTTTGGCCTGCATATTTTCGATTTCGAATCTGGGGTTCAGGTCATCGCTGGTTTGGTTCTCTGTAGCCTTGCTCGCACAGTTTCTGACCTACCGTATTTCCGTTTCCATTCGTGCCAATGACAAAAACGCGCGTCAATATCGTCTGGCTACGGCCTTGGCGATGTTGTTTGAGACCTTTGTTTGGTCCTTCTTGGCCTTTCTCTATTGGCAGCCCTCAAGTTTGACCTTCTGTCTTGCCTCGGTCTGTATTTTGACCGGGCAATTGCTTCATTCGGTTACCTTTGCTTCCCGATCACGGGTGGCATCCTTGGTTTGTGGCGTTCCCCCTAGTCTGACATTGATTGGCATGACCACCCTTTTGAGCGGTCTGCATGGGGCCGATCAGATCATGGTCTTTGTTGCGGCCATTGGGGTCGTCTATTACGCTTTCGTATCCGCCAGCGCGAGTTATGCCGCGCAATCGGCTCTCGAAGAGCAACGCCGTTTTGCCCAAGGCATAATCGAGGCCCTGGACTCCCGCATCGGGATCATCGATGCGAGCGGCGACTTCATCCACACCAACCGCGTCTGGCGCGATCGGATTGAGGCCATTGAGAAGCGCACCAACACACGTCTCGGCAACCATCTGTCAGAACATACCGGGCGGATTCCAGGTCGAAAGGGCCAACTGGTCGGGCGCCAATTGCAGGCCATGCTGGAGGGACGCGCCGATAGTTTCTCCACGCTATACAGGGCCAATGTCGAGGGGCTGAGCCAGTGGTTCAGCCTGCGGGCCTATACCTTGAAGGATGCGGGCCACGCCAAGGTGCTCGTCGTTCAGGACAATGTCACCGAGATCAAGGCCTCCGAGGCGAAGCTGAGACAGACCAATCGCGTGCTTCGCCGCGCGCGTTTAGAAGCGGATATGGCCAATCGGGCCAAGTCGCGGTTCTTGGCCACCATGGGCCATGAAATCCGCACCCCGCTCAACGGCATTGTGGCGATCGCAGACGTGCTGTCGCGCTCCAAGCTTGCCGAGTCCGACCGAGACCTGATCGATACCATTTCATCCTCTGCCGATACCCTGTCAGGGCTACTGGTCGATATGCTTGACGTGGCGCGGATCGAAGCGGGGCGGGTGAGCCTAGAGCGGGCACCCTTCCATTTGGGCGACGCTTTGCGATCCATCATTGCCCTCAGCAACATTATTGCCAGCGAAAAGAACCTCGCCCTCAACAGTCACCTCGACCCGGCGATTGAGGTCTGGGTTTTGGGCGATCTGACCCGCTTCAAGCAGGTCGCAACCAACCTGATCGCCAATGCCGTGAAGTTTACGGACGAGGGTAACGTCACGGTTACGGCGAACCGTAATGAGGCCGGTGCCTTTGAGATTTCGGTTTCAGATACGGGCATTGGCTTTGACCCCACCCAAATCGATCGGCTGTTTAACCCCTTTGAACAGGCTGACGACACTGTAACGCGCCGGTTCGGCGGTACGGGATTGGGCTTGGCCATCGTCAAGCAACTGATCCTCATGATGGGCGGCAAGATCGACTGTACCAGTGTGCCGGATAGGGGTTCCGAGTTCCATATTCTGTTGCCCCTTACCGTTACCGAAGCGCCGCCCGAGCAGGTTGAGCCCAGTCTTGAGGACTATATGGAGTCCGCACCCTTGGTCATTTTGGTGGTTGACGACCATCCGGTGAACCGCAAGGTGGTCGGCTTGATCCTCAATCAATTGAATATCCAGCTGGTTATGGCCAAGAACGGCGAAGAGGCTGTGCAAGCCTTCTACGAGCAGCCCTTTGATGCGGTTTTGATGGATATGCAGATGCCGGTGATGGACGGCTTGCAGGCAACCCGCGCCATTCGTGACATTGAGGAAAAGGCCGGGCAGGAACGCACGCCGGTCATCATGTTCAGTGCCAATGCCCTCACCGAGCACATCGAACAGAGCCGCGCCTGCGGGGCGGATATGCATTTGGCTAAGCCGATCACGGCCAAGGGGCTTCTGGGCGCTCTGGCTAGCGTTCTCAACAAAGAGCCGAGCCTTGCGACTCCGCCTCTGATTTCGGCCTGACAAGCGCGGCGAACCGTTTAACATCCCCTCTGGAACGCCCAACCGTGGCGTAAATCGATCCAGGAGTGCGCAATGAAGGCCGCCGTCTATTACGAAAATGGTTCACCCGACGTCTTGAAATATGAGGATGTGCCCGATCCGGTCTGCCATCCCAAGGGCGTGGTCATTCGGGTCTTGGCGGTCAGTATCGAAGGCGGTGACACGCTCAATCGCTGGCGCGGTCCGCTCGTCACCCATCCCCATATTGTCGGCTATCAGGCCTCGGGCGAGATCGTGGCTATCGGCTCGGAGGTTCACCATCTCAAACTCGGTCAGATCGTCGCCACCTGCGACGGCTTTGGCAGCCATGCCGAACTGCGTCCTGTTCCCGCGCGTAACTGCTGGCCGGTGCCAGAGGGCTTTGATCCGCGCTTGGCCGCAGTCATTCCCGTGGCCTTCGGTACTGCGCACGACTGTCTGTTCGAGTTCGGACGTCTGAAGGCTGGCGAGACGGTTCTGGTTCAAGCCGGTGCCAGCGGCGTTGGCCTTGCCGCCATCCAACTGGCCAAGCGGGCGGGTGCGACGGTTCTGGCCACCGCGTCGAGCGACGAGCGCTTGGAGCGGCTAAAGGCCTATGGCCTAGATCACGGCATCAACTATTCGGCTCACTCCGTGCCCGAAGCGGTGATGAAATTGACCGATAAGAAGGGCGTCAATCTGGTGGTCGACAGTGTCGGCGGTCCCACCCTGCAAGGCTCCATCCAATCACTGGCCTATCGTGGCCGGGTGTCGATGGTCGGGCAGGCCGGGCGCGAGCCGATGGTGGTCGATGTCGGCAGTCTGATGGGCGGCAATCGCTCGCTCAGCGGTGTGTTCCTCGGCGCGGAGATCATGACCGACCGGGCCCACGACATGATCCAAGGCCTGATCGATGATGCGGCCAAGGGTGCGTTCCAAGTGGTCATCGACCGAGAGTTCAAACTCTCAGACGCCGCCGCGGCTCACGCCTATATTGAGAGCCGCCAAGCTGTGGGGCGGGTTCTGCTTATTCCTTGAGGGTGGGCTAACCCCCTACCCCGGTTTCGCCGGTACTTCCCCCAGAGGGGGAAGATTTGCGCATCGATGATCTTCCCCCTCTGGGGGAAGTGGCCCGAAGGGCCGAAGGGGGTCTTGTTTTCTACCCCGTGTTCCCCGCGAAGGCGGGGACCCAGACCCATTCTCTCAGACGGAAAGTGACCCGCTGGATCACCGTCTGCATGGAGGTCGCGGTGGAGAGGAGGGTGGGCATACCCCCCTCTCCCAACCCTCTCCCCCTCAAGGGGGGAAAGGGCTAGAACGGATAAGCCCCTACCCCATCGGATAGAGGATCTCTTTCGAGACCGCGTTGATCTTCTTCATCACCTCGTCGGGGAGGATCAGGTCGGAGGCCGCGAAGATTTCGGCCAGTTGGTTTTCGTGGGTGGCGCCGACGATGGTCGAGGCCACAAAATCGTGCTGCATGCTCCAGGCGGTGGCCATGGTCACCAGCGACATGCCGGCCTCTTGGGCGATGGCCCCGAAACGCTCGGTTGCCAGCAAGGACTTGTCATTGACGAAGCGCTTGACCATCGCGGCCTGGCGCCCACCCATATTGAGATAGTTGGAGAACCGCGCCCCGTCGGGACGGCCGCCATTGTTATATTTGCCCGACAGAACGCCGCCCGCGAGGGGGGAGTAGGGGATCAGGCTGACGCCCTCTTGACGACAGACCTGCGCCAGCTCGTCTTCGAAGCGGCGGTTATTCATGCTGAAATTGTTCTGGATGGTTTCATAGCGGGCCAGACCCTCGCGTTCGGACACGGACAGGCTCTTCATCAGGCCCCAGCTGGTCTCGTTGCTACAGCCGATGATCCGCACCTTGCCGCTTTCGACCAGATCGTCCAGGGCGCGCAGGGCATCTTCATAGCGTGCGCCATGGTCGGGCCAATGGGTCTGATAGAGGTCGATATAGTCGGTGTTAAGACGGCGCAGGCTGGCCTCGACGGCACTGACGATATTGTGACGGTCGAGCGCGGTCATACCGGCGCGCTGTGAGCCCTTCAGCCAGCCGTGGCTTGGGCCGCAGACCTTGGTCGCAATCAGCACCTCGTCGCGGCGCTTGGTCTTCATCCAGCGGCCGACAATCTCTTCGGTGGTGCCGGCCCATTCTTCCTTGGGCGGGACGGGATAGTTTTCAGCCGTGTCGAAGAAATTGATGCCCGCATCGAGCGACATGTCGAGGATGCGGTGGGACATTTTCTCGTCGGCCTGAGCACCAAAGGTCATGGTGCCCATGCAGATCTTCGAAACAACGATGGGGCTTTTGCCAAGGCGGTGGGTTTGCATTTTCGGTCCTGAAGGTTGGGTTTGAAGGCTAAGATTGAGTGATGAGATAGGTCTGCAAGATGGTCCTCAGGCCGTCGGACAGGGGGCTGGAGCCCTTCTCGTCGGCTTGGACAAAGGTGGTCGTGCAGATGCCGACGCACTTGCCCTGTTGGAACATGGCTTGGCTGATTTCCATCGAGGCATTGCCAATGCGGGTAATGCCGCTGCCAATATCGAGCATGTCGGGGTGAAAGACCTCGCCAAGAAAGCTGACGCGGGTATCGGCGGTGACGATCCGAACCCAAGGCGCAGGCCCTAGATCTTCGAAAATCTGCTTCATGAACCGGCCGCGCGCCTCATCATAAAAGCCCGCTATGGCCATATTGTTGATGTGGCGCAGGCTGTCCTCATCCCGATAGCGGGTCTGGATTTGGAACGCGAAGGGATAGGCGGCGCGGTCGAGGCGCCAAGGTTCGGGCTTCATGGGTAGGCTACACTCTGAACAGATCGCGGATAACGACTTAAGGACTGGTTTTAGAGCCTAGCCGCCATTAGGATCAAACGATTGTTTGATTGATCGCCCACTGCCGCCGGAGATACCCATGTCTGCCACTGACCTGTTCGCCCCCATGACCTTCAAGCGTGGCCCGGCCATGAAGAACCGCTTCATGCTCGCGCCCCTGACCAATCAGCAGAGCGGCGCCGACGGGGTCCTGTCGCAGGACGAATATCATTGGCTGGTCAAGCGGGCGGAGGGCGGCTTTGGCCTGACCATGACCTGTGCTGCCCACGTCCAAAAGATCGGCCAAGGCTTTGAGGGCCAACTCGGTGTCTTTTCTGATGATCATCTGCCCGGCCTGACGCGGCTGGCGGCGGGGATCAAGGCCAATGACAGCCTAGCGGTCGTGCAACTGCACCATGCGGGTATGCGCTCACCCAAGGAACTGATCGGCGAGGCCCCGGTCTGTCCGTCCGCCAATGAAGAGTTCCGCGCGCGGGCCATGACCACGGCAGAGGTCGAAGAGATGATCGAGGCCTTCATTGTCGGCGCCGAGCGGGCCGAGAAGGCGGGCTTTGATGGCGTCGAGCTACATGGTGCGCACGGCTATGTTCTCTGCCAATTTCTTAGCCCAGAGGTCAACCAACGCACCGACCGCTTCGGCGGTTCCTTGGATAACCGCACATCAGTGATCCGCGAGATCATCGCCGGTATCCGCGCCCGTTGCCGTCCAGACTTCAATCTCGGCATCCGCCTATCGCCCGAGCGGTTCGGTTTGAAGCTGTCGGAAATCCTGTCCTTTGCTCAAAGCCTAATGACGGCGGGCGACATTGACTATCTCGACATGTCCTTGTGGGACGTCTTCAAGCTGCCGGTTGAGGAAGACTACAAGGACCGCAGCCTGATGGCCTGGTTCGCAGGCCTTGATCGCGGTTCGGTGCGTTTGGGCGTCGCCGGTAAGGTCCTGACGGCGGAAAATGCCCGGGCCTGTCTCGAGGCCGGTATGGATTTCGTGCTGATCGGACGCGGCGCGATCTTGCATCACGACTATCCCAAGCTGGTTCAGGCCGATGCCGACTTCCACCCGATTGCCTTGCCCGTCAGCCAAGAGCACTTGGCCAAGGAAGGCCTCAGCCCAAGCTTCATTCAATATATGGGCAACTGGAAAGGCTTCGTCAGCCTCTAGAGGGTGACAGCCTCATCAGAGGGCTGCATAGTCGATAAAGAAACCAGCGCGGGGCGTCCTTGGACGTAAACACTGCGCGGACCAAAGGGAGGATGACATGGCCTACGCTCCGGCAACGCGGGATATCTATGATGCGGATAGCCACATCATGGAACTGCCTGATTTCTTGAAAAAATACGCCGATCCGCTTCTGCGTGAAGAGATCCCAGAGGTGAGCTATTCGGCTTCTATCGTCACCGATGACGAGGTCGCGGTGATCATGGCCCAAGGCGGGCGTCATAGTGCTGAGCATGTGCAGGCCCAGATCGATCTGGGCGACCGGCTGATCCAGTCCTCGAAGGAAATTCAGGCCCTCGGTGCCTTTGATAGCGCCGACCGCACCCGGGCCATGGACCTTCTCGGTTTCAAGAAGCAGTTGGTGTTCGCCACCCACAGCGTCGCCATGCCCTTTTCGGCCAGCTCGCGGCTGGAGTCGCGCCTGCGCTATGGCGCGACGCGGGCCCACAATCGCCACATGGCCGACTTCTGCAGTTCTGACGCAAGGCTGATGGGCGTGGCCGTGATCCCGCTCGATGATCCCGAGATGGCCATGGCCGAG
Organism: Caulobacteraceae bacterium; assembly: GCA_947447115.1. Lineage (GTDB taxonomy): Bacteria > Pseudomonadota > Alphaproteobacteria > Caulobacterales > Caulobacteraceae > CAISGS01. The sequence continues at coordinate 15,003 of CANFKD010000006.1, forward strand.
CTCGACTATGTGCTGCGCAGCGGCCTTGAGGCGGTCTGGATTCCCCATCGTCCTTGCGGTGACCGCTCGCCCGGTCACGTCGACCTCGATCCCTTCTGGGCCAAGTTGGCCGAGAGCGGAATTCCCTTTCTCCTCCATGTCGGCGGTGCGCCCTTACAGCTCGCCAAGGCTTGGATGAACAATGGCCGTCCACCGACCAAGGATTGGCTGGGCGGCGGTGAGAACCTGCGCACCAAGGATATTGCCTTGCTGCATGAGGGCCCTGAAGCCTTCTTGACCATGATGGTGTTGGACGGAGTGTTTCAGCGCCATCCGACCCTGCGCGGGGCAAGCGTTGAGCTTGGTGCGGGCTGGGTGCCTGAACTGCTGCGGCGTCTGGACTGGGTGGTCAAGCACTGGAGCCGCAATGACGCCAATCTGCAGGGCCTCAGCCGCATCCCGTCGCAGCAACTGACCGATCAGATGGCCTTCACGCCCTTCGTCTTTGAAGAGGTCGGCAACTTCATCGATCAGTCCAATCCGGACCTCTATCTGTTCTCCAGCGACTATCCCCATATCGAGGGCGGACGCGATCCTATCGCGCGCTTTGAGGCGTCGCTGGGTGTTCGAGACGAATCCGTACGGGCCAAGTTCTATGCTGAGAACTTCCTGCGCATCTTCCCGGCAGCTCGGGTAACCTCAAGCTTGGCGGCCAGCGCTTAATCGCGCTGGCCTCTCGGCCCTAGTTGATCGAGCGATAGGCTTTCTCGCCGTGGACTGCCATGTCGAGGCCATCATCGATGGTCTCGGGACTAACCCGTAGGCCTACCGTGTTGCGCACAATCCAGACCAGAACCAGCGTCGAGATGGCGGACCAGCCGCAGACGGCCAGAACGCCGAGGGTCTGGGTGATGGCCTGATCGGACATGGCGATCCCTTCGGCATAGCCCTTGCCGCCGAGGGCCGGGCTGGCCAGGACCGCAACCAGCAGAGTGCCGACAATCCCGCCAATGCCGTGTACGGCGAAGACGTCCAAGCTGTCATCGATCTTGAGGCGATGGCGAACCAGTTCCACCGAATGATAGCAGACAAAGCTACCGACGGCGCCAAGGACGGCTCCGGCGAGTGGGCTGATAAAGCCTGAGGCCGGGGTGACGGTGGCGAGGCCTGCAACCACGCCGGTGACGAGGCCAACCATGCTGACCCGGCCAAAGCGCTTCCACTCGATCAGGGCCCAGACCAGACCCGCCGCCGAGGCGGACATATGGGTGGCCAGAAGGGCTGCACCCGCATCGGCATTGGCCGCAAGTGCGCTGCCGCCGTTAAAGCCGTACCAGCCCACCCACAGAAGGCCTGCGCCCATCATGGTCATGCCGGGATTGTGTGGGGGGTGAAGATCGCGCGGATAGCCATCGCGTGGGCCAAGCTTCCAAGCGAGCAAAAGGGCTGAAACCCCTGCCGTGGCATGGACGACCAGACCGCCGGCATAGTCCATCACGTTGCGTCCCATCAGCCAACCACCGCCCCAGACCCAGTGACAGACCGGGGCATAGACGACCAACAGCCAGAGACCGGAAAAGAGCATCACAGCGCTGAACTTCATGCGCTCGACCGTCGCGCCGATGATCAGGGCGGGGGTAATGACCGCAAAGGCCATCTGGAACGAGAAGAAGACGTTCTCGGGAATGGTGCCGATTAGAGCGTCGCGCGGCACCGCGTTCAGCGCAAACTTGGCCAGATCACCAATCAGGGGATGGGTGCCGGAGAAGGACAGGCTATAGCCGCCAAGCAGCCAGAGCACTGAGGCGAGGCAGGCAATGCCAACGCACTGCGCCATCACCGACAGCACGTTCTTTGACCGCACAAGCCCGCCATAGAACAGGGCCAGACCGGGCAAGGTCATGAGAAGGACAAGGGCGGTGGAGGCTAAGATCCAGGCCGTATCGCCTGAAGAGACCGCAGCGACATCTTGGGCCTGCGCGCTTGAGGCTGTCACCAATGCCGCAATCGCCGACCCAAGGCCGACCCATCCAAACCGCTTCATCCCAAACCTCTTGTTCGTTGGGACTCTCCCCGAGTCCAGTGCCATCGCTATCAGGCTGGCTCGGCTTCGGGGAGAGAGAATTTGTACAACGGCGTAAATTTTTTGCGGAAGGGCAGGCCGAAACTAGAGGTCCAATCGATAGACCCTCTGGGCCGTTCCGCTGAACAGGGCGGTCTTTTCGTCCGCTGAATAGCCCTTGGCCAGATGTTTGAAGGCGTTCCACAGGACATCATAGGTGCAGGTGCCCAGATCGACCGGGAAGTTGCTTTCAAACATGCAGCGCTCGACGCCAAAGGCCTCGATACAGGTCTCGACATAGGGCCGCCATTCGTCGGCGAGGGTCTCGGAGGAGGCCTGAGGCTGGGCCATGAAGGTCGGGAAGCCGGGGAAGGGCATGGCCAACCCGCCAACCTTGACCGACAGGTTCTCGCACTTCGCCAAGGCTAGGATCGACTGTTTCCAGATGTCGAACCGTTCCTCGCGCCGCCCCTGATAGCTGGCGAGGCCCAGCGGTGTGCCAACATGGTCGAGCACCATGGCCGTGTCCGGGAAGGTCTTGGCCAGATCAAGCACATCGCCAAGCTGCGGTTCCAAGAGCCAAGCATCGAACGATAGGCCCAGACGCGCCAGATGTTTGAACCCTTGGCGAAACTCTGCCGAGCGATAGACGCCCGCCGGGCGATGGGCGAGGGGGCCAAGGACATTGCTGTCGGCATCGAATGAGGCGCTGTGACGAATGCCGCGGAACCGGCCGCCGCCCGCCGCAATATGGGCTTCGAGCACCGCAGCGGCCCCGTCGCCGCGCATCAGATCGGCATGGCCGACAATGCCCGCGCAGGCCCTGGCCGGACCATAGACACCGCTGGCGCTGATGGCGGCAAAGCCGTTGACGAACTCGGTCTCACCGACAGGCCGCATTTCTGATGGCCCGCCCGCGCGGTACATGGCTCCGCACTCCATATAGACGGTGGCGATGACATTGTGGCCGCGGTTCATGTCCGCCAGCAACTCATCGAGCAGATAGCGCGGCGAAAGACGCAGCAGCCTTTCGAACTCATGTTTGGGCGGCGGCTGGGTAGCGAACAGGGCGGTTCGGTCCCACAGATGGTGGTGCGGATCGATGATCGGCAGTGCGGGATCTAAAATGGTCTCGCCCATGAGGTCGTCTCCCTTGAGCCCCCTCAAGTCTTGATGCTTGGGTCCATGGGCCGATCCATACCTTAAGACGCTAAAGCCATGCGCGCCAAGGGGGCAGATGTGCCGACTGCGGCGGTTGGACGCTTAAGCACAAGGGGGCTTTTCGTCGCCGCGTTTGTGCATATGATCATCGGTTAGTTGTTGGCTCGCGCGACGAATGCGCCTGAACCTGGGGGATCGCCTCCAGCAATCAGAATGTCAGCAATCATTACAGGAGAGGTGACCTATGGCCGACACCGCAACACTGGCAAAGTCCAGCGACACCACCGCAACCGAGCATTTCGATGTGCTGATCGTCGGGGCGGGCATTTCTGGCGTGGGCGGCGCCTATCACCTCAAGGATCAGTGCCCGGGCAAGAGCTTTGTGGTGCTGGAGACGCAAGAAAGTTTTGGCGGCACCTGGCTGACCCACACCTATCCGGGCGTTCGTTCGGACAGTGACCTCTATACCTTCGGCTATCGCTTCAAGCCTTGGGTCGGTACCCCGATCGCGTCGGCCGAAGAGATCCTGAAATATATGGGCGAGGTGATCGAAGAGAACGATCTGGATCGCCACATCCGATATGGCCACAAGATCCTGTCGGCCAGTTGGTCGGGCAAGGACAATCTCTGGACCATCACGGCTGTCAATAAGACCACGGGCGAGAGCCGCGTCTTCACGACCAACTTCCTGTGGATGTGCCAAGGCTATTACCGCCACGATGAGGGCTATACGCCCGAATGGCAGGGCATGGACCAATATAAGGGCCAGATCATCCATCCCCAAAGCTGGCCCAAAGACCTTGCCTATAGGGGCAAGAAGGTGGTGGTCATCGGGTCTGGTGCGACAGCCGCGACACTGGTTCCAGCCATTGCCGCCGATTGTGAACATGTGACGCTGCTCCAGCGTTCGCCGACCTATTTCATCCCGGGCCGCAATGGCAATGACCTGGTCGACAATCTGCGCAAGCTCGAGGTCAAGGAAGAGTGGATCCACGAGATTGCCCGCCGCCAGATCCTGTTCGATCAGGGTGAATTTACCCGCCGGTCCATGGAGGAACCGGATGTGGTGCGCGAAGAGCTGCTCTCCGGCGTTCGCGCCTTCCTGCCCGAAGAGACCGTGCAAAAGCACTTTGCGCCGAGCTATCGCCCTTGGCGTCAGCGCATCGCCTTTGTGCCGGACGGCGATATTTTCCAAGGCATAGCCTCGGGCAAGGCCAGTGTCGTGACCGACGAGATCGAGCGCTTCACCGAAAAGGGCATAATGCTGAAGTCGGGCACCGAGCTTGAGGCCGACATCATCATCACCGCGACGGGCTTTAATCTGAACGTGCTGGGCGATATCCATTTCTCGATCAATGGCGAGGCCTTGGACTTTTCCAAGACCGTCACCTATCGCGGCATGATGTTTACCGGCGTACCCAACATGATCTGGGTGTTCGGTTATTTCCGTGCCAGTTGGACCCTGCGCGCCGATCTGATCGGAGACTTTGTCGCGCGGTTGCTCAACCACATGGACCAGAAGGGCGTGAAGGCCGTCACCCCGACCTTGCGGCCGGAAGACAAGGACATGCCCATGTTGCCTTGGATGGACCCCGAGGACTTCAACCCCGGCTATCTGATGCGCGGCATGCACCTTCTGCCGAAGCGCGGCGATAAGCCTGAATGGCAGCACACCCAAGACTATTGGGCCGAGAAGGACCTGTTCCCACAGATCGATCTCGACGAGGCGACGTTCCAATATAGCCAGTAAAACAAGGCCCTCACTTAGGCCCTCTCCGACAGGCAGAGGGCTTCTCGGTTCTAGCCCTCGCCCCCTTCAGGGGGAGAGGGTTGGGTGAGGGGCATCCACACACGCTCAACCGCGTTCCCTGCGAAAGCGGGGATCCAGCGGGTCGATGACCGCCTGAGTGAAAGGTTCAGGGTCCCCGCCTTCGCGGGGAACACGGATATAGGGTGGGGGGCTTCCTCGTGCTTCGACAGGCTCAGCATGAGGAAGATTGATAGATCACCCACCGCCCATTCATCCTCATCCTGAGCCTGTCGAAGGACGAGGATGGCCCCGAAAGGAAACCCTTTTCCCCCACCGACTTTTGCGTGACTATAGGCTCAAACAAGAACATCCGAGGGAACGACCATGGGCCAATCCACCATCACGGTGACACCGTCAGGACAGGCTTGCGGGGCCACGGTTACGGGTGTTGATCTGACCAAGCCGCTGAGCGCCGAACAGGTCGCGGACATCCGCGCTGCTTGGCTAGAGCACCATGTGCTGGCCTTTCCCGGTCAGGACATCAGCGACGATGATCAAGAACGGTTCACCATCGCCTTTGGCGGCTTTGGCGATGATCCCTTCATCGCGCCGATTGAGGGCCGCAAGCATGTGATCGCGGTCAAGCGGATGGCGGATGAGACCTCGCCCCTGTTTGCCGAAAACTGGCACAGTGACTGGAGCTTTCAGGCCCGCCCCCCTGCGGGGACCTGCCTCTATGGCATCACCATCCCGCCAATGGGCGGGGACACGCTCTTTTCCAATCAGCATGCCGCGCTGGACGCCATGCCTGACGCCATGCGCGCCAAGCTTGAGGGCAAGATGGCGATCCATTCGGCCAAGAAGGCCTATGCGCCTGAAGGCTCCTATGGCGAAGGTGATATTGCCCGCCGCTCGATGGATATCCGTCCCTCACGCGCCGCTGAGGCCAGCCAGAGTCACCCCCTGATCCGCGCCCACCCCGAGACCGGACGTCTGGGGCTTTTCAGCTGTCTTGGCTATATTGTCGGGCTTGAGGGCATGGCGGACGAGGAAGCCATGCCGCTGTTGATGGAACTCTATCGCTGGCAGGGCAGCGAGGCGTTCCAGTACCGCCATCGCTGGGAAAAGGGCACGCTGCTGATGTGGGACAACCGCTCTGTGCTTCATGCCGCGACCGGCGGCTATGATGGCTATGACCGTTTGCTGCACAGAACGACCATCGCGGCGTTCTAAGCACCCCTCCGCGTTCCCCGCGAAGGTGAGGGAGGAGATCATCCTCGTCCTTCGACAGGCTCAGGATGAGGATGAATGGAAAGCACCGTTCTCTCAATCTTCCTCATGCTGAGCTTGTCGAAGCACGAGGAAGTCCCAAAGACAGAGCCTATCCCACCGTCAGTTCCAACCCCTCTAATCCCCCCTCGGCCCGCCAGGCCTCGATCAGTTTGACAAAGGCGATGGGGCCCTTGCCATAGGCGCCGTTGCGGGCGGCGAGGGCGGAGGGTTTACCTTCGTTGTTGTAATAGCCGGGGGTGCATTCCTCAGCGAATTCTTGGCGGGAAATGGCGGAGTCGATGATGGTCTGGACCCAGGCCGACTCGGCCTCTTCGGAGGCTTCCACCACCGTCACCCCGCGCCTTTGGCATTCGGCAATGATGTAGGCAGCATGCTTGCTCTGCTCATTGAGCATGTGCGGATAGCTGACCGTGAAGCCCGATTGTGAGATCGCGAAGATGAAGTTGTTGGGAAAATCGCGGCTATGCATACCGTGCAGGGTCGAGACCCCGTCTGCCCACTTCTGAGTCAGGGTCTGGCCGCTGCGGCCCTTGACCTCATAGCCGGCGCGTTGGGCATAGGAGGTGCCGACCTCAAAGCCGGTCGCGAAGATCAGGCAATCCAATTCATATTCAACGCCATCGACCACCACGCCGCGCTCGGTGATCTGCTGAACGCCTTTGCCTTGGGTGTCGACGAGGGTGACATTGGGCCGATTGAAGGTGTCCAGATAGTCATCGTGGAAACAGGGGCGCTTGCAGAACTGGTTGTACCAAGGCTTGAGCTTGTTGGCGGTCGCCTTGTCGGCCACGACCTGATCGACGCGCGAGCGGATCTGCTCCATCTTGCGGAAATCAGCCAGTTGCAGCAACTCAGCCGGATCGCCGACCGAGCCATCGGCGGACTGTTCCTTGCGGATGCGCGCGACGATGCCGATGTTGCGGATGATATCGGTCCAGCCATCCGAGACTAGATCTTCTGGTGCATAGCCGCCTGAGACGAGGATGTTGAAATTGTCCATCCGGTGCTGTTGCCAGCCGGGCTGAAGGCTGTTGGCCCATTCTGGATCGGTCGGGCGATTGTTGCGCACATCAATCGATGAGGGGGTGCGCTGGAAGACGAACAGTTGCTCGGCGCCTTCGCCCAGATGGGGCACGCACTGAACGGCGGTGGCCCCCGTGCCGATGATCCCGACCCGCTTGCCCTTGAGGCCCGTCAGGCCACCCATCGGATCACCGCCCGTATAGTCATAGTCCCAGCGGCTGGTGTGGAAGGTGTGCCCCTTAAAGGTCTCAACCCCGGCAATTCCGGGCAGCTTGGGCCGGTGCAGAGGACCATTGGCCATGATCACAAATCGCGCCTTCATGGCGTCGCCGCGATTGGTCCGGATGATCCAGCGAGACGCAGCATCATCCCACGTCACGTCGGTCACTTCGGTCTGGAAACAGGCATCGCGATAGAGATCGAAATGCTCACCGATCATGCGGCAATAGGCCAAGATCTCTGGCGCGCGAGTATATTTCTCGACCGGCACATAGCCGACCTCTTCGAGCAGGGGCAGATAGACATAGCTTTCGACGTCACAGGCCGCGCCGGGATAGCGGTTCCAGTACCAGGTGCCGCCAAAGTCGCCGCCCTTTTCGATCATGCGAACATTGTCGATGCCTGCTTCGCGCAGCCTTGCGCCCGCCAGCAACCCGCCAAAGCCGCCGCCAATGACCGCAACCTCGATCTCATCGGTCAGAGGCGCGCGTTCGAAACCGGGCTCGACATAGGGATCGTCCAGATAGTGGCTGAACTCGGCCTCGATCTTGATGTACTGATCATTGCCCTCGGCCTTGATGCGCCGGTCCCGTTCCGCGCGGTATTTTTTGCGCAGTTCAACCGGGTCGAAATCTAGGCTCATCGTCGCAGCAGCGTCGGTCATGGCGGCGTCTCCCTTATGTTTTGACACAGCGTGAGGGTTGACGCCGCGTCAGGTCAAGCCTTGCGATTGGTCAAAGGGCTCAGACCCTAAAAGGCCAGCCCTTGAGCCACCGATTTCAAGCGTTCCACCAAAGACAGTTTGTCATCGATAAAGTCGCTATCGACCCACCAGTCCTCAACCTCGCGCAGGACCTCACCGACCAAGGGACCAGCCGGAACGCCCGAACCGACGACATCCTTGCCAGAGATGGGCATGACCGGCGCATGCCAGCTTTCGCCCAGAGCCAGCAAACCGCGCCATTGCGGGGTGGTGGCGGGACGCAGGCTTCTGGCCCAGTGCAGCTTGACCCGATCGCGGAACACCGCGTTGCCCAGCCGATAGACCGCCTGCCTTGCGGCCTTGGGGCTCATCCATGAGACCAGTCGGGGTTCTGTGCCCAGAGCCTGCGCCAACCGCTCGCGCTCAGCATTGGACAGGCGCAAGGCCCGGCCCATGGCCTCTCCGGCCACAGGATCAGCCGGTAAGAGGGCCGCCAGACGTAGGAGGGGCTCATTTTCGAACAGTTGCTCGTCTTCGATGGTCACCAGTCGGTCCAGCACCACCAGCCCTTCGGCCTGCGGCAAGACCTGCGCCAGCACACCCGTCGAGGCCATCAACCTCAGTGCGGCGCGCGGATCGTCGGCGGCCAAGAGCTTGAGCATTTCTTTGACGACCCGTTCGGCTGAACAGTCCGCTAGAAGCGCTCGTCTGGTCTCACAGGCCGCAAGGGCCGTCCGGTCGGGCTCGCCCTTGCCGTACCAGGCAAGGAACCGAAAAAAGCGCAGGATCCGCAGATAGTCCTCGTCGATGCGGGTCTTGGGGTCGCCAACAAAGACCAGACGGCCTGCGCGGGCATCCTCAACACCGGTCCCCGACGGATCAAAGACTGCGCCGGAAGCATCCGCATAGAGCGCGTTCATGGTGAAGTCTCGGCGTGCCGCATCTTCGGCCCAGTCGTCGGTAAAGACCACGACCGCATGGCGACCATCGGTCTGGACATCCTTGCGCAGGGTGGTGATCTCGAAGGTCTGGCCATCGGACAGGGCCGTGACTGTACCATGCTCGATCCCTGTCGGAATGGCCTTGAGTCCGGCCGCTTCCAGAGCCTTGACCACCAAGGGCGGGGTCAAGGGGGTGGCCAGATCAATATCGTCGATCTCGCGGTTCAAGATCGCGTTGCGCACACAGCCGCCGACAAAGCGCACGCAATCGGGCCCACCCTCGGCGATCAGGGCTTCCAGAACCGCCTTGGTCGCTGGCTTGGTCATCCACGGCTTGAGGCCCAGCGCAAAGCTCATGGCTTGGTCTTCTTGTCGTCAAAATGGGCCGCGCCCACGCCGCCATCAGCGCGCGGTTCTGCAGGCACATAGGTCTGGCCGCGATTGTCAGGATGGAACGCGACCGTCGCCATCAAGGACAGGGCGGATATCACCGCGCCGAGGCCGATCAGCCAGCCCCAAGGGGTCGAGCCCATGGGCTTGCCGCTGCGCAGGGCAATCTGACGCCAAAGGCTGTAAAAAATCAACGGTAGGGCGGCGAGCAGCAGTCGAAACAGAACCACGCGGATCATGCGGATAGGGCCCCTTCGGACTCGCCATAGAGGCGGATATAGAGCTGACGTAGCATGCCTGCCGTCGCGCCCCAAATATACCACTGCTCATAGGGGATGGCATAGAAATGACGCCGGTCGCCATTGGGCAGGTCGCGATGTTGGCGCTGGTGGTTTTGCGGATCCATCAGGAACGAGAAGGGCGTCTCGAACACATCGGCCACCTCGGCTGGATTGGGTGTCAGGACGAAACCGGGCTTCACAAAGCCAACCACCGGCGTGACATGAAAGCCCGTCCCGGTACGATAGGGCGTCGAAAGCCCCGCCAAGGTCACAAAGGACGGATCAAGACCGATCTCTTCTTGTGCTTCCCTCAGAGCCGTCTGAGCCGGGGTCTCGCCCGGATCACAGCGCCCGCCTGGAAAGGCCACCTGGCCGGTATGTTTGCGTAAACTGTCAGAGCGCCGGGTCAGCAGGACGCTGATGCCGCCCTCATGTTCGATTAGAGGTGTCAAGACGGCGGCATGGGCCAAACCGGCCACGCCATGATCGCCCGGATGGGTTTCTGGGTTCAGGTCAAAGTCCGAGCCCATCTTCCGCTCTGGCCGGTTTTCGCCGTGGGCGTCTAAGGGGTCGAGGCGACTGGTAATCCAATCGCGAAGCAGGTGGGGGGCGAGGGCTGGGTTCACGCGCCAAAGCCCTCTGCCGGTCCCAAATCAAACCAAGCCCCATTTGAGGTGACACCATAGCGCAGCCCCTCTGGCGTCTGGCGTTCCTTGGCCATCTCGACCAGTTCATAAAAGACCGGGCGGGCGATGCGGGCCTCTAGGCCACCGCGGACATGCAGATAGGGGCGAGGCTCGCCGGTCTCTGGATCAGACTGGACGCGAATGGCATTGTCCGGCCCGGCCTCAACCTCATCGCCGACATTGGTCAAGAAGCGCAGAGCATCACCGACCTGATCAACTCGCACCGCGATAAAGGGAGCGTCCTCGACCCTGATCTTCATCTTTTCGGCGGGCGTGACCAGATGATAGCCGTCTGGATCGAGCCGCAGCACGGTGGAAAAAAGCCTTACCAAGGCTTCACGACCGATGGGTGTGCCCTCGTGAAACCACAGACCATCGCGCTTGATGACAATGTCGATCTCGCCGCAGTGGGGCGGATTCCACAGGTGGACCGGCGGCAAGCCGCGCTGGCCTGTCTTTGCGGCGGCGATGACGCCGTCCAATCCGCCTGTCATTGTTGTGGTCATGGTCTCGCGATCCTTATCTCTTCCATTGTGAGGTAGGTGCGCGGTGGTATCAAGGAAAGGGTGAAGCTTGGTCCATTCTCGACGGGATGAGCCCGGCCTAGAGGCCGAGGATCTTGCGCGCGGTCCGCTCTGCGCCCAGACCATCACAGATTAGGCTGCCCTTCGCCGACATAGAACGGCGCGCTGCACTGTCGTTGACGAGGCCGGTTACGGTCTCTGTCAGCCGTTTTGCAAAGCCAGGCAGGCGCACATCAAGGGTCTTGGTCACGCCGTGGGTTTCCAGCCGCGCGGCCATGTCAGCCTGATTGGCGGCCAGCACCAACGTGATGCCGGGAAGGCCAAGGCAACACCGCTCCCACGTGCTCGAACCGCCCGCACCAATGGCAAGATCGGCCTCGCCAACGACCGGAGCCATGGCCTTAACATCCACCTCGACGCGCAGATTGGCGTGGATGGCGCTTAACTCGCGCAATCTTGGCAAGGACGGCGCGGCCGAACCGACCACCGCCAGAATGCGGGCTTCGGTCCTGGTTGCGAGCAGGGCCTCAACCACGTCAGCCGTGATCCCCCCGACATCGGTCAGGCCAAGCGAGACCAGAATGGATCGGACATCTCCGTCTCGGTCGCGCCGTTCCAACACCTTGCGACGCGCGGCGGCAAATTCGGGGCGGACGAGGGCAAAGTTGGGACCGGTCCAGATCTGGCTGCCCTTGGGGACCCAAGGCTCATAGTCGGCAGGCTGGCGATCGATGGCGCTATCCACTAATAGGTCACAGTCGTGGGGCCGTCCTGGCGCATCATCGAGCGCGATCAGGAGCCGACCGGCCCGAAGCCGCGTCTCGTCACTGGCTTGCAAACCATAGTGGTCGACCACAACGGCGTCGCTCGACACGCTGCAGGCCGCCTCAACCATGGTTTCTGGGGTGCAGGGGATCAGTTCCATGCCCGGTTTGGCGAAGGCTCTAACGACAGCCGTAACGGCAGGGGAGGCCATGAAGGCGCAACTCGCCCCTAAATCCTGCAGCACCCCCGCCAAGGTGAGGCAGCGCATGACGTGGCCGCCGCCCACCTGCGGTCCAGCGTCCGTGAGAAAGAGGATCTTACGAGATCTTTGCATCGGTCTATCCGGGCCAATCTGGGGCAAACTGACCTGCCGCATGTGGCCAGCGGCGGAATCATCGTTAAATAGGTCAAAGGTCCAAAAGCCTCACCGTTAAGGGGTGGCGAGGCCATCGTATAAGTCACGTCCATAGAAAGTCTTTTTGATGTCCGAGCCCCGTTCCGTTCGCTGCGCTATCATTGGGTCCGGACCCGCAGGCTATACCGCCGCGATCTATGCCGCGCGCGCGCTATTAGAGCCAGTGCTCATTTCAGGCCTACAACCGGGCGGACAGCTGACCATCACCACCGATGTCGAAAACTATCCCGGCTTTGCCGATGTGATCCAAGGGCCGTGGCTGATGGATCAGATGCGCGCTCAGGCCGAGCATGTGGGCACAGAGTTCGTCAATGACATGGTCCTGACCGCCGATCTCTCCAGTCGTCCCTTCCGGCTGACCTGCGATTCCGGGACGGTTTATTTGGCAGAAACCGTCATCATCGCGACGGGTGCGCAAGCCAAGTGGCTTGGCCTGCCGTCCGAGCAGAGGTTCCAAGGCTTCGGCGTCTCGGCCTGCGCCACCTGTGACGGGTTCTTCTATCGCGGCAAGGAGGTCGTGGTAGTCGGCGGCGGCAATACGGCGGTCGAAGAGGCCCTGTTCCTGACCAACTTCGCCTCCAAGGTCACGCTGGTCCATCGCCGCGATAGCCTGCGCGCCGAGAAGATCTTGCAAGAGCGGCTGATGAAACACCCCAAGATCGCCACGGTCTGGAACAGCGCCATCGACGAGATTGTCGGCAGCGAAAATCCGATGGGCGTGACCGGCGTGCGTCTGAAAAATCTGCAGACCGATGAGACCAGCGATCTGGCCTGCGATGGCGTCTTCATCGCCATCGGCCATGCGCCATCGTCTGAGCTGTTCAAGGGCCAGTTGGCGATGGACAGTGCGGGCTATCTGGATGTGACGCCGGGCACTGCCGCGACCGAGATCGAAGGCGTCTTTGCCTGCGGTGACGTGACCGACGACATCTATCGCCAAGCCGTCACCGCCGCAGGCATGGGCTGCATGGCCGCGCTCGAGGCGGTCCGGTTCTTGGCTGAACAGGACCACCACGCGCGAGGATAGGGCTTCTTCGCCTTAAGCCTCGACCAGACCGGCCTTAGCGGCGACCGGCAAGCGATTGCCTGCCGTCTTAGCGCGCGCCTTGCCCCGCTCGATCTCCTTGATCAGGTCCGCGCAATAGTGACCAAAATCGACCTGGATCGTGTGGCGGGCTGAGGCGTAATAGCCGCCCAGATAGAAGTCCTCGTCCTTGGCCGTGACACTGACCTGCTCGGCGTCTGACGGCAGGTGATAGTGGCCGGTCAGATAGGCCGCCACCAGCTTGGCCTGCTGTTCTGCGAAATTGACCAGGGTCGGCAGGGGCTGGGCTAGACCCATATAGAACAGGTTCGCCGTGCCTGCGGGCACCATGCGCTTGAACAGGGGCAGGCGGTTGTCGGCGTCAGTCTTGAAGGCCGGGTCGGTGAAGAAGGGGAAGCTGATCTTATAGCCGGTGGCATAGATGATCGCATCAATCCGCTCGACACTGTCATCTTCAAAGCGGACATTGGCCCCTTCAAAGGCCTTGATGTTGGGCTTGAACTTAATGTCACCGCATCCGGCCCGGGTTAAGAACTCGCCTGACACCGAGGGGTGAGCCTCCAGGGGTTCGTGGTCGGGCTTGGGCAGGCCATAGTCTTCCATATTGCCGATGGCCTTCTTGATCGCCTTGCGGGCCAGATTCAGGCCCAGCTTGCGCGGCATCCAAGAGGGCATGGCCGCCTTATCCGCGGGCCTGCCATTCATATATTTCGGCAGGACCCAGACCCCCCGCCGCGCCGCGACCCAGAGGTTCTTGGCGATGGGCCGCTGAGACAGTTCCGAGGCAATATCCATGGCCGAATTGCCCATCCCGACCACGACCACATTCTTGCCGCGCATGTCATAGGGATCGAACGGATCGCTATAGGCGTGGGCGTGGAAGGCGACGCCGTCAAAGGTTCCCGGATAGTCGGGCGTGCGCGGGTCCCAATGGTGGCCGTTACAGACGATCAGCACGTCATAGCGCCGGGTCTCACCGGTCGAGAGGGTCACGTCCCACAGGCCATCTGCACCGCGCTCGGCCTTGGTCACTGCCGTATTGAAGGTGATGGTCTCGCGCAGACCAAAATGATCCACATAGTCTTTGAAATAGCCCAAGAGCTGGGCGTGATGGGGGAAGTCCGGCCAGTCGGACGGCACAGGATAGTCCTCAAAGGCCAGCCGCCATTTGGAGGTGTCGATATGCAGGCTCTCATAACAGGCGGAGTGGCCGTTCGGGTTCTTATAGTACCAGTTGCCACCAATATCGTCGGACATCTCAAAGCAGTCATAAGGAATATGGCTGTCCTTCAGACGCTTGGCCGTGGTGAAGCCGGAGCAGCCCGCTCCAATGATGCAGGCCTTAGGCAATTGCGCGCCCATAGGATCGTCTCCCCAATCATGACTTATCACTGTTAAGCTGAGCCTAGCAGCGTGTGAGGGGGAGTCAAATGGGGGTGCAAAACAAGGCCCTCATCTCCTACCGCGTTCCCCGCGAAGGCGGGGACCCAGACCCTTTCACTCAGGCGGTGAGCGTGATGAGTAAAAGAAAACAAGAAAGGCCCTCACCCAACCCTCTCCCACAGGGAGAGGGCTTATTTGTTCTAGCCCTCGCCCCCTTCAGGGGGAGAGGGTTGGGTGAGGGGGTCATCCACGCACTCTCCGCCGCATTCCAACGAAAGCATTGGTCCAGCGGGCCGCTTCCCGTCTGAGTGAAAGGGTCTGGGTCCCCGCCTTCGCGGGGAACGCGGGAGGGGGTCTCCCGCTTTCCATGTGACACATAATCCTCATCAACAGTGGTTAAGAAGGAGGATAGGGGTCTAAGGGCCTTTATGGGTTGGTAAACACTTGTGTTTACCCTCTCTATTTCGCATGTGCGAGATGACAGCCATTGCCTTTGTAGCAATTGGCCCTAGGTCCTGCGGTTGGACCGGCTGACAGGTAGTATGATGAAGCGTCTGGTTTTGATGATGGCTGTGGCCCTACCGTTGCTTGGAGGGTGCGCAACCCTTCCGGCGGCAGGCGCACTTCCAGCTGGTTATGAGAGCGCAGATGCGAGCAGCGCTGTGGATCCCACCGCTATTGACGCGTGGTGGACGCTCTATGGCGACGCCGAGCTCGAAGGCTTGGTGACCCAAGCCTTACTTTCTGCCCCGGATGCACAGCTAGCCCAGTCACGTCTGGTCGAGGCGCGCGCCCTGCGGACGGCGGCCCTGTTTAGCTTTAATCCGCAAGGCAATCTGCGCGGGCAGGCGGGTAAGTCTGACACAGATCAACTGAGCGGCGGCTCCCCCCTTCTGTCCACGGCCGGCGAGACCAAGACCGCTGGTGCCAGCTTCGATGTCAGCTGGGAACTGGACCTCTTTGGTCGCAGCCTCGTGGCGCGGGGCAAGGCCAATGGCGATCTGTCCGCCGCGCGGTTTGAGGTCGAAGGCGCGCGGGCCAGTCTCGCTGCCAATGTCGCTCAGCAGGTCTTTCAGGTTCGCGGCCTCGATATTCAACTGGCCGACGCTGACGAGACCGTCCGTATTCAAGACGCACTCTATAGAATGGCCGTCACCAAGGCCGAGCGTGGCCTCGTGTCCAGTTCGGACGCTGAGCGGGTCAATGCTGATCTCAGCCAAGCCAAGGCCGAGCAGGCGCGGCTCAAGGCCGAGCTTCAGGCCGCCAAGCGTAGTCTTCTGGTTCTGGTGGGCCGGGGCAGTGAGCCGACATCATCCCTTGTCCTGACCTCAGCCCTTGGCACGGTTCCAGAGGTTCCGATGACCGTGCCGAGCAGCCTGCTTCAGCGTCGCCCCGATGTGCGCGAGTCCGAGGCGCGTCTGCGGTCCGCGATGGGTCTTCGCACATTGAGCCGTATGGCGCTGTTCCCGACCTTTACCCTGCTGCCCGGAGCGGGCTGGTCCGATGCCCAGACCGCGAAATATGGCTCGACCACATCGTTCTGGTCCTTGAGCGCTGGGATGTCGGTGCCGATCCTCGACCTGCCGCGCTTGGTTCAGCAGATTAAGGTCCAAAATGCCCGCACCAAGCAGGCGGCGATTGGCTATCAAAAGACGGTCCAGACCGCCTTTGGTGAGACGGAAAATACCTTAGCCCGACTGGCCGCTGATCGCGTGCGCGTGCGACTGCTCGCCGCCGGGGAGGCCAGCGGGCGAACCGCCTATCTTGCCGCCGAAAAGAAATATGCTGCCGGTTTGATCGATCTGGCCACTGCTATGGACGCCGAGCGCGCCTGGCGGGGGAGCCGATCGGCCATGACCGCCGCTCAAGTCACCGCCCTTCAGCGCTCCGTTCAGGCCTTTAAGGCCTTGGGCGGCGGCTGGCCGTCCACGCCTGAAACCGCTGGTTCCTCCCGATGAGACCTCTGCCCATGACACGATCTCCCCTCCTGACCGCCCGAACATCGGCGGTTTTTCTGGCCTTGGCCATCTCAGCCTTCGGCCTGTCCGCCTGCGGCAAGGGCTCGTCTGGCAAGACCAAGATCGAGGGGGCTGCCACCGCGCCTGCAGATATGCGCTCGGTGCGGGTGATCAAGGTTGAAAGCCGCGAATTGACCGGCGGTCTGGTGGCGAGCGGCGTTTTGGTCTCGCGCGAAGAGGCGGCGGTCGGTTCTGAACTGGCAGGCTTTCGCGTGGCGCGGGTCTTGGTCGAAGAGGGCGCGGTGGTGGCCGCGGGTCAGCCCTTGGTGCAACTGGACGACACGCTGATCCAAGCGCAGATCGAGCAACAGACAGCCCTTGTGGCCCAGCAGGCCGTTGCGGCCCGCCAATCCCAACTGCAAGCCGACCGCGTTGTAGGCCTTCAAGGCCAAGGTGTGGTGTCGGAAGAGCAGCTGCAGCAACGACAGTTTCAAGCTGAGAGCAGCCGAGCAGCCTTGGCGGCTCAAACCGCGATCCTTAATGATTTCAAGACCCGTCAGGCCCGGATGACCATTCGCGCGCCCGTCGGCGGCCGGGTGCTGGAGCGCACCGTGCGTCCCGGTGACATCTCCGGCGGCGGTACCTATTTCCGCATTGCTCGCGATAATCTTGTCGAATTGGACGCTGAAGTGCCAGAGCGCAGCCTATCGACGGTTCAGGTGGGCGATGGGGCTGAAGTGACCCTGCCTTCGGGCAAGACGGTTCAGGGCAAGGTGCGCCTGATCAGCCCGCGCATTGATGCTCAGTCACGGCTTGGCCGAATCCGCGTTCTTCTGCCTGTGTCCAACGACCTTCGTCCGGGCGGCTATGCCCAGGCGGCGTTCAATAGTGCAACCCGCAAGGCGACGGTGGTTCCCGAAGCGGCGATCCGCTTTGATGCTGAAGGGGCCTCGGTGATGGTGGTCGGTGAGGGCAACAGGGTCCAACAGGTCAAGATCAAGGCTGGTCAGCGCAGCGGTGGCTTTGTCGAACTGCTCGAAGGTCCGCCGGTCGGTGCGACTGTGGTCAAGGGCGCAGGTTCGTTCGTGATGAGCGGCGATGTGGTCAAGCCCTATGTTGAGACCACCACGGTGAGCCTCCGCTAATGGCGCAGCTTCGCGTATCCACCTGGTCCATTCGCAACCCTATCCCGGTTGCGGTCGTCTTTATCGCCCTGACCATAGCGGGCCTGTTCTCCTATGGCATGTTGCCGATCAAACACTATCCCGATGTGAACTTCCCTGCGGTGGCCATTACCGTGGTTCAGAGCGGTGCCGCACCAGCGGAGATGGAAAACCAGATCACCCGGCCAATCGAAAATGCCTTGGCCGGGCTATCCAATGTTCGCGGCATCCGCTCGTCCGTGGTTCAGGGCGTCTCGACCACAATGGTCTTTTTCGAGCTGGGTCAGGACCTACAGAAAAAGACCGATGAGGTCCGCTCAAAGGTCGATCAGACCAGAGCCATATTGCCGCGTGAAATCGACTCTCCGATTATTCAGCGGCTCGAGATGGATTCCGCGCCGATCCTGTCCTACGCCGTCTCGGCCCCGGGCATGAGCCAAGCCGAGCTGAGCTGGTTCATCGACGATACCATCACCCGCCACTTGCAAAGCGAAAAGGGTGTGGCGCAGATCGCGCGTGTCGGCGGGGTATCGCGCGAAATCAATATTGTCCTCGATCCCCAGCGCCTTGCCGCCTATGGCTTGACCAGTTCGGAGATCAATCAGGCCCTAACCGCCTTTAACGTCGACGCCCCCGGTGGTCGCGCGGGGGTAGGCTCTCGTGAGCAAACCCTTCGGGTATTGGGTGCTGCCACGTCGGTCGAGGCTATTCGAAACATCACCATCCCTGCCGGTGGGCGCTTTGTTCGCCTGTCGGATGTCGCCGACATCGGCGATGGTGCCTCTGAGCCGCGCGGTCTAGCGCGCCTCGATGGTCGCCCTGTGGTGGGCTTTGAGGTCATGAAGACCAAGGAATCCAGCGACGTTCAGGTCGAAGACCATGTCGTTGCTGCGGTCGCCAAGTTGCAGGAAGAGCAGACCAAGGCCGGACGCGACATCAAGTTCTTTAAGATCTTTTCGGTCGTTGATGAGACCAGAGACAGCTATCACGCCACCCTTGTGTCGATGGTGGAAGGTATGGGCCTCGCTGCCTTGGTGGTGCTTCTGTTCTTGCGGGAATGGCGCTCGACCATGATCACGGCCATGGCCATGCCGCTTTCGCTGATCCCGACCTTTGCCTTCATGGCGATCATGGGCTTTAGCCTGAACGTGGTTACCCTCTTGGCCCTGACCATGGTGATCGGCATTCTGGTCGATGACGCCATTGTTGAAATCGAGAACATCGAAAAGCGGATTCAGGCCGGCGCAAGACCCTATCGCGCGGCGATGGAAGGGGCGGACTCTATCGGTCTGGCCGTGGTCGCGACAACGGCGGCCATTGTGGTGGTCTTTACGCCCGTCTCGTTCCTGCCCGGTATTTCAGGCCAGTTCTTCAAGGAATTTGGTCTCACCGTTTCGGTAGCCGTGCTGTTCTCGCTGGTGGTCGCGCGCTTCGTGACGCCGGTGATGGCGGCCTATCTGCTCAAGCCGACCATGCATGCCAAGCCGCGCAAGCCCTTTGACGGTTTTTATCGCAAGTCCCTCGACTGGGCGCTGGACCATCGCTGGATTTCTGTCGTCATCGGGGGCGTGATCTTTGTCTTGAGCATCATGCTTACAGGTTTGTTGCCCAAAGGCTTCCAGCCCGCCGACAATGCCAACTTCTATTATGTGAAGGTTCAAGGTCCTCCCGGTGCCAACTTGGTGGATATGGAACGCACCGTCCAAGAGGTCACGCGGATCTTCAAGGCGCGGCCAGAAACCAAGATGGTCTTTGCGCAGGTCGGGTCCGGCGTAATGCAGACGGGACCGGGCGGAGGTGGGGATGCTGCGGACGTGCGCGATGCCACGATCACGGTGGTCCTGAATGAGAAACGCGACCTGACCGTCACCCAGATCAAGCAGGTCATGCGGCCTCTGGTCCGTGAGATTCCGGATGCTCGGGTCAATATGCTCGGCAATTTCGGTGGTGCTGATGTGTCGATCGTTCTGACCGGCGAAGATGGCGAACTGCTCGAACGGACCGCCCTGCAAGTCGAGCGGGAAATGCGCGGCCTGACTGTGATCGCCGATCCTCGCCCCTCGTCGCCGCCGAGTGGCCCAGAAATTGTCATTCGTCCGCGTGTTGCTGAGGCGGCCCGGCTTGGTGTTACCGCCCAATCGATCGCTCAAGCGGCTCGGGTTGCCACGGTCGGTGACATCGATGCGAATGTCTCAAAGCTGAACGATGGCGAGCGCCGGGTGCCCATTCGCGTCCGTCTGGCGACAGATAGCCGCAGCGACTTAGAAACCATCAAGGCTCTTCGGGTGCCGACTGTGACGGGTAAGACTGTGCCGCTGGATGCCGTCGCCGATGTGACCTTCCAAGCCGGCCCTGCCAAGATCAACCGCTATAACCGCAAGCGTCAGATCACCATCGAGTCCGATCTCAATAACGGGGCGCAGCTCGGTGAAGGTGCCGCGGCGGTCGAGGGTCTTCCGACCATGAAGTCTTTGCCCAAGGGCGTAACCGAAGCTCAGGTCGGTGACCAAGAGGCCATGAAAGAGTTGTTCGGCGCGCTCGCAGCGGCGATCTTTGCTGGGATCAGCATGATCTATGGCGTTCTGGTGCTGCTGTTCCGCAGCTTCTTTAAGCCCATCACCATCCTGTCGGCTTTGCCGCTCGCGATTGGCGGCGCCTTCTTGGGGCTGCTGTTCATGGGTCTGGCCATTAGCTTGCCGTCTTTGATTGGCCTGTTGATGCTTCTGGGTCTTGCGGCCAAGAATTCGATCCTTTTAGTCGAATATGCCATCGAGCAGGAGCGTGCCGGCGCAAGCCAGCGCGATGCTCTATTGGAAGCCTGCCGCGAACGCGCCCGTCCGATCATCATGACCACGGTGGCTATGGCCGTCGGCATGCTGCCCACGGCCTTGGCGATTGGTAAGGGATCGGAGTTCCGTCAGCCGATGGCTGTGGCGGTCATCGGAGGCCTGATCACCTCGACCATTCTGTCGCTGGTGCTGGTGCCGGTGGTCTATGAAATGGTTGATGATTTCGAACTTTGGCTCAAGCCCAAGTTGGCTAAGCTGATCACCCCTAAGGACGCGCCGACCGGCGAAGCCTGAGAGCGTCTTCCCAAACAAGGCCCTCACCCAACCCTCTCCCTCAGGGAGAGGGCTAAGAACGGCTAAGCCCTCGCCCCCTTGGGGGAGAGGGTTGGGTGAGGGGGTGCGCCCAAAACAAGGCCCCCTTATGCTCCGCATCGCTTCCCCCTCTGGGGGAAGTACCCGCGCAGCGGGGGTAGGGGGTTCTTGCCCCTCTTTTCATCTCGACACCTGCCCAAAATCTGATACGAATGAATTGTCATTAAGAATGCCAATATAACGGGTGGGGTCGGAGATGAGCATTTTGGTCTGGGGCGTGGCGCTGGCCGTCTATGGATTGTTTCTGGCTTGGTACGTCAATTGGCGCGGGCCGGTCAGCAAGGCTGAGGTCGAGACGCTGATGACGGCGCTTGAGGCGGCGACCCATGAAAATGACCGCAATGACATGTCGATCATGCGAAAGTTCCTCGAGACCGACGATGGCCGCGAGTTCTTTATGGTCAATCTGGTCAAGCTGGCTCCCGGCAAGGTGCCGGACCCGGTCACCGGCGAGCTGAAATCCTCCCGCGAGGTGATGGACGGCTATACCAAGGTGTTTTTCCCCGCCATCTTCGCGCGGGCCAGCCATCCGGCGGTCATGGCGCGCAAGGTCGGTGGCTATTTCGACGCTTGGGGCACCGAGCCTGATCCGAGCTGGAGCGCGATGGGCTATATGCGCTATCGCAGCCGCCGTGACATTGCGATCCTGGTCACCGATCCAAAGTTCGGCGGGGCGCACGATTTCAAGTTTGCGGCCATGCCCAACACCTTTTCCTTCCCGACCCAGCCCATGTTGCTGGCCCTGATCAGCCCACGCCTGTGGGTCGGTCTGGTCATCGCTTTGGTCGCGGCCTTTGCCCAGATCGCTGTGCTGCTCGCTGCGGCCTAATTTCAAGACGGAAGATCACCGCCATGAAGCTGTTGCGCACCCCCGAAGACCGTTTTGCCAACCTGCCGGATTTTCCGTGGGAGCCGCACTATCTGACCATCCAAGACGAGGATGGCAGCGATATTCGGATCCACTATGTCGATGAAGGCCCGCGAGACGCTGAGCCCATCGTGCTGATCCACGGCAATCCGACCTGGGCCTATCTCTATCGCCACATGATCCCCGGCCTCTTGGCGACGGGCCATCGGGTGATTGCGGTCGATCTGGTCGGCTGTGGACGCTCCGACAAGCCAGCGGCCAAGAGCGACTATACCTTGGCGCGGCACTATGACTGGATGTCCAAGTGGCTGGTCGGTCTAGACCTCACCAATGTCACCCTCTTTTGCCAAGACTGGGGCGGGACCATCGGGCTCTATCTTGTGTCCCTGTTCCCCGAACGGTTTGCCCGCGTCATCGCCTCCAACACCGGTTTGCCAATAGGACAGGGTGAGGGCGAGTTCATGAAGATGTGGGTCGGCATGATGCGCGAGGCGACGGAATTTCCTTGGCACATGCTGGAAGCCGGTATGGAGCGCAAGATCACCGCTGAAGAGCTAGCCGCCTATCATGCGCCGTTCCCGACCAGCGAATATGAGTCCGGTCTGATCCAGTTTCCGCTCTTGATCGCCATGCAGCCAGACAATCCCGGCGTGCCCTTGAACCGCGAGGCTTGGGCGCGGCTGGCCAGCTTTGACAAGCCGTTCTTGACCCTGTTTGGCGACCTCGATCCCGTATCCAAGGGCTGGGATAGGCTCGCCCAGAGCTATATTCCCGGCGCCAAGGGCCAAGCTCACCATACGGTTAAGGCGGCCAACCATTTCATTCAAGAAGATGCCCCGGCAGAGCTGCTGGAACATTTCATACCGTTCCTTGATGTGAACTGAAAGGGTTTCGCCAATGGCTATCTTGCCTCCCAGCACCAATAGCGACTATCGCGGCTCGCCCCTGTCGGCTTGGTTTGTCGTCCTGACGGGTGGGATGTCGATCATTCCGGGCTGCATCCACTTCTTCCTTCCGGATGGCGGGGCAGGCGTGATTGCCCATATGGACCTATCCACGCGAGCGCAGACCATCTTTGTTCTGTTCGCCTGGTTCGGCGCTTTGCAGATCCCGCATGGGATTGGTGAGCTCATTATCGGCCTGTGCTATCGTCCGCTCGTGCCCTTGATGCTGGTTCTGGTGATCCTAGAGCGGGGCCTGATGAGCCTTGATGGCTGGTTCCTCAAGGGCGCAGGTGGCCATCATCCGCCAGAGCATTTCGCAAGCCCTGTCGCTGTGGTCCTAAGCCTGATGTTCTTAGTCCTGTCCCTGCGCGAGCGCCGCGCCTAGGGGCTTTGCCGGCCCTCCCGTGACAAGAGACGATTGGCCCCGACGGTACGGCGTTGGTAAGGTGCGCGCCGTATTTTGATTTGCGTAGGACCATCGAGATGAGAACGGCTGTTGTGACGGGCGCTGCCCAGGGTGTTGGCTTTGCGACGGCGGCCCTGCTGGGGCGCAAGGGCTATCAGGTCCTGATGACCGATCTACAGCCTCTCGATGGCCCGCTGGCGCGGCTTCAGGCTGAAGGTCTGAAGGTTGCAGCCATCTGCGGTGACGTCACTTCAGAGGCTTTCGCACACGACTTAGCGGCCCGCGTTGCCGCCGACTATGGCGCAGCCGACGTACTGGTCAACAATGCCGGGATCAGCCTGATTTCCCCCGCCGAAGAGACCAGCCTTGCCCAATGGCAGAAGGTGATGGCCATCAATCTGCAAGGTCCCTTCCTGCTCAGCCAAGCCTTGGGCAAGCAGATGTTGGCGCGCAAAAGCGGCAATATCGTCAATGTCGCCTCGGTCGCTGGCCTTGGCGGCGTCATCCATCGCAGCGCCTATAATGCCTCCAAACATGGCCTGATCGGCCTGACGCGGACCTTGGCTGCCGAGTGGGGCGGGCGCGGGGTGCGAGTTAATGCGGTCTGTCCCGGCTGGATCAAGACCGAAATGGATGTCGCCGATCAAGGCTCTGGTGCCTACGGCGATGAGGACATCATCAACCGCGTCCCGATGGCCCGCTTTGCCCGGCCCGAAGATGTTGCCGCCGGCATTGCCTTCTTGGCGCAGGAGGACAGTTTCGTGAACGGCGTTAGCCTGCCCGTCGATGGCGGCTGGACGGCGGATAACAGTTGGGACGCCCTGCGCATCAACACGCGCGGCGGTTAGGATCAGCTCTGACACAAAAACGCCGCCGAAGACCCAGCGATCCTCGGCGGCGTGATTTGACCTAGGGGAGGGCGAATTAGCCCTTCATGCGCATCTGACCCAGATAGTCGCGCTTGCCCAGCGGCACGCCGCGGGCGCGCAGAATGTCGTAGGTGGTGGTGGCGTGGAAGTGCAGGTTGGGCAGGGCGAAGGACATCAAAAAGCCCTCGGCCACGAACGGCAGTTTGAAGCTGCCCATTTCAAAGGTCACGTCCTTGCCTTCGAGCGCGTTGATTTCGTCGGGGGTGACGGCCTTCAGGCCCGCCAAGGCGTCTGCCACATGCTTTTGTAAACCGGCATAGTCGAACGGACCAACGGGCGGTGGGGGCGTGGCGATGCCAGCCTTGACGCTGTTGATCGCCCCCAAGGAATGGTGAAACACCGAGACGATCTGGAAGTGCAGGGGCTGCATATCGTCGACGAGGCGCGCGGCAACCATCTCGTTCGGATCGATATTATTGTCGACGCAGAAGGCCATACCCCGGTCCAGAATACCGGTTACGGCACCGAGCACCTGCAGGGATGAGGTCACGGACACGTCGTAGAGTGAAATCGCCATTGATGGATGTTCCTTGTGAGGGGGGTAAGTCTCGTTAAGGCCGGACCGTAGCGACGCAGGGCGGGCCTGAGCAAGGCAAACTGTCGGCTTGCAGCAATTTTGGTCTGACGCAGAGCGGCTATCGCCTGCTAAGGTCAGTCCAATCCTCAAACATCGCCCTACTGCACCGGAGCGACCTATGAAATCCGCCCTTCTAATCCTCTTGGCCAGCAGCGCGCTTGCCGGGTGCGCGACAATGGAAAAGCCCATGACCACGACTGCTCCGACCGTCGCTGAAGCTCCCGCGCCGAAGGCTGCGCCCAATCCGCTGACCGCTGAGTGGACTGGGCCATTCCAGGGCGTCCCCGCTTGGGACAGGCTCGATGCTGAACAGTTCCCAGCGGCCTTTACCGAGGCCATGGCCGATATGAAGCAAGAGGTTGAGGCCGTGCGCGACAATCCTGCACCCGCGACCTTCCAGAACGTCCATGAGCCGATGATGTTGGCGGGAAGCAAGATGGACCGGCTTCAATCGCTTTGGGGCGTGCAGACCTCGAACCTGTCGAACGACCGCGTCAACCAGCTTGAAGGGGAATGGGAGCCCAAGCTGTCGTCCTTCTATGACGGCCTGATGCTCGATCCTAAGCTGTTCCAGCGCTATAAGGCCGTTTACGACAACCGGGCCAATCTGAACCTGACGCCTGCCCAATTACGCTTGGTCGAGCGGTCCTATGAAGGCTTTGTGCGTAACGGGGCCAATCTGGCTGGGGCGGAAAAGGCCCGGCTGATGGAAATCAACAGCGCGCTGGCTCAGAAGTTCGCCGAGTTTTCCGGCAAGGTCGTGCGTGACGAGCAGGCCCTGATCTTTGTGGATGATGCGGCCTCTTTGGCTGGGCTTGAGCCTGCGCTGCTCGCCTCATTCAAGTCTGCGGCCGTGTCGGCTGGTCAGCCCAATCGTTATGCAATCAAGAACACCCGCTCTGCCGTCCAGCCGGTTCTGGACTATGCAATCGACCGCGCCGTTCGTGAAAAGGTCTGGCGCGCCTTCGTCAATCGCGGCGACAATGGCGATGCCAATGACACCAATGCCACCATCGTCGAGATCTTGAAGCTACGCCAAGAGCGGGCTGTTCTGCTCGGCTTTGAGACCCACGCCCACTATCGCATGGCCGACACCATGGCCAAGGCCCCATCCAAGGCGATGGACTTGATGATGCGCGTCTGGCCCGCCGCTGTGGCCCGCGTCAAGGAAGAGGTCGCGGACATGCAAAAGATCGCCGATGCCGAAGCCAAGGCGAGCAAGACCGCCAAGATCACCATCTCGCCTTGGGATTATGGCTTCTATGCCGAAAAGGTCCGCAAGGCGAAGTACGACCTCAATGAAGCCGAGGTGAAGCCCTATCTTCAACTCAACAAGCTGATCGAGGGCATGTTCTGGTCGGCTGGCCAACTCTACGATCTGGGCTTTAAGGAAAATACGGGCGAGGTGCCTGTGTTCGAACCGAAGGTCCGCACCTTCGAGGTCACCAACCTCAAGACCGGTGCCCCGGTGGGCCTGCTCTATATGGATAATTTCGCGCGTGACGGAAAACGGTCAGGCGCTTGGATGACCACCTATCGCAGCCAGCAGGGCCTGGGCGGCACGCGAACAGTTCTGGCTTCGAACAACAATAATTTCACGGCCGGAACCGACGACACCCCGACCCTGATTGGCCTCGATGATGCCGACACCCTGTTCCACGAGTTCGGCCATGGCATCCACTACCTGTTGCAGAATGTCTATTATCCGGACCTAGCGCGGGTGCCGCGTGACTTTGTCGAGATGCCGAGCCAAGTGAATGAAAACTGGCTCTTGACCCCTGAAGTGCTGAACCGGTTTGCCCTGCACTATAAGACCGGTGCACCGATGCCCAAGGCCTTGGTCGACAAGATCCAAGCCTCCAGCACCTTCAATCAGGGCTTTGCGACGGTCGAATATCTGTCCAGCGCCATTGTCGACATGAAGTTGCATAATCGCACCGTTCCGGTCAGCGATCCCGACCAGTTTGAGCGCGAGACCTTGGCTGAAATCGGCATGCCCAAGGAGATCGTGATGCGGCACAGATTGCCACAATTCAATCACCTGTTCACGTCAGACGGCTATTCGGCAGGCTATTACAGTTATCTGTGGTCCGAAGTCATGGATGCAGACGTCTGGGCCGCCTTTAACGAGGCGGGCGGGCCGTGGGACCGAGCGGTGGCTGACAGGTTCCGGACCATCGTCCTTCAGACCGGTAACGAGACCGACCGGGCAGAGGCCTATCGCGCCTTCCGCGGACGTGATCCCGATGTGAAACCACTCTTGGCCCGTCGCGGCTTTCCGACCAAATAGCCGAGCGTAGGTCGTTAGCGGTCTATCCCCGCTAACGATCAGTTCTTTTTGCTGCGGTCCATCTCACGCGGGATCACCGGCATGGTCAGGGTGATCGGTTCCAGCGCCTGGAACGCCACCCGCTTGGCCACGTCGGGCGCGACGCCGAGCATACGCAGCTGTAAATGCGCCACGCGAGAGCCTGCGTCCGGACCGGCCTCGCCGTTGAGCCGCCGAAAGAGGGTGGACATGGTCATGGCCGAAAAGGTGCTGATCAGGAAATCATCGATCTCAACCGTAAAGACCCCTTGCGCCACGCCCCGCTCCAAATCGGCACGCAGATAGCTGACGACGCTGTCGCGAAGGTCATTATAGATCCAGACGGCGCGGAACAGGGCCTGACCCCATTGCGGCGTGCTTGTGGCAAGATCGAGCAGCCGACGGGTGGCGCAACTGACCCGTTCAACCGCATCAGAAACACCGACCATGGCATCATCGAGTTGCTGCACCACATCATGGGCAATGCGGTAAGCGACCGCCGTGGCGATCTCGTCCTTGTCTTTGAAATAGACATAGAAGGTGCCATTGGCGACCTCTGCGGCGCGGGTGATTTCATTGACCGACGCGGCCTCAAACCCATCGCGCGCAAAGACGCTGACGGCGGCGTCCATCAAGCGCGCCTTGGTGCGAGCGCTCTTGCCGAGGTTGCGGGCTTCGCGGGTAAAGAGGTTAAGGCTGGTCAAAAACAGAACTCCGATTTGAGACCCTCATAATGCCAATCGATTAATTGACATATATCTCATAAAATTCCTACTGTGAGCCGGAACGATAAGGAATGGCTTAAGACCATTCAAGACCGAGGGCCAGCGGCTATGAGTGTGATTGACGTACCCATCCTGATCGTTGGGGGTGGTCCGGTGGGCCTGCTCGGGGCGCAACTTCTGGGCCGCCAAGGGCTGAAGGTCCTGCTGGTCGAGAAATATCCCTCGCGCCTCGAGGCCCCAAAGGCCCACGCCCTTAATCCCCGCTCGCTGGAGATCTGCGCGGCGGCGGGCCTATCGATGGACGCGATCCATGCGGTGGCGACGCCAACCGAAGAGGGACGTTATGTCCGCTTTGTCGAGACCCTCAGCAAGCCGGATATCGGGGTTATGGCCTATGAACGGCAGGACGAGGCGGTCCGCGAGGTCACGCCTTGGCCCCTGATCAATATCGAACAACCCAAGTTTGAAGCCGTACTTGAGGCTGCCGTCGCCAAACAGCCCACCATTGAGGTCCGTAAGGGCGTTGAGTGGCTGGGCTGTGAACGGGGCGAGGGTCACGTCACCTCGACCTTGAAGGACCGCGAGACGGGCGAAGAGTTTAGCGTCCGTAGCCGCTATCTGATCGCCGCCGACGGGGCCGGAAGTCCAGTGCGCGACAGCCTTGGCATTCCCATGGATGGGATGGACGGCATCGGCAACAATATGATGATCCATTTTGAGGCCGATCTGCGGGCTCAGGTCGGCGACCGTCCCGCCATCCTCTATTTCCTCTTCGGTCCCGGACCCAATGGCGTCTTGATCGCCTACGATATTGGCAAGACCTGGGTGATGATGACCCCCTGCAGCCCAGAGGATCGGCCTGAAGACTATAGCGATGACCTCTGCCGCACCTTGGTCCAGAGCGCGGTGGGTGCAGACATCCCCGACCTTCAGATCAAGGGCAAGCGGCCTTGGGTCATGTCGGCGCAGGTGGCGCGGCGCTATCGTGAGGGGCAAGTGTTTCTCGTCGGTGATGCTGGGCACCGTTTCCCCCCGACCGGTGGGCTAGGGCTCAACACCGGTATTGGCGATATCGACAATCTGGCTTGGAAGATCGCGGCCATCGAGGCGGGCTGGGGCAGCCCTGAGATCTTGGACAGCTATGACCAAGAGCGCCGCGCCATTGCCGACGCCAATATGGGCCAAAGCGTCATGAACGCGATGCGGATCCGCATGCTGTTCGAGGCGCTGGGCTATGGCTATGGGACAACGGTCGAGCCCGAGGTCTTTTATGAGCGGCTGTCCGATCCTGAAAAGCGCGCGGCTGTCGATGCGGCGGTGATGTTCCAGAAGGACCATTTTGACAGCCTGCGCCTGCAGCTTGGCTTTGCCTATGGCGACGCCCTCAAGGAAGACGACCAACTCCCCATCAGTGAATTTACCCAAAAGGTCGCCGTCGGCGCCCGCCTGCCGCATGTGGTCTTGGGTGACGGCGGCACGACCTTGAGCCTCAGCCAGCCCGACCGCTTTGCCCTGCTGACCGGACCCGATCACGCCGCTTGGACGGCCTTGGCCAAGGGTTCGGATGTTCCGTTGACCATCTTGGTCGAAGGCACCGATTTCAGCGCCAAGTCGGGCGACTGGGCGGCGGCGATGGGCCTCAGTGCCAGCGGCGCTCTGCTGGTCCGGCCTGATGGCCACCTCTTGGCGGTCGCGGCCTCTGCCGATAATGCCCCCGCCACCTTTGCGACATTGCAGCGCTATATGAAGGGAACTGTCTGATGGATTTGGGACTTGAGGGACGCAAGGCGCTGGTCTGCGCCTCATCACAGGGCCTTGGCTATGCCTGCGCCTTTGCCCTGTCGCGCGAGGGGGCCATTGTCACCC